>CAZXCE010000317.1:0-9538 GCA_964639175.1 uncultured Clostridia bacterium
CTTGATCCAGCTTTTATCGTCAAAACCGGGAACTTATTCTTTAACGCTCCCTAAGGGTTTGGGGTGAAGGGTTTGGGGCTAAGGGCTGGGGGGAAGAAAGCGGGCTGAAGAACTGGTTTTATTTCATCCCTCATCCCTCATCCCTCATCCCTCATCCCTTCAGTTGCCCCTGGCCCACTGTCTTCAGCCCCAACCAAAGAAAAACCGCCTGTAACTGCGGGCAACAGGTCGCAATTACGGGCGGTTTTCGAAAACTTACTGCAAGGGCACAAACGTCTGATTTCGTCCGTTCCTGGTTCGGTTATCCTAATTTGCTGGATGGGACATCCAGGTGCTTGTTAATCATGCGGGCAATATTATCTTTTGATGTTGCTCCAACCAGCCGTTCTTGTTCAACACCAGCTTTGAAAAGAATCAGGGTTGGGATCCCTTGAACTTTATAATTTCCTGGGGTGACGTTGTTTTCATCAACATTCATTTTTCCAACTACCGCGCGGCCTTGAAAATCATCCGCGAGAGCTTCGATTGTTGGGGACAGCATGCGGCAAGGCGCACACCATGGCGCCCAAAAGTCCACCAACACCGGAATGTCTGACGCTAACACTTCGTTTTTGAAGGTGCCGTCAGTAAGTTCTACAATGCTACCACTCATGGTTCTTCCTCCTAATATTGTTCAAATCCAAATTGATTGCGAATTGCTCACCTGCCACTCAGACGCTGTGCGGTTGCTCTGGAATCCAGGTCGGTTGTGAAATACAAACGAGCCGATGGACCAGAAAAACCAGGTTGTCACTGAGCCTTCACCAAGGTCAACCTCCTCAGGTTTTCTCAATGGCGGTTGTGCATGATGTTGCATACAAGATTTAACGAATGAACGCAAGAAGTGCCCGCAGGCCTTACATGCGTTCGCGAATCGTATGTTTCAAGATCCGGTAGACATCCAAATACTCATGAGCTGCCACTTCCCAGGAGTGATTGGCTCTCATCCCGTTGAGCATAATTGACTTCCAGAGATCCTGATCGTTATAGAGCAGCAAGGCTTCGTAAATTTTTTCAATCAGCCGATCTGCTCGATAGGCACGGAATTTAAACCCATTTCCGGTCCGGGTTATTCGATCAAAATCCTGGATTGTGTCGTCAAGCCCGCCAGTTGCCCGCACAATCGGGACAGTGCCATATTTGAGGCTGTAAATCTGGTTCAGGCCACAGGGTTCAAACCAGGATGGCATCAAGAAGATATCGGCACCGGCTTCGATTCGATGTGCCAGTTCATTATTAAAACCAAAATAGACCCCAACACGGTGGGGGGCAAAGTCCCGCAGTCGCTGGAAGAAGTCTTCATATTGGGAGTCACCAGACCCCAGCAAAACAAAGAACGCCCCAGCCTGGAGCATCCGGCCAGATACTTCGCGGATTAAATCAAACCCTTTCTGGTCACTGATGCGCGATACCACTGCAATCAGTGGGCGATCCAGTTCGTGCGGGAGGTGAAAATGGCTCAGGAGATCAGCCTTGCACGCCCGTTTGCCAGACAAATCTTCCATTGAGTAGTTAGCCGCGATGTTTTTGTCGGTGGCTGGGTTCCAAATGTCATAATCCACGCCATTCAGAATGCCTATCAAGTCATGGCGGCGGGCATGGAGCAGTCCTTCCATTTTAAACCCGTATTCAGCCGTCTGGATTTCCTGGGCATATTTTTTGCTCACGGTCGAGATGGCGTCAGTTGCCACCAGTCCACCTTTGAGCATGCTGGCGGTACCTCGGAATTCAAGGCCACCATCCGTGGTGTTGAGTTCCATGGAAAGACCAAACCTGGGCAATTGTGAGGGGCTAAACAGTCCTTGAAACGCCAGGTTGTGGATGCTGAGCAGTGTTGCTGTCCCGGCAAAGTATGGATCCGTGGCATATACCGTCCGCAAATATACCGGAATCAGACCTGTCATCCAGTCATTGCAATGAATGATATCAGGTGGTGTTCCAAGCCAGCGGGCAACCTCAAGCACGGCCCGACAGAAGAAAGCAAACCGTTCCGGATCATCCGATTCACCGTAGATTGCTTTTCCACGTGAGAAATATTCTGGGGCATCAATCCAGTAAATGGTGGCTTTTCCCAGGTTTTCCCGAAAGAGGCGGATGTGTTTGATGGTATGGGCAAATGGTACCGGCAGGTTATACCAGACTTCTTCGCCGGTATGGATGAACCCATAGCGAGGCATGACCACCGTGACCTGTTCGCCCAGAGCTGCCAGCGCTTTGGGCAAGGCTGAGGCAACATCAGCCAGCCCACCAGTTTTTGCATAGGGAGCAACTTCAGAAACCGCAAGTAAAATGTGCATAGGTGGTGTTTTGTACTTGGTACTTGGTACTTGGTACTTGGTACTTGGTGCTTGATGCTGCGTACTTGAAGGGGAAGAACGAATATGTTCGAAGAACAAAGAACCAAGAACCAAGAACCAGGTACCAGTTTAGGTATTCATGGAAGCCAAAAATTCGGTATTGCTCTTGGTGCGTTCCAGTCGTTCGGTGATCAATTCCATTGATTCGACACTTGAAAGCGGGCTGAGCACTCGACGCATCACAAAGATCCGGTTCAGATCTTCCTTCGGAATCAGCAATTCTTCCTTACGGGTTGCCGACTTGTTGATATCAATGGCTGGGAAGATGCGTTTTTCAACCAGTTTGCGATCAAGATGGATTTCCATATTGCCGGTGCCTTTGAATTCTTCAAAGATCACGTCATCCATCCTGGACCCGGTATCAATCAGGGCGGTTGCAATGATGGTCAGGCTGCCACCTTCTTCAAGGTTTCGGGCGGCACCAAAGAACCGTTTTGGCCGCTGCAGGGCGTTTGAGTCAACCCCACCGGAGAGGATCTTTCCAGACGGAGGCACGGTGGCGTTATGCGCACGGGCCAGACGGGTGATGGAATCAAGCAAAATCACCACGTCGCGTCCGTGTTCGACCAGCCGTTTGGCCTTTTCAATCACCATATCGGCAACTTGTACGTGGCGAGTTGCCGGCTCATCAAAGGTTGAACTGATCACTTCTCCCTGAACGCTCCGCTGCATGTCCGTTACTTCTTCGGGACGCTCATCAATCAGTAGCACAATCAGCATGACTTCCGGGTGGTTGCGAGTGATCGAATTGGCAATGGTTTGCAGCAACATCGTCTTCCCGGTTCGAGGCGGGGCAACGATGAGTCCACGCTGCCCACGGCCAATCGGAGTGATCAAATCCAGCACCCGGGCCGACAGGTTATCGGGGCTGGTTTCCATCACCAGTCGCTGGTGGGGGTAGAGTGGGGTCAGGTTGTCGAAAAAGATCTTTTCGCGCCTGACTTCTGGTGGCTCAAAGTTAATTGCCTCAACTTTGATCAGCGCAAAATAGCGTTCGCCTTCTTTTGGGGGACGGATTTGTCCAGAGATGGTGTCTCCGGTCCGCAAATCAAATTTCCGGATTTGCGAGGGGGAAACATAAATGTCATCCGGCCCTGGCAGGTAGTTGTAATCCGGGGCACGGAGAAAGCCAAATCCGTCTGGCAAGCATTCCAGCACACCTTCTGAAAAGATCAATCCGGATTTTTCAGTCTGCGCCTGCAAAATCTTAAAAATCAGCTCTTGCTTGCGCATTCCGGTGGCGCCGGGAATGTCATACTCCTGGGCAATTTTGGTCAACTGGGAGATGTTCATCTCCTTGAGCGTTGCGATATCCATTAGCCCGTTGGTAGATGTGTCAATGGGTTCATCCATATACAATTCAAGCCCTTGAACAATTAATTTGGTAAATGGTTTTAGATTGCAGGTTTCAAGACTGAAATCGTGCGACGTGGAACTTGGTAATCAGGCAGGTCACAAGTTCAAACAAGGTAGGCGAGGTTACTGGTGCCTTTGACGTTAACGTGAGATGGTCTGCGTTTTGCGGACGCATAAACAATGGTGTTGGGAGATCACAAATCGAATTCCGCGAGCAGCACATGGGGTGCCTGGTGAGTGGTTTGGGTATCAGGTACGAACGGTCTGGTACTTTAACTGGTGGCGGTGATGACCGCGGGTGGCTTTGGTTCGCCCGCCTGTCGGATCATCCGCCAGACTTCGTCGGCGCCCTTGCGGGTTAAAGCTGAGTACGGGATGACCGCCTGGCCAAATGTCTCTCGGAGTACCTTTAACTGAGTGGCCATCTGGTTGTTTGAGAGCTTATCAGCTTTGGTTGCCACCACACACATTGGAACGTGTTGGGCATCTAACCATTCAACCATTTGCCGATCCAGATCCATTGGTTTCAACCGACTGTCAACAATCACAATTCCCAGCGCCAGCGGGGCCCGGTCAATGAGATATTTTTCAATCATCGGTGCCCATTGTTGCCGGATTTCGGTAGGAACACGGGCATATCCGTACCCAGGCAAATCGACGAAATACAATGCGTTGTTAATGCGAAAGAAGTTGATGAGCTGAGTTCGGCCTGGGGTGCTGCTGGTGCGAGCCAGTCCTTTGACCCGAAGCAGGGAATTAATCAGGCTTGATTTGCCAACGTTTGAGCGTCCAAGAAATGCAATTTCAGGAAGTCTGTCTGTAGGGTATTGGTGCGGAGAAACGGCGCTACACACAAACTGCGCAACAACTGGTTTCATAACCTTTTTATTTTGGATGGTGTGGGGAGTCAACGGCAGTTGGGAAGCGGATTCTCGACGCAAATGTACTCTGCACTCGAAAATTTTTCAAGGAGGAAGGCAGAAGTGCGTGAATTTTACCACGCACTTCTGCCCTGAAGTTATTCAACCGGCGGGGGTGAAATTTGATTGCTTTCGGTCACACTGGGATTCCAGAGGGCTGACACTTCGGAGGTGTCATTTTTGGCTTTGCGTGGTTTTAAGGCCAGCCGCAAGACTTGATCAACGTGATCAACCAGATGAATGGTCAACAGTTCCAGGATTTCTTTTGGAACTTCAACCAGATCTTTCTGATTTTCACGCGGAATGATCACGGTTCGAATGCCAATTCGGTGAGCCGCCAGCAGCTTTTCTTTCAAGCCACCAATAGGGAGCACCTTGCCACGTAGCGTAATTTCACCGGTCATGGCCACATCCTTGCGGATGGGAGTGTCGGTCAAAATTGATACAATTGACGTTGCCATCGTGATTCCAGCCGATGGTCCATCTTTGGGAATGGCGCCTTCCGGAATGTGGATGTGCATGTCATAGCGTTTGTAAAAATTGGGCGAGATCCCAAGCTGATTGGCGCGCGAACGGACATAACTGATGGCCGCCCGGGCTGATTCCTGCATGACCTCGCCAAGTTTTCCGGTCAGGGTCAACTGACCTCGACCCGGCATGAGGGTGGTTTCAATGTGGAGCACTTCGCCGCCCACTTCAGTCCAGGCCAGCCCGGTGGCCAACCCGACTTCGCTTTCTTCTTCGATCATCTGGGATCGGAACCGAATCGGCCCCAGATAATTTAGAATGGCTTCGGACGAGACTGTTTCGTGGAAGGCTTCTTTTTCTGGTGTCACGACAACTTTGCGAGCAACCTTGCGGCACACCGAAGATAACTCGCGTTCGAGGCTGCGCACCCCGGCTTCACGCGTGTAATTTTCAATGACCGTGGTGATTGCGCCTTCAGTAAAGTCAATCATATCTGACTTTAACCCGGTGGCTTCGCGTTGTTTGGGCACCAGATAGCGTTTGGCGATTTCAATCTTCTCGCGCTCGGTATAGCCTGACAACCGGATGATTTCGAGCCGGTCTTGTAAAGCGGCTGGAATGGTGTGCAGGACATTGGCCGTCCCGATAAACATCACCTTTGACAGGTCATATTCGACATCGAGATAGTGATCCTGGAACGAGTTGTTTTGTTCCGGGTCGAGGACTTCGAGCAGGGCTGAGGACGGGTCGCCTCGGAAATCCATACCCAGCTTGTCAATTTCATCAAGCAGAATCAATGGGTTGACGGTTCCGGCCTTTTTCATCATCTGGATAATCTGGCCGGGCAGGGCGCCGATATAGGTTCGACGATGACCGCGGATTTCAGCTTCGTCCCGGACACCACCCAGGGACAGCCGCACAAACTTGCGGCCTGTGGCCCGGGCAATTGAGCGGCCAAGGCTGGTTTTTCCAACCCCTGGCGGCCCCACAAAGCACAAAATTGACCCTTTGGGATTTTCAATCAACTGGCGGACAGCCAGGAACTCAAGAATGCGTTCCTTGACCTTTTCCAGTCCATAATGGTCGCTTTCGAGGACTTCTTCGGCAAATTTGAGGTCCGTGACTTCTTCAGAGCGCTCTTTCCAGGGGACCGCCAGCAGCCATTCCAGATAATTGCGCGACACGGCGGATTCAGCCGACATCGGAGGCATTTGCTCAAGCCGACGCAGTTCCGTCATGGCTTTGTTGTAGGCATCGGTGCTCATGCCAGCCGAATCAATTTTCTTTTTGAGTTCTTCGAGTTCGGCTTTTTCGTCCTTGCGCCCGAGTTCCTTGTTGATCGCCTTGATCTTTTCGTTCAGGTAGTACTCTTTTTGGGCCCGCTCCATCTGCTTCTTCACTCGATTTTGAACCGAACGATCAACCTGGATTTTTTCCAGTTCGATGTCCAGGATTTCAATCAACCGGTTGAGTCGGTCTGAGAGTGAAAACAGTTCGAGGACGCTTTGTTTTTCTTCAACACTGATCTTGAGGTGATTGGCAATGGCATCGGCGAGGCGAGACGGGTCCTCGATTTGAAGATCGGCATGCAGGTTTTCCGGGTTTTCCGGATTTTGCCGGGCATACTGATCCACCAGGGAGGTCAGTTTGCTTACCAGGGCGTTGACCCGTGGGCTGCGGTCAACCAAAGCCGGCGAGCGTCTGACGGTTGCCACCCAGTAGCCATCCGGGTGTTCTTCAAAGCGGACCGACTTTGCCCGTTCGAGGCCTTCAAACTGGACTTTGATATTGCCATCAGCCAGTTGCAGGTGGTGTGAGATCCGCGCCAGCGTCCCAATCTTGAACACCTGCTCCATGCTGGGTTCTTCGATGGTGGCGTCGTGTTGGGTGGCGAGAAAGATAATGCGATCCCCTTTCAGGGCCTGCACCATCGCGTTGACTGAAGGTGGCCGACCAATCTTGAACCGGACGACTGTATGCGGGAAAACCACCACATCCCGAATTGGTACCATAGGGTACAGAGCCACATCTTCCGGCGTACTGTCATGATATTCTTCCATAAATCTCTCTATCAATTTTTTTTCTCATAATCCTTCCACTCAGGCAAAACACGCGTTGCGATTGAGACCGGCTGGTGTCTGGCCTGAATGGATCTATCAAAGAAAGCAGGTGAGTGCTTGATTGATATGTACCAGTCGGCACGGGTGAGCGCGACCCTTTTATCCGGCTTTTTCAAGCAAAGGGAGGGTAATGCGCCGGGTTTCCACCATTTCACGGGTGATGGTAAATTCCTTGATTTTTTTCTGGCTCGGCAGGCTGTACATCAGGTCGAGCATCAACTCTTCGAGAATCATGCGCAATCCACGGGCACCGACTTTGCGTTCACAGGCCATACGGGCAATGGTTTGCAGGGCTTCTTCGGTAAATCGGAGCTTGACGTTATCCCATTCAAACTGCTTTTGATACTGCTTGATCAGCGCATTCTTGGGTTTGGTCAGAATATCGACCATGGCGGCTTCATCCAGTTCGTGGAGCGTGCCCATCACCGGAAGGCGTCCGACAAATTCCGGAATCAATCCGTATTTGATCAGGTCTTCTGGCTGTGTGAGTTCTAAAATCTGAGAGTTGCGATGAAACCGTTTGTATTCCAGCTTGGCATTAAAGCCCAATGATTTTTTCCCGACCCGGCGTTCGACCACCTTTTCAATGCCCACAAACGCCCCCCCGCAGATAAACAGGATGTTTGACGTGTCAACCGGATAAAACTCCTGGTGTGGGTGTTTGCGTCCACCCTGGGGTGGAACGTTGGCAATGGTGCCTTCCAAAATTTTCAAAAGTGCCTGCTGAACGCCTTCGCCCGAGACATCACGGGTAATGGACGGGTTTTCATCTTTGCGGCAGATTTTATCAACTTCGTCAATATAGATTATCCCTTGTTGAGCTCGTTCAATATCGCCATTGGCCGCCTGCAACAGTTTCAAGATGATGTTTTCGACATCTTCACCCACGTACCCGGCTTCGGTCAGGGTGGTGGCATCAACGATGGTGAAGGGGACATTGAGCATCCGGGCCAGGGTTTGGGCGAGCAGTGTTTTGCCAGTGCCGGTCGGCCCAATCAACAAGATGTTGCTTTTTTGGATTTCAACATCGCCTGACGTCCGGCGCTTGAGCATGTCCATCCGCTTGTAGTGCTGATAGACGGCCACCGCCAGTTTTTTCTTGGTTTCGTCCTGCCCAATGACATAGTCATCAAGAAAGGCTTTGACCTCGACCGGCTTGGGGAGCTGGGGACGCTGGGCTGTGGCCTCCTGATGGGCATCATCAGAAATAATTTCGTTGCAGATATCAATACATTCATTGCAGATATAGACGGTGGGCCCGGCGATGAGTTTTTTGACTTCATTCTGGGTTTTTCCACAAAAAGAACAGCGGAGTGTCTCTTCTCTTCTCACACGTAGCTCCAGGGGGAAGAATAATAATTAATAAACCGTGACCGTCGGGTATGGCGTCAAGCCACCACCCGACTGGCCCCTGGCTGGCAATCAACCAGGGACCGCAGGGGCAAGCAAAGACTGACTATTCGCGATGGGCTAAAACCTGATCAATCAGGCCGTATTCTTTGGCCTGGACGGCTGACATAATCCGGTCGCGTTCAACGTCGCGTTCAATCACATCAAAGGGCTGTCCGGTGTGCCTGGACAAAATGTTGGAGGTAAGTTCCCGCATACGCAGGATTTCTTCAGCCTGAATCCGGATATCGGTGGCCTGGCCCTGGGCGCCACCCGATGGTTGGTGAATCAGGATGCGTGAGTTGGGCAGGGCAAACCGTTTGCCTTTCGCTCCGGCAGCCAGCAACAACGCACCCATCGAAGCACACTGGCCAACGCAAATCGTGGTCACATCGGGCCGAATGAACTGCATGGTGTCGTAAATGGCCATTCCTGCCGTGATCGAGCCACCAGGACTGTTGATATAGAGCGAAATATCCTTGTCCGGATCCTCGGCTTCCAAAAACAAAAGTTGCGCGACCACCAGATTGGCGATCATGTCGTCAATTGGGGTGCCGATGAAAATAATGTTGTCTTTCAACAACCGTGAGTAAATGTCATAAGCACGTTCACCACGACCGGTTTGCTCAATGACCATGGGAACGAGGGTTTGTACAGGGGTGATCATGGACGTCTACCTAAATCAAATAGTGAATGGGGTGGAGAACCAAAATATCCAAATTATGAGGTATGAAGTATGAAGTATGAAAAAGCGAACCACTGATCACTCAATGAGATAGCTGATTCATCTTCCATTCTTCGTTCCTCACCATTTGCAGGTATGTTCAACAGGCGTTGGCCCCATCATACATAATATTTTGGTTCTCTTGTAGGTTATTCGGCGGATGCG
>CAZXCE010000318.1:0-9481 GCA_964639175.1 uncultured Clostridia bacterium
ATCAATTTTTCCGGCGTAATCGGAAGCGTTCGCAACCGCTTGCCGGTGGCGTGGTAGACGGCATTGGCCACGGCGGCGGAAACACCCGTGATGCCGATTTCCCCAACTCCACGGGCGCCGGAAGGATTAAAGTTGAGGTCGGGTTCGCCGACAAAGGTGACTTCAATACGTGGAATGTCGGCATGGGCCGGGAAGTGATACGTGGCCAGATCATAGACCACTGGATTTCCAAGGTTTGGATCAAAAACGCATTCTTCCATCAGCGCCTGACCGATGCCCATAATGACCGCACCCCGGACCTGACTGGCGGCGGCTTTGCTGTTGATAACCTGACCAATATTCATCACGGCGTGCCAGCGGGTAACTCGCAAGCGGCCAATTTCTTCATCCACTGCGACTTCACAGAAATGTGCTCCCCACGATTGGAATGCCCATTTCCGCATTTCCGCGCCGGGTGAAGAGGTTGCCGTCGCTTCAACGGCACCACGGCCTGACTTTTGAAGTCCGTCAAAGGCTTCGGAGGCTGAACTGGCCTTGGCCTGTTTCAACACTGCCTGACAGGCGGCGGTTACGGCTGGTGCCAGGGTGGCCGTCATTTGTGAACCTCCAGCCAGCCCACCATCCGGAAGGCGCGAATCACCCATCTGGACATGGATTTTCTCAACCGGGAGGCCAAGTGTTTCCGCCGCGGTTATGGCGACCACCGTATAGGCCCCAGTGCCCATGTCGTTGCCCGCAGTCAAAACTTCAGCCGTTCCATTGGCCAGCAGGCGGACTTTGACCGTGGCGGGCATGCGGAGTCCTGGGAACGTTGAGCCGGCAACACCCCAGCCAATCAGTTTTCCGTCTTTGGTGAGTGACCGAGGTACTTTGGGGCGGTCTTTCCAGCCAAAATGCTCGGCCCCGACTTTCAGACAGTCAGCATAAAACTTTGAAGAAAAAGGCATTTTTCGCTGTTGATGCTCTGTTGTTTCGTTCTTGAGGCGCAATTCGATTGGATCCATTTTGAGCGCCCAGGCAAGTTCGTCCATGGCAGATTCCAGCGCAAACAGACCTGGATTTTCACCCGGAGCGCGCATAAACGTTGGCGTTCCAATATTAAGAACCGCGATTTCCTGCTGGGTTCGCAGATTAGGGGCTTTGTACATCACCGGTGTGATGCCGGTGCAGGGTTCGGCAAAGGTTTCAACTGGCGAGGTCGAAGTTTTGGCCAGATGCTCAATTGCGGTCAGGGTGCCATCAGCGGTGGCTGCCAGTCGAACGGTTTGTTCTGTTTCTGATCGGTGCCCTGTGTTGGCGGTCATTTGCCGACGCGTGACGACCAGTTTCAGCGGACGATCAATGGCCCGCCCGGCGGCGGCGCACAACACCGAATGCTGCCAGGGAAATGCCTTTGACCCGAATCCACCACCGATGAAGGGTGTTACAATCCGCACTTTTTCCGGCGCAATCCCAAACAAATCAGCATAAGTTCGCTGGGTGCCATAGACCCACTGGGATGGCTCGTAGACGGTCAACGAGCCGTCCGAATGCCAGTGGCTGATGATGGCGTGCGGCTCCATTGGGGAATGAAGCTCAGTCGCCGTGCCATAGACCGCTTCCACTCTGGCAGCGGCATTGGCCGAACCAGCGGCGAAGGTGCCAGTTTCAAAACTCCCTTTTTGAAACTTGAGTTCTTCGCCAAACATTGAGGACGCATCTTTGTAACTGGTGTCCTTACCCGATACCACGGGTTTTGCCATGTCATAGTCAACCTTGACCAGATGGGCCCCGTGACGGGCTCGTTCCAGCGTGTCAGCCACCACAACCCCAATAATTTGACCGGCATAGTGGACTTTATCATCTGAGAGCGGCAGCCGGGCTTCATAAATTCGTGAATTCATAAAGTCATTGGCTGGCATAAACATTTTGGGTGGGTTGCGATGGGTAAAGACGGCAATCACGCCAGGAGCTTTTTCAGCCTCTTTCGTGTCAATGTTTTTGATCCGACCCGCCGAAATGCTGGCGGTTACGAGATACCCATGAACCAGTCCAGGAATTTGATGCTCAGCAGCATATGTGGCCGTGCCGGTGACTTTGGCCAATCCATCGGTTCGGCTGACGGAAGTTCCAATCACTTTGGTCATGCGACACCTCCTCCTTTGGCCGAAATCGTCAATGCACGAACAATCGCCCGTTTGGCCAGAGTAACCTTAAATTCATTGTGGGACAGTGGTTTCGCGCCCTTGAGCGCCAGTTCCGCTGCTTTCTGGAATGTGGCTGCATCCGCTGATTTACCCTGTAAAAAGGCTTCGGCTTCGGTTGTGCGCCAGGGTTTGTGGGCCACGCCGCCCAGGGCAAGCCGGGCGGTTTTGATTTTCTTGCCAGACACATCCAGGACAGCGGCGACTGAAATCAGGGCAAACGCATACGACGCCCGATCCCGCAATTTGAGATAGACGCTGCTTTTGGCAAATGGCGAGGCTGGAATTGTCACCGCCGTGATGAGTTCGCCGGGTTCCAAATTGGTGTCCCGGTTTGGTGTATCACCCGGCAGCCGATGAAACTCACCGAAGGCAATTTTTCGCTGTCCTTTTGGACCTTCGACTTCGACCACCGCATCCAGTGCCGCCAACGCCACACACATATCTGACGGATGAACCGCCACACAGTGCTCGCTATTCCCAAAAATGGCATGGCCACGGTTCACCCCGTTGGCTGCCGGGCAGCCGCTGCCTGGAATCCGTTTGTTGCAGGCAAAGGCGGTGTCGTAGTAGTACGGACAGCGCGTCCGTTGGAGTAAATTCCCACCAACCGTCGCCAGGTTGCGGATTTGCTGTGACGCCCCTGACAAAATCGAACGCGCCAGCACCGGATATTGAGCCCGGACTTCGGCGTGATCGGCGACTTCGGTATTGGTCACCAGGGCGCCGATGCGCAAGCCACCGTCAGCGGTCTTTTCAATTTTCTTCAGTTCAAGTCGTGAAATATCAATCAGTTGGGAAGGTTCATCCAGGAAAACCTTCATTCGATCCACCAGATTGGTGCCGCCAGCAATGACCATGGCTTTCGGGTCACCAACTGAACGGTCAATGGCATCTTTGACGGATGCCGCGCGAACATATCCAAAGTTGTTCATGCACCCTCCTTTGTGACTGCACCGAGCACGAGTGCCGCAGCGGATGGTGGTGTGTGACCGGCAGCCTGTTGCACGGCGGCCACGATGCCGTTATAAGCGCTGCACCGGCACAGGTTTCCACTCAGGCGTTCCTTGATTTCAGCTTCGGAAAGATTGCTCAATTGCGGCGGACTCGCCAAATCGGGGGTGATTGCACTGGCACACCCGCGTTTGATTTCATCGAGCAGCGCCACCGAGGCGCAAATCTGACCCGGTGTGCAATATCCGCATTGAAATCCATCCTGGTGAATAAATGCCTCCTGGACAGGGTGCAGAACCTCGCCCCTGGCCAGACCTTCGATGGTGACAATCTCTTTTCCTTCCTGCATCACCGCCAGACACAGGCAGGAATAGGCACGCTGGCCGTCAATCAAGACCGTGCAGGCACCGCACTGACCGTGGTCACAGCCTTTTTTGCTGCCGGTCAGTTCCAGACGCTCGCGTAAGGTATCAAGCAAGGTGACACGCGGTTCAATGGAAAGTGTCTTTTTGGCACCGTTGATGTGCAACGTAACCGAGATTTCACCTGCGGCTGATGGGGCAACGGGACCTGACGATGGTGGCGCTTCGGCGCCAATCGCCGTCGCCGATTCAATCAGCGTTGGGGCAACAACCACGGATCCTGCCGCCGTCAGCGCCTGGCTGAGAAACTTGCGACGGGAAGCCCTGGGTACAGCTTTTTCCTGGTTTTCCATTCGTTTTCACTCCGGTCAGAAACCAATCTGCGTTTTTTGGCCGCAGTTGGGTGTGGGAAAGAGAACTATCAATTTGAAGTCAGTCGTCAGTCAGATCCATGTTCTAAATGGCTTAACTGGCGCTGAACGTAACTTGATGCTTTCAAACTGGTATGGGGGTGAACTGATTTTTATGAAAGAATGAGGCAAGCAGCGAATGCCTGCAGAGTAGGGAACCAACCCTGTCTTTGTCCAATCTGCTTTCCGACTCGTGGAGTGTTGGGGCTGGGAAAATTATGGCAATCCCGCTGGTCGAACATTCGGGAGGGGGGTACAATCCGCTTTTCCCATTCATCAGCCCCCATTGATCACCCCCCAGCACGCATAAACTTGTCATTCAGATTTTTCCTGGGAGGAACCTGTACCCATGCCCGAAACACCGCGCGATAGAGCCCTCAACCAGATCTTCAAGCGCGTCGTCAATGACCCTGATTTGCACGCGGCGACGCTCAACCTGTACTACTACTCAGAATTTCAAGGCGCGACCGCCATTGCTGACCTTTCCAAACGGCTTGAAAAGGACCTGCCGGCGCTTTCAGAACACCTGGTTGGACATGCCGCCGATGAATTTCGCCACGCGGAGATGATTGCCGGCATGATGGCCGATATGGGCGCCACGCCGACTGAACCGGCTGGTTTGCGCTATGTTGATGAATTTGAAGCCCTGACGATGGGTATTGCCGATGACGCAACGCCGGATGAAGTGGAAATCATCGTCGGGATCAATGTGACTGAAAAACGCGGACTGAAAAGCTTTGCACTCCACGTGGCGGCGATGGGCGAAGACCACAAACATTATCCCGTCCTCAACCAGATCAAAAACGAAGAGGCTGGACACGTTCGGTGGGGAAATGACTACATTAAAGACTTTCAAAAGCGTGGGTTGGGAGAGAAAGTGAAACAGGCACAGGCGAAATTCAACAAGATTGAAACCGCGGCCTATGAAACGTCGCTTGACATTATGCCGCTGGCGCCAATTCGGCGGTTTGGACGGATCCTCGACATTGCCCAGGAACTCCCGGTCGAGCAGCGCACCGGGTATGTGATTGAACAGTTCCTGCGGGCCGCCGATCCGATTCCACTGGCCAAAGCCCGCTGGGAATTTGTCTCCAATGTGTTTTCTTCACCCCGGATGCGCGACCAGATTTCCGATGATATCAGCCGACTGGTCACGGGGCAGCAACTCAAGGATGATTCGATTTTGGGCCGAATCGGCACCGACGCCTGGAACGCCGTAAGATCAATGTTTCCAGCCTGATTGGTCAGATTTTGTTTGTTAGAAAAAGTTCAGAGTAACGCCTTCAGGCGTGAGGTTGACCGACAAAACTCAGGTCAGAAATGCTCGCGCCTGGAAATGATGCTCTGAACTTTTACTTTTTTCAGCTTTATGAAATCCAATCCAAATTTCCCTCGCGTAACAGCCCCCGATCTCAAATCTATCTAAATTTCACCTCAAATTGAACCTGATAGATTCCCTGGTTCGCACCAAATTCATCTCAACCGTGATCATAAATAGTTCTAACATCTAGAAGTGATTTCTTACTTTGATTGTATAGTTATATTTGGATTTAAGTTTTCTTTAGAGAGTTTAAAATCAATAAGTTAACTTGATTTTCGCATATTCTGTGGCAATTCTTAGTTTGATTTTTTGCCCCAAGCATTTGCGCATCTCCCAAGCTTCTGGCAGGACCTGATTGAGGCTGTGGATCTCACGTCAGAGCATGTTCCTGCACAACGAAATGATGGATGTTGCCTGTGAGTATCCAGGCTAAGGATTGTGGCTCAGAAAACGAAGAGGCGTATGAAATTTCTGATCTTTATTTGTAGCTTTATTATAGTAACAACAATGATGTTGACACCTGCTCAGGCATTTGGAAGTGATCATGGTGTCTCTGCACGTGTGGCAAACGGACATAAACCAGTGGCCAAAGGCAACCTCAAAGTTGTCGTGCTTGAAGGCTCACCGTACAATCGAGGACTGATTCATGGTCGGACACTGAAAAAAGAGATTGCCGAAATCCTTCAACTATGGAAAGCGGATGTCGAGCAAACCTACAAAATGAAGGCAGATGAATTTACTGCCAGATTTCTCAAGACCACCAATTTCATACCTGCCATTCAGAAATGGACTCCGGAACTTCTGGACGAAGTAAAAGGCATCTCAGATGGTTCAGGCATAGATTTCAATACAATATTGATGTTGCAGTTAGGTGACGAACAGTGGGCTCAAGGACCAGATGTGACCGCCGAACATTGCACCTCAATCAGCGTCAATCAGCGCGGTCCAAACCCCACTTTCGTTGCCCAGAACATGGACATTGAACCTTTTTACCAGGGGTATCAAACCCTGCTTCATATCAAAGACCCGCAAACATCGGTTGAATCGTTTGTGCTGACCACGCCTGGATTGATTGGTCTCAATGGCCTGAACAATCATTCAGTTGCCATTGCCTGTAATACTCTGTTGCAATTGGAATCCTCTCATGACGGGTTGCCCGTGGCCTTTATTGTGCGAGGTGTTCTGGAAAAGACCAGTTTTGACCTGGCGGTTGAATTCTTCAAAGGCATACACCATGCATCAGGTCAGAATTATATTATTGGTGGGACAGAGAAAGCAGTTGGCATTGAATGTTCTGCAAAGAAAACAAGCCAGTATGTTACTGATGCCGGACCGGGGATTACCTACCACACCAATCATCCACTGGCAAATGACAATTACAGCACCCGGTATCTGGAGCGACTCAAAAAGCTCAACCGAACAGTCGCCGAAGGGGCATATTATTGTTATCGGTATGAGTCCCTTGAAAAAAGATTTAAACACAGGTCTGAAGTTGTGGGAGTTGATGTGATCAAATCAGCTTTAAGCTCACGTGACTCAAAAATATCCCCGATTAGCAACGAATCAACCTTTGGCTGCACAATTATGGTGCTGTCAGACAAACCAGAATTGCATATTGCTCCCGGACAACCTCATCGAACAGCCTTCAGAAAGTTTAGATTCACGGAGAGCAGCGCCAGTACCCCTCAGACCAATTGATCCTCAACCGATTGACAACAATTCTTTGTTTGGAACTCTTGACCCTCTCTTCATTTCCAAATAAAGAATTGCTGTACCAGACACTCACTGCAAAATAGTCTAAAATACTAAGTACTTTGTCATAACTTTACTGACGGATTAAACCTGACAGGTGTTTGATTCTTTTTGTGTTTTTCGTGCATTTCGTGATTAGAGTATCTGGAAATTGTCGGTACGGTACGTAACTACAGCTTTCCAGGCAAAAACTCTGTAGTTTTCCCATCGCGATTATGTAATCCTTGATAGCAGATTGACATTTGTAGTTTTTTAGAGACATATTTCCTTGCAGCTTGTTGCCGCTTTGTCACTCAGCGACTTGTCGCTGGAACCTTTGGCCAGCCAGAGATTTGGCCACAACACGTCGTGGCGTGGGTAAGTGATGACAAGTTAACCAGACTGCAAAGAATTCTTTTTCTGAAAGACCAGCAGTTACATATCCGTAAAAATATTTGAGGCTTACGAGGTCAAATGATGAAATTCCTATGGCTGATATGGTTTGCCGCAATCGCAGGTATCATCCTCCCCAATGCACTGGGGTCGCAACTGGTAAAAGCGCAATCTTCCACGCCTGAACTGACCGACTCTCAAACCGACTGGATGGACCCCTCAAAACTTGAAGAGGCGCTCCTCAAATATGATTTGACCCTGCTGGCCAACCAACTGGCGGCAAAACCTCTGGCCTCTGACTCCCCAACTGAACTGGCGTTTCGCATTCGGGTGTATATTCGGGCGGGACACTTTTCCCGACTTGAACAGGCGTTACCGGAAATACAGCGAATCAAAAATCATACAGGTTTGTTTCGTGATGCCTTAACTGATTTGATTGATTTTGGTGAGATCCGACTCGCTCAAAAATTGATCGAACTTGAGCCGAGTTTAACCCCAGAGACTGGGCGAGTTACTCGATTTTTTGATCTCATGATGGAGAACAGTTCACTCCAGGAAACTGATGCCTGGTTGGCCGCCAGGGTGAAATTGGAGCCAGTTTGGTTTGAGCATCACTTTGATTTTTTATTGCACCATGGATCAGTTGAACCACTGCTGGTCCAATTGCGCCTTAACGTCGAGCAACATCCTGAGGATTGGTTTCGCGCCTTCAAGTACACCTGCTACGCTCAAAGAGCACAAAGTATGGATTCCTTCGATTGGATGGCCACCGTGTGCCGACCAGTACTGGCAGTTGATTGTTATAAGCTTGCAACCTTAGTCCAGGGCACAGCGGCAAGGCGATACTTCTTAGAAATGGCGTTGAATCGCCCGTTTACCCCCGTAGATGAAGATCGGATGAAATCAAACTATTCAATCATCCCAAAAGATGTTGATTGGGAGCAATTGTTTGAGGCAACGGTCAAAAAAGAAATGGCGGAAATCCACCTGCTTGATAAACAGCCTGAGAAAGCCCAGCAGCTTATGGAAGAAGCGGCCCGGCTCACGCCCAGGGGAATTCCACTTCAAGACCTGGGGGCCACGGCTGGAAGGACTCAAAGTGTTTCTGGAAAACGGGTCATCGAACAATCAATTCTGGAGAATGAAGCTGCGTATCGAAAAGAACCTCGATACTGGATTGAGCGGGCTCGCTATTACTACGGACGGAGAGAATACAAATTGGTGGATGAAACTATTGAAAAAGCACTTGCTCAGTTTCCCTTGAATAAAAAAAACATCGAGAACCGAAACCGGCAGCAGATTGCCTATCTTTCCTTTTGGTGGCTCGAACAATCTGAATCGAAAGGAAAGATGAGCCCTCAGGTAAACCAGTGGATTAAGGAATTTGAATCAGCTCCGGCTGATCATGGCTATGCCATCTTTCTGTTTCGACAATTAGAGCGGTATTTGAAAGATCCAGATAAATATTGGGTTCTTCCCAACGGACGAATGTGGCAAATATTGGCCTTAGGCTCCACCTGGACGTCCAATGAATATAATGAAATTGAAGACCAGCTCAAAAAAGCTCGACCAGATCAGCAGGAAGTCATGTGTTCACTTCTGGAGCGCATCGCCAAAGATGGTGACATCTCTAAACAGCACGGGGTTTGCACGGCATTGTGCGGAGCCAGGCTCTATAAACGGGCAATCCCCTTGCTCAAACGTTTGATAAAAACGAGCCCTCCTGATAGCTGGCGATTGACAGATGTTCACCGACTGCTTTGGGATTGTTACCTCAACACTGGTGACTGGAAATCGGCTGAACTCATTGCCTTTCACTTTCCAAAGTACACGGGCTTATTTGAACGGAACCTGGCGGCGATTACAGTTCTCGCTGCCAGGAATCAGGACCTGGACGAAGCCTTACGGTTATGGGCCCGCAAAGACAATCTGAACCGTCTTGAGTTGACAGCGCTTCCAGATCTGATCCGCCTGGGTATGGGGAACCACCTGCTTCGCTATTACCAGCAGATGAAACTGGCAGACCCTGAATCAGTCATTCCAGACAAAGTGCTGCTTTTGTTACAGTCCAACTACAGCCTTTCAGGTGCGACACGAAGTCGCAGATTTGATTGTTACACCCGAAAG
>CAZXCE010000319.1:0-9441 GCA_964639175.1 uncultured Clostridia bacterium
CTGACCACCGGCTAACCTGGCTCCATCCCTTCGGGATAAAATCAAAAAACCTACACGTGAAAGGCTGGGGCTGGGGGCTGAAGACTCGCAAGCTCGGAGCAATCAAAGGGATGAGGGCTGAAGGATGGGGGATGAAAGAAAACCACTTCTTCGGCCCGTTTTCTTCAGCCCTGGTTTTCTCAGCCCCCAGCCCTCCGTCTTCTGCCCTGGCTTTAATGGGTGTAATGCCCACACCGGCCACAAACCAGGGTTTCCGGGTCAAATTGATCGCTTTGATGACAGATTTCACATCGTTGCGGATGGCTCACGTTTTTGACGTGCCATCCGCTTTCGTCTTCTGGCCAATCATCTTCTGCATAGAGTGACCGATGACGGCTGGCATAACTCTCAACCGAACGACGTCGGGGTGGTGAGTTGTCATACTCCTGCCAGAATTCATCCTGCCGTGGATCATATCCACGCTTGAGTTGGCGGCGTTCCCAGCCACGGCGGATGAGCTGGCCAACCCAGAGACCAGCCGCAATCAACACCAGCATTGAGAACAACATATCAATCAAAATCACAATGAAGTCATTTCCAGGATGGCAAGGATGAACTGAGCAACCGGGCGTTGCAGGTTTGCAATTTCGGGACAACTGTGGCAAATGCCAGGGTACATAAACACGTTTCCGTCTGCCAAGGTTTTCACCCTCTCTGGCACTGACCATTTTCTCGACAGATTTTGTAACCTAATCTAAATGTCTTTATTTTCAAATACTTTCAGGCGGACCAGAGGAAATCGTCAATACCGGTTGCATTTTTCCTCCATCTTTTTTCTATGAGTGAAGTTCAAAAACATGCCCACGCCTCATCTGCGCAACGCATAGCTGCCTGCGCCGTCATCACTGTCAGTGATACACGAACCGAAGAAACCGATAAAAGCGGTCGCGCCATGCGCGAAAAGCTCACGGCTGCCGGCCATACCATTGTGCACTATCAAATTATCCGCGATGAACCAAGCGACATCCGTGCGCTGCTTGGTCATTTAGCCACCAACCCTCAATTTTCAGTCATTTTGCTGAATGGAGGGACCGGTATTTCACGCCGCGACACCACGTTTGATGTTGTGGATGCCATGCTGGAAAAACGTTTGCCTGGATTTGGCGAGATTTTCCGGATGCTCAGCTATGACGACATTGGACCGGCAGCCTTTCTGTCACGGGCCACGGCAGGCATCATCAATGGCAAAATCTTGTTTTCCCTTCCCGGCTCAACCGGAGCGGTCACGCTTGGAATGGAGAAATTGATTCTCCCAGAGTTAAGCCATCTCTTGAACGAGTTAGAGAAATAATGCCCCGGCCAGTCATTGCCGCTACGATGACTGGCCTTTCTTCCCTCCTCATCATGAAACCTTCCTCAAAAAGCCTGCTGGTGTTGTTTTTTCTTTCGGGTGCCACCTCACTCGCCTACGAAACAGTTTTTGTCAAACTCCTTGGCTATGTATTTGGAAATACAACCTATGCTGTCAGTACGATCCTCGCGGCGTTTATGGGCGGATTGGCGGTGGGCAGCTATGTTTTTGGGAAATATGTCGAACGCGGAAGGAATGGATTGAAACTGTATGCCTACCTCGAACTTGGGGTTGGACTGTACTGCGCCTTTGTGCCGTTGATCTTTCGCGGCCTGGAGCCGATCTATGTCCGGCTGTATCAAAACTACCACTTCTCGTTTGGGCAACTGACGGCAGTCCGATTTTTACTCTCGCTGGTTCTGGTCCTGCCGCCAACCATTCTTATGGGAGGCACATTGCCGGCGATGACCAAATATCTTGTCCAGCACGCCGGGCACATTGGACGGCGGGTGAGTCTGCTCTATGCGGTCAACACCTTTGGCGCTGCGTTCGGAGTGTTTAGCGTCACGTTTTTTATCTTGGGGGCGCTTGGCATCTATGGAACGCTGGGTCTGGCGGTCGTGGGAAATCTGATTATTTTTGGCATTGCGCTGTGGCTATTGCGGGGAACTTCCCAGGTTGAACCGGTGACCGGGGCAATTCCAGTACCCGTTTCGGAAGATTTGCCGTCGTGGCCAGTCAGAAAGCTGGAGCATGGGTTTGATGTGCTGGCGTCAGGGCTTGGATTTCGTCCAACCGAATCAGAAACACTTCCGGCAAGTGCCAGTTCGGCGCTCCATCGGTGGTTGTATTGTGTTGCCTTTCTTTCAGGCGTGATTTCATTTGCCTACGAAGTTGCCTGGACGCATGTCCTGGCTCAAACCGTCGGCACCAGCGCCTATGCCTTTGGGACGATGCTCACCACCATGCTGCTGGGGATTGCGCTGGGAAGCCACTTTGTCAAACAGGTGATTGACGAACACAAAAGCGCCGAATGTCGGCTGGTGCTATCGCAATTTGCGCTTGGTGTGGCGGTATTTGCCCTGCTGCCACTCTGGGATGATATTCCAAGACTGTTTCAACTGACCGAATTTTTCAGACCAAGTTTTACCCTGACTGAATCAATCCGCTTTATCGGGTGTTTTACGGTTATGTTTTTGCCGGCCCTGTTGATTGGCATGAGCTTTCCGCTGGTGATGAAAGTTCAGGCGCGGAAACTGCCAGGATTGGCTGAACAAATTGGTATCGTCTATTTCTTCAACACTATCGGATGTATTTTCGGTTCAACGGTGACCGGGTTTTTGCTCCTTCCCTACCTGGGGGCTGAACGGCTGATGCGAGTCTCAGCGGCGGCAAACCTGGGACTGGCGGTCCTGATTGCGGTTGTCTTCCTGAGTCAGCACAGACAATTTCTCCGCCGCTTTGTGGCCTTGACGGTGGCAGTCTGTGTGCTGGGGTTTACCATCATTCCGAAATGGGATTTGAATCACCTCAACGTCGGCGCCCACGTCCTGAGCAGCTACACGTATGCCAACCCATTGAATCAGAAGATTTTGTTTTATCACGAAGATGTACTTGGCGGTGTCACCAGCGTGGTTCAAAGCGACACCACCCGCACACTGCTGGCCAATGCCAAATTCCAGGGCAACGACACGCACGAAGTTCCTGCCCAGAAGCAATTTGCCATTGTGCCGCTTTTATTTACTCGTAACTATAACCAGTCACTGGTGATTGGACTCGGAACCGGCACCACGGCCAGCGTCATCGGAGCATTTCCCTTTTCAGAAATTGATATTGCCGAAATCTCGCCCGGCATTGTCACCGCCGCCCACGACTATTTCGGGCACCTGAACCGCAACATCCTGGATGATCCACGAGTCAAGCTCCACGTCACCGATGGGCGCAACTACGTTTTATTGACTCCGAAACAATATGACCTCATCAGTATCGAACTCACCAACATCTGGTTTGCGGGTGCCGCCAACCTGTACAGCCAGAATTTTTATGAGCTTTGTCGCAAACGGCTTCGGTCGGGAGGTGTGTTTCAGCAATGGGTTCAGATTCACCATATGGACCCGGTGGATTTGATCAGTATTGTTAAAACCATGCATTCGGTATTTCCGCACATGGCTTTTTTTGTCGGAGGTGGTCAGGGAATTCTGCTGGGTTCAGACCAACCCCTGGAAGTCAATTTTAAAACCCTTGAATCACTCAATGAGCGCCCACAGATCCATCAATGTCTGGACAATGCCAGTATTGTTGGAAATGACATGCTGTCGGTTTTGAGCGGCCTGTATCTCTATGACCAGAGTGTTGTTGAGTTTATCAACAGCGAGCCGATGGCCGAAATTAGCACTGACTGGTATCCATTTCTTGAATACACCACGCCACGTGGAAACCAGTTGCCCTATTCACGGCTGGCCAATCTGAAGTTATTGGAAAGTTACTGGTACCGAAAACTCCCACGCCTGACAGATGCAACCGAAGCCGATATGCTTTATTTGCAAGGGTTAGTCGAAACCGGACGTGGCAATCATGCCCAGGCGGTCAGGTGGTTGGAACAGGCGTTGGCCAAAGGAAATCAAAATCCACGCTGCAGTGAGTTATTGCGGAAGGAACACGAAGCACTGGCAAAGTAGGGGTCAGGGGTCTTCGAAGGGATGAGGGATGAGAGATGAGGGATGAAAAAATCACCTTGTCACTTTGTCATTCGGTCATCTTGTCAGGGGTCAGGGTTTTCGAGGCTTATTCTTTAGACATGATCGGGGTTAACCATTTTCCAAAAGTGGAGCTTCCTCGCCGTGACAACTCACCCGCTCACGCAGGTGGTACTGACGTAACCCCATCCTTTTTTCGATGGCCCGGTTTTATCTCCGATAATGTCTTTTGTATCTCTTTGAAACGCTGGACTTTTTCTCTGGTTTTACAGAAATCGCTGTGGTGAAAAAGGCTCTAACTCAATCGCCGGTGCAGTGCTGGTTACCAGTGACGTCATCACTGCAGCGGTAATCGGCGCGAGCAAAATTCCGTTTCGATAATGCCCCGTGGCACAGAGTAATCCTGAAACGTCCGTGGCCCCCAGAATCGGCAACTGATCTTCAGCCAGCGGTCTCAACCCGGCCCAGGTTTCAATCAATGCACAGTCAGCCAGCGCCGGAACGGTTTCAATCACGCCTTTGAGCAAGGCCATCACCCCTCTGGCAGTCACGTGCTTGGCAAAGCCGGTATCTTCAACCGTGGCGCCGACCACCAGCCGTCCATCACGCCGGGGAACAAGGTAGGCCGCTTCAGATCGAATCACATGCCGCAAGAGTGTCGGGGGTTGCATCTCCAAAGCCAGCATTTGCCCCCGAATCGGTCGCACACTGGCTCTAGGCAAGCGGAGTAATTCGGCTGGCATCTGGGCAGCCCAACTCCCAGCGGCGTTAATCACCACGGGGGCTGACCAGCGATCAAGCCCCACTTCAACCCCTTTCACTCGATTATTTTCAACCAGAAGTTGCACACTTCCAGCATTGCAGCGGATATCAACTCCGGCCAGATAGGCAGCCGTAATCAACGCACGCGTCAGGCGGCGGTTATCAACCTGCCAGTCGTCAGGCAGCCAGACGGCTTCGACCAGTTTGGGTGACAGATGCGGTTCACGTTCAAAGGCTTCGGCAGTGGAAATCAGAGAGGCCCGCAATCCAGCAGATTGCTGCCAGTTCACAAAAGCCTGCAGTTGGGTATGCTGATCGGCTGAAAACGAAGGCAAGAGTGTGCCTTCCTGCCGCAGTTCGATATCAATTCCGGTTTCGTCACGCAAACACTCAGCCAGTTTGGGATATAGCGCCCGGCTGGCCAGACACAAATCAAGCATTGCTCCTGGCCCCGTGGCTTCTGATTGCGGCGCCAGCATTCCGGCAGCCGCCCAGGAAGCTTCACCACCGGGCTGGTCATTGCGTTCAAAGAGCGTCACCTGGAGTCCGGCCTGTCGTAAAGCACGACCAATCGCCAGACCTATGACCCCTCCACCAATCACAATTACATCAGTTGTCTTCATTTTTTCTTACACACACCTGAGAGCAGAACATCCAGCTTATGCTATTTTGGAATGGACTGGTCGTGGTTGTAAAAGGCTAAACAGTTGGAAAATATGTAGTTCCTTCAGCCCTAAATGATATTATTCGGTATCGTCTTCCACACGTGGCGATCCAAGGACCATCGTTTGCCCGCCTCCCGAAATGACGGGTTCAGCCAACGTACAGCGCCATAAAATCAGTGTCTGATTGTCAGTTTCACCAGTTTCCCCGCTGGCCTGAACCAGTCTGTCAGCGATGACCCCAAGGTGCAATTTTCGTTGTCCCACGATTTCGGCCAGCGACTGCTCTGAAACTTTGCCACAGATGCCATCGGAACAAAGCAACAACACATCGTCTGATTCCAGGCGAAAGACAATCGGCCCATAGTTGCGAGGAAAAGCTGTTCCACCAAGAAAGTATTGAAGCTGGCCTCGACCTTCATGCGCCTGAATCATATCTGGCGAAATCACCCCGGCACGCGCCAGAGCGGCTGCAACCGAATGATCTTCCGTGATTTTGGTAAAAGCACGGGTGCGGGGCTGGTAATGAAACAGAGGGCTGTCGCCTAAATTCATGGCAATGACCCAACTTTCCCAGATTACGGCGGTCACAATCGTCGAACCAGCTTTTCCCCAGCCGTTCTCACTGATCATGTTCACCACAAAGCTATTGGTTTCTTCAATTGCTGCCAACACTGCTTCTGAAATGGCCCCTGCCGTGAGCCCCCGAGGTGAGATAACATTTAAACAGTGGTCAACAGCCAGATTGCGAAACAACGTCGTGGTGTATTTTTTGAGTGCTTCGCGGCTGATGACTTCACCATGAGCATAACCACCCATTCCATCAGCCACAGCCAGCACAGTGATGGGAGGTCCATCAATGCCAATATGAAAAGACAGCACAACAAAGCTGTCTTCGTTGTTGTCACGCTTGTTGGTTTCGCTCCGAATGGCAAGCATGTTTTCTTGAGGAAGGCTGGAATTGAGTACCTGTGTCATGCCTGGTCTCCTTGGAATGAAAAATTCAGAATTGTAGAATGAAAAATGTAGAATTGAGAACGACGTGCAAGTTTGTCGCAAGATGTCAATTGTCAGTTCTCTGGTAAACCTGTTTTCCCGAACAATTTACCTCTTAACAAACACAAAAGGATGATTTCAAACTGGTATGGAAAACAAATAATACCTTATCTGTCTTCATTCTTCATTCTTCATTCTTCATTCTCAATTCTTCATTCTTCACTCATATGCTGAACATTGTTCTTGTTGAACCAGAAATTCATACCAATACCGGAAACATTTCGCGCACCTGTGTTTGTACCGGTGCCTCACTGCATCTGGTACGGCCACTTGGGTTTTCAGTTGATAGCAAGCAGTTACGGAGGGCTGGGCTTGATTACTGGGACGCGCTCAACGTGCAGTACTATGACAATTTTGCTCAGGTCCAGGAAACCTTTCCACAGGGACGTTTTTTCTTTGCTTCGACCAAAGCCAGACGCACCTATGCCGATGTGAGTTACCAGGCAGGGGATTTTTTGGTTTTTGGCAGGGAAACCAGGGGCTTGCCGGAAGAGTTAATCGAGGCCAATCTGGAAACGGCGATTCGGATTCCAATGCTTGAAACGGCTCGCTCGCTCAATCTCTCCAACGCCGCCTCGATTGTGCTCTATGAAGCGCTCCGCCAGCTTGGCTTTCCCAACTTATTGACCGCAGGACAATTATCGAAGACTTTGGGCTGAAAAAAAACAGGGCTTTTTTCTTCAGTTTCGAAGCAAGTTCAACACGGCTTCACCAGCCTCGCTAGTACTGAGCGTGCCGCCGATGTCAACCGTCACTTCGTTGCGGGCAATGCAATCAATGACGGCATGCTCAACGGCTTGTGAAGCATCGAGATGGCCCAGGTATTCGAGCATCATAGCGGCGGTCAAAATTGCCCCGAACGGATTGGCGATGTTTTTCCCAGCTATCGTTGGAGCACTGCCATGCACTGGCTCAAAGAGCGAAACCCGGCCTGGATGAATATTTCCAGATGCCGCCAACCCCAGACCTCCGACCAATCCAGCCCCAAGATCAGTCAAAATGTCTCCGAATAAATTATTGGTCACAATCACCTGATACTGCTCCGGGTTGGTGATCATCAGCATGGCCATGGCGTCAATATATTGAGCATTGGCATCAATTTCAGGGTAGCGCAGGGCAACTTCGCGAAAGGTTCGACGCCAGAGGTCATGGCCGTAAGTCAACAGGTTTGATTTATCAGCCAGCGTCACTCTGGTTCGACCGTGGTTCCGGGCATAATCAAACGCCGCCACGATAATCCGCTCAACCCCGCGCCGGGTGTTGATTTCTTCCTGGATGGCGACTTCGTCGGCAGTCCCACGTTTGAGCACGCCACCGGCGTTGACATAGAGCCCTTCGGTGTTTTCCCGAAAAATCACAAAGTTGAGATCCTGCAGCACCCGCCCTTTGAGCGGAGTCAGCCAGTCGTTGAGCAACACAATCGGGCGCAGGTTGATATAGAGATCAAGTTTGAACCGCAATCCAAGCAGAATATCAGCCGCATGCCGGTTGTCAGGGACACGTGGATCACCAAACGCGCCTGTAAAAATCGCGGCAAAGTCACGTTCAAACATCTCGACCGCCCCTTCGGGCAAGGTCACGCCTTCGGCCAGATACTTGTCAGCACCCCAGTCAAATGATTCAAAAACAAGTGGTAAGCCAAATTTTTCAGTCACACATTCGAGGACATGCAGTGCCTCGCGGGTGACTTCGACTCCGATTCCATCTCCGGGAATCACAGCAATTTTTTGGTACGTCATTCCTTTCTTCCTTCTTTAAGCAGTAGGGTTCAGGGTTTTCGACTTGGGTGCGGTTCAAAGCAACAGCACCCTTACATCGTTTCTGGCTGTTCTTGTATCACTTTGTCACTTCGTCATCGTGCCTGTGCAGCAATCTTCGGCAAGGCCTGCAGCACCGTATCACCAACAATCTTCAGGCTTTTTGGACTGATTTTATCCAGCGTGTCTTCCTCCGTATGCCAGTATGGATTGTCAGGTCCACCATATTCAAAATCAATCAGATCAACAGCGGGAACACCGGCCTGCAGAAACGGAATGTGATCGTCGTCAATGTAGTGGGTTGTTCGTGGGAAATGCGTTCCGTACCCAAGTTGTTGAGCTGAAAGGACAATCGCGTCGGCCATCCACGGCGAAGACTGCATTTCGCGAGGAATCACCAGATCCTTGTCTCCCACCATATCCAGCAAAATCAGACCTTTTACTTTTGAAAGCTTCCCATCGGCTTTTAATTTTGTGACCAGATGCCGTGAACCATAGGTATGGTCGGTCCCAGACCAGCTCGCAAAGGCTTCTTCTCCGTCAAAGAATACAAACCATAGCGTTTGCGGGATCTTGCGGTCCGCAGGGGCTAAAGCGGCAAGAACCCGTGCCAGTTCAAGCACCACGCCGGTACTCGAAGCGCTATCGTTGGCGCCAACAAACCGAAAGTTTTCAAAATATTTGGTGTCATAGTGACTGGCAAGGATGATGATGTCGTCGCGTTCGCCAGGAAGTTCGCCAATCACATTGTGCATTTCGACCGAAGGCATGCGAATCAGTGGCGTCCCGGTTTTAAATGAGTCAAGCGTCACCTTTAACCCGGCTTTTTTGAGCTGCTCAACCAGATAGTCACGGGTTTGTTTCCCAGCCGCTGATCCAGCCGGACGGGGTCCAAATTCGACCTGTTTCCGAACGTGTTCAAACGCTCGCTCGGCATCAAATTCAACTTTGAACGGTTTTTCCATGTCAGTCACCGGTGGTTGCGATACAGGTGAACTGGTTTCAGCCGTGGGGTTGGCTCCACCACAACTGATCAGGCTGCTGGTGATAAATCCCAGCAAACCCAATATAAAGACTGAGAGGGCAAATGGTGATTTGGTGGAAAACATAACAATCCAGGGGCTGAGGGTTCAGGGTTCAGGGTTCAGGGTTCAGGGTTCAGGGTTCAGGGTTCAGGG
>CAZXCE010000320.1:0-9435 GCA_964639175.1 uncultured Clostridia bacterium
ACTGTGCTCCGACTGGTTGGCTCAAAATATCAGATTACTTTCGTTTAGGTACTTAAATACACCGTGGAGATGGAAGCAGAAAAATCCAGACTTAGGAAACCAATTGCTTTCCATAAGAAATCACCTGCTCAATGATCAGCCCCTGGATTTATCCCCTTTTTGGAAACCTAAAATGCTGGATGGGAAATCCCAAATCATAGCAACTTGTTTTAAGTTATTGAAAAATAAGGATGATTCAGTCGTTGTTATTCATAAGATGGCTCAACAAGCACACAATTTCGCCCAAAAGTTACAAGGCAACTACCTTTCGATGGAAGAAATAGAATGTTTAGATTTATTTAAATTTGCCAAGCAGTTCGATTCCCCTGATCCCGTTCGCTGTGCTGAAAATGTCATTGATTTTGCATCAGCTTGCTCAACAGAAGTTTCCACGGAATTAAAATCTATTCGAAACTCTTTACCTAAAAACGATTCAGTCAGTAGTAGGTTGAAAAAAAATCGTGAGTTAGCAGCATTTATTTTTGCAGTGAAAAATTGTCCAACACCATTTGTTATCCTAAAAGCTCTTCAAGCTATTGAAGAAGCTAAGATTGGACATTTTTACAGAAAAGAACTTTGGCTTGAAATGAAAAATTCACTTCAAGAACAAGCAACTGGAAAATATCCCAATCTTGAAGAAGCAGCCTGGCATACTCGAAATCGAACACGAACTATTGGTCGGTATGAAACCCTTAGAACAGTTTCAAGGGTATTATTGGTGAAGGGATTGGAATACGATCATTCAATTGTCGCTGATGTAGATTCACTTTCCAAAAAGGAACTTTATGTAGCGCTTACAAGAGGCTCAAAATCCCTTTCTGTGTTTGGGGAAACTCCAATAGTACACCCTAAATCCCGAATTGCTTTGTAAGGACGGAATGATGGCAAATGGTTGGTTGCTGCTGGCGGTGAAGCCGGAAAGCGACCTGATTCCCAAACTGGTGCGCGGGCTGCTGGCACACAAAACCCAGGGCCGCTGGACCAACACCCAGGAAAATGCGTTTGTGCTGCTGGCGTTGGAGCGGTACTTCTCGCTGCACGAAACAGTGACACCAGACTTTGTGGCGCGCATCTGGCTCGGCGAAGACTTTGCCGGAGCGCACACCTTTCAAGGCCGAACCACCGGGCCACACCAGCTTTCGATCCCATTTGACATGTTGGGAACAACCAGCGAATCCCAACCCGTTACCCTGAGCAAAACCGGGCCGGGCCGATTGTATTACCGGCTTGGGCTTGAGTATGGGCTGGACACTCTGAAAACCCGATCCGTAGACGCAGGCTTTGCAGTTTCGCGGTCATATCACGCCGTAGATGACCCGGAGGATGTGCAACGCCTCGGACCAAACGAATGGCAGATTCGAGCCGGTGCGCGGGTGCAGGTCACCATTACAATGGTTGCCCCATCACGGCGGCACCACGTCGCGCTGGTGGACCCGCTCCCGGCGGGATTTGAAATCCTCAACCCGGTCTTCAAAACAACGGGAACGCTCAACTGGCAGGCAGTTCAAACGACGAAAAACAACGCGGGAAGCGACTGGAACTGGTTTGACCATCAGAACTTGCGCGACAATTGCGCGCAAGCCTTTGCGTCACAGGTTCAAGAAGGAGTGTATACCTACCGTTATTTTGCCCTTGCCACGACGCCAGGAAGATTTATCGTTCCGCCTCCGAAAGCTGAAGAAATGTACGCCCCCGAAATCTTTGGCCGGGGGACGACAGACGTCGTTGTGATTGGCGATTGATGTGGAGTGCTGTGACTTGTCACAGCTTTGTTTTGCAGCGATCTGTCGCTGATTAATTTCATTCCAACGGCGACAAGTCGCCGGGACCAAAGCGCCGACAAGTCAGCGCACTCCAAATTTTGTCAACGCGTTGACAGCCACGTAAATAGTTGAATCAAGTATGGTTAAGTGGGAAAACTCAGTTGAGCATCTTCTGGTTCTTTGTGGATTCAAACCAGGATTTCATACGCCAGAAAGACCACACCATTCCGAAACCAACCAAAATTAAAATTGAGGCCGAAACGGTGAACAGGCAAATAAGGAAACAAATCAAGCCAACCGAGCTGTTAAAACCAAAAACAGATAAGAAACTCCAAAAAAGCCCCAACCCGCCAAAAATCAGTCCATAAATTGCCCCAAGAAAAGCACATCCCTGACGCTTTGAAAAAAAAGAGTTTCTTCGGAGTGATTTGAAATCTTCGCGGTACCGCTCAATAACGGGGAAACATCGGGAACAATGATTCGACAGAGGTTCAAAGAAATCAGCCTGATGGCAGACTTCGCATCTGACCGGGAGGGTTTCCTGTTTGATTACAAATTCGTCGGGCATGTGCTCAATCTGGAAATGATGGTTATTTCGAACTATTTCGAGGGCGCAAAACAACCAGCCCCAGAATAAACATCAGACACCAGAAGCCAAAGATTGGAATGATCAATATCGCACTACCTGGATTACAGGGGCCACCAGTGGGAGAAATCATTTCCACATGCAATACAAACCCAAGGAATGATCCGCCGCCGATGGCAAACACGCGCTTTATCACTTGAAAAATTGAAAGCGAGTTTTTTTTGTTCGAAGTGCGGGATAAGTTCTGAAACTTCCTGGAAATCTGCTTACATCGGGCACAGTGATTGGTTTTCGGATTGAAGAAATCAGCCTGATGGCAAACTTCGCACCGTTTTGGGAAGGATTCCTGTTTCACTACAATGAAATCAGACATAGCATTGTAAACCGCAAAATCTGGCTGGTTGATTCGAATTGTCAGAAACAATCACAACAATTGAGATAGCAAACGAAGGTACTTCGAACCTGATGAGAATGCAATCGTCAACGAGCACTTTCGGCTTTGTCACAATCGAGTTGTAGTCAGTAGTCAATAGTCAGTAGTCAGTAGTCAATAGCTCGTCAAGTTTATTTGATTGAATCACTTAACTATCTTCTAATACGAGTATCTCCATTGCAAAACAGTATAATTCTTTATTCAAAATCACAAAAAAAGCTCGTCCAGACACTGACTTTCAGGTAAAATCTGTTGTCGTTCAATGGCGGTGGGTGTTGGGTATTGATGGCAAATTGAAAGCCCTTTTGCACCTCCGTAAACCTCTCTCACTGGTCACGATTCCAGGATAGTTGAACACCCAGGTACCTTACTGAAAATTTCCAGATACATTCACCACGGAAAACACGGAAAAAACTCAAGCACGGACCAGACCCAATATCTCAGAAGACGGCTCGGCAAACAGCCAGGTACTTCAATCAAATAAACTTGGCGAACTACTGACTACTAACTACTGACTACTGACTACTGACTACTAACTACTGACTACTGACTACTGACTACAAACTACAAACTGGTATTACATTATGACACAGCCATTGGACCTCAAATATCGGGTTCGGGAAATACCAACGCCGCCCGCGCCAGTTGACCCTTCGGTTTCTCCGGTTGAATTGCTGGATCCGGTTCGGACTGAACAGTTGCTCAATCGGCTGCCACCAGAACCGCCGGTTGCCCCGAATGAAACAGGGGTGTTTCTCGCTGAAAAATCATTGCCGCTGCCCAAAGCTGGAAAGGTGATCGAATCAGAGTTTTCACCCGGCGAACCAGTTGACCGCCCCGATTCGTCTCCGATCAAACCGCTCGAAGTGCTGCGGGTGACGCCAGTCGGTGAAGTCGAGGTTGCCCGTGCGCTCACGGTTCATTTTTCCGAGCCGATGGTGGCGCTTTCCGGCTTTTCCGAAATGGTCGCCACTCAATCTCTGGTCATCCTTGACCCTCAACCGGCGGGACGCTGGCGCTGGGCCGGAACCCACACCCTGATCTTTGAACCCGAAGCCGAGCGGTTTCCGATGGCCACGCTCTTTCGGGTGACGATTCCGGCGGGCATTCAGTCGAGTTCGGGCAATACGCTGGCGAAACCAAAGGAATGGACATTCCAAACGCTCCCTCCCAGATTGCAGGCTTCATTTCCAACCCAGGGCACGTACCCACTCCAACCGTTGCTCTTTCTTGAATTTGACCAGCAAATTGATCCAGCTCAAGTCCTTCCTTTCCTTTCGCTCGAAGTCGGCACCCAGCGCTTCCCGGTCAGACTTGCCTCTCCGGATCAAATTGGGGAAACCGACCAGCCGCTTTCCAAACTGGTGAAGAAGGCCAAAGCTGGACGCTGGGTTCTGTTTCAGCCACTGAACCCGCTCCCAAATGATGCTGAAGTCACGGTCCGGCTCAAAAGCGGCACCCCGTCAGCCGAAGGTTCCCTGGTGACGACCAGAGATGTGACCTTCTCATTTCACACCCTGGGGCCGTTGCGGCTGGTTTCATACCCATGTATGAACCGCAAGGAGTGTTTACCGGACAACTGGCTGTTCTTCACCTTTTCCAATGAATTAAACAAAGAAACCTTTGTGCCTGAGATGGTTACCGTTGTACCGTCGCCGGCTGATTTGGACTCATCAGTGAGCAACACCAACCTGATTCTGATGGGTACATTTGCCGAAGATACCACCTACAGGGTTCAATTTTCTGGGGAGTTGAGCGATACATCCGGGCAAAAACTTGGCCAAACGGTCGAAGTGACACTGAAATTTGGTCATTTCGGTCCGTTTCTGACCACGAACCGCAAGGAGATGATCATTTTGGATCCGGCTGGGGAGCGGGTGTTTGAACTCTCGTCATATCGAGTTCCCAAACTCCGGGTCCAACTGTTTCGGGTAACACCTGAAGATTGGTCACAGTTTGTCGGCTATCGCTCATCTCAAATCGAACAGAAGAAAAACGCAAAATCGTTGCGTCCTCCCGGTCAGTTTGTCAGCGACGAAATGCTTGAGATTCCAGCGTCTGATGTGGGACGTGTGAAAACAACCCGAATTGATCTCAGCCCGGCGCTCACTGATGGTCTGGGACACGTGATCCTGATAGTTGATCCAATTGGAATAGAACGAACCAACCGAAATTACACCGAAATCCTCTGGCTTCAATCAACCAATCTGGCGGCTGATATTGTGGCTGATCAGGATGGCATACTGGTCTGGGCGAACAGGTTGACTGACGGAAGACCTGTTGTCGAGGGTGAGGTAACGTTGTTTCCAGCCGGGAATTCCAGCCAGACAGATCACCAGGGACTCGCGTTCTTTCCCTATTCAACTGAACAAGAACGGAGCAAGCAATTACTGATTGTTCGCAAAGACACCGATTCAGTTTTGTTACCGGGAAATTACACCTGGTGGAGTCTGAATGCCTATTCGCTAAACGCCAACCGTCAAGATCAACTCAGATGGTTTGTCTTTGATGACCGAAAGCTCTATCAGCCGGGCGAAGTGCTCAAGTTTAAAGGCTGGATTCGGCAGCTTGAAACGAAAAAAGGTGGCGATCTGATATCAGGTAAGTGGTTTCGGGAACTCGTGGCCTATCAGGTTCATGATGCGGCTGGACGATCTCTGGCCAAAGGTGCCCTCCGCCTCAATGTATTTGGTGGATTTGACGGTTCGATTTCAATTCCAACCAATGCCGATCTGGGTGAGGCCAGCATTCACTTTACCTTGCGAGGCACAATCACCGCCAAATTAGGCAGCCCTACCTGCCGGCATCCCTTTGACATTCAGCAATTTCGGCGTCCGGAATATGAACTCAACGTGACCACCAGCGATGGCCCGCACGTGATTGGAACTTCGGCGCTGGCAACGGTTTTTGCCGGTTACTTTGCCGGAGGGCCGCTCAAAAAAGCTGAGACTCGATGGGAATTTTCCTTGACCGAAGGCCGGTATCAGCCGCCACACCAGGACGATTTTGTCTTTGGGGATGATCGAGGAAACCCGTGGAGACTTTATAATCCGATTGGCTCGAGATGCACTTTCGCTGGAGTAACTGATGCCGATGGTCACCACACCGTCGAGATCCAGCTTGACGAGTTGACCCAACCCCGCCCGGTTGTGATTACAGCCGAAGCTACCATCAGCGATGTCAACCGCCAAACGCAATCAGGCTCGACCAAGATACTGGTGCACCCATCTCAATTCTGCGTCGGCCTCAAAAACCATCAGCAGTTCATTTTTTCTGGTGAAACATTTGAAATTGAAACCATCGTGACTGACCTGGATGGTCAGGTGCAGGCAGGAAAATCAGTCAAGTTTGACGTTGTTCGACTGGAAAGGCGGTCTACGAAACATGGATACGCCATTGTTGAGGTTGATCCGCATACTGAAGCCGTGGTTACTGGATCAGAGCCGCTTGTGTGGAAGTTCGCACCGGCAACTGGCGGATTATACAAGCTGATTGCTTCGGTTTGGGACGATCACAAACGACTCAATCAAACCCAGATCTCCCTCTGGGTCGCGGGCGCAATGCGCGGCATGGATCCAGAATTTTCAGAAGACCAGGCTGAACTGATTTCCAACCAAACTATTTACGAACCGGGCGACACGGCTGAAATTCTGCTGCAAGCACCATTCTTCCCAGCCGAAGGGCTGTTGACGGTGCAGCGGTCAGGGGTCATTCATCACGAACGATTTACACTCGACAGACCAGCCCGCAAATTTTTGATTCCGATTACTGACCAGCACATTCCAAACATCACGGTTCAGGTCAATCTCATCGGAGAAACCTTCCGCCGGGATGAAGATGGCAACGAGCTGACCGAGGCTCCCAGGCAGCCGGCCTACGCGAGCGGGACGCTTGAACTTTCGGTTTCGGCCAAACTCCGCCGCCTCACCGTTACCGCAACGCCCAAAGAAGAGAAAGTGTATCCGGCGAGTAAAACTTCGATCACGCTTGCGGTGACTGATGCCAGCGGGACACCGGTTCAACATACTGAGTGCGTGGTGGTGGTGGTGGATGAAGCCATTCTGGCGCTTTCGATGCGACCTGACGTTGACCCATCGGAATGGTTCTATCAAAAGCGCGAAGCCGGAACCGTTTTCGACCACACCCGAGACAATCTGATACTGGCACCACTCTCCGGTAATCTGGAAATGACTGACCAGTTATCCCGTCGGCAAGGTCCCGCCGCCGCTGGTGCCGCCTACGGTGCGGCACCCCTCCGGGAAGAAGCGGTCTATGCCTCAATGCCGATTGAACTCAACCCGGCGTCACTTTCAGAAACCAGATTCGGGATCTTTCAGCAACTTCTTTCATCTTCACCAGGGGGTGGCCAGGATCCAATCCGGCTCCGAACCAATTTTTCACCGCTGGCAGCGTTTTTGCCGTCGGTTGTGACTGACAACCAGGGCCGGGCGACGGTTGACATTGAGCTTCCGGATAATCTGACGCGGTATCGAATTCTGGTGTATGCAGCGGCTGGAGACAATCTGTTTGGAAAAGGCGAATCGTTGCTCACCGCCCGGTTGCCGTTGATGGTTCGGCCTTCTCCGCCCCGATTTCTCAATTATGGCGATGCGTTTGAACTCCCGATTGTGATCCAAAATCAGGAGGATGAACCACTCGCTGTGGACGTGGCGGTGCGGTCACCGCATCTGTCCTTTCCCAAAGGCGCTGGACGTCACCTGGTTGTTCCAGCCGGTGACCGCCGGGAGCTTCGGATTCCCGCCACCCCAACCCAAACCGGACACGCTATTCTGGATATCGCAGCCTGTGCCGGTGCTGAAAGCGACGCGGCACAATCGAAACTGCCCATTTATGAACCGGCAACCACGGAAGCCACTGCGACTTATGGCGAAGTGGCAGATGACCCAATTCAAATTCCGGTTTCAGTGCCCGGCGGCGTGCTTCCCAATTTCGGAAAGCTGGAACTCACGACTTCCTCAACCCAGCTTCAGGCGCTGACGGATGCGGTCCTGTACCTGGCTGAATATCCCTTTAATTGTTCCGAACAGGTGGCTTCCAGGATTATGGGGCTTGCCGCGCTCAAGGAAGTACTCACGCAGTTTCAAGGCGTCTCAAAGCTGCCTTCAAATTTGCAACTGACCGAGTTTCTGCTGGCAGATTTGAGGCTGCTCAGTGCCCGCCAGCAGAGCAGCGGCGGGTTTTCATTCTGGAGAGGCGCTAAGAAAGCCGATCCTTTTTTGAGCGTCCACGTTGCTCATGCCCTGGTTCGGGCAAGAATCAAAGGCGTGATTGAACCTTCTGACAAAAAATACTCAGAGGTGATTGCCTATTTGCGAAAAATCGAGCAGGGCTTTCCAGCGAAGTACCCCGAAGATGCCAAACTGGCGGTGAAAGCTTATGCGCTCTATGTGCGTCATCTCAATCACGACACCAACCCGACATCGGCAAACCTGCTCGTTCAAAACAGAGATCTCAACACGCTTCGGCTTGAAACCATCGGCTGGGTGTTGCCCGTGCTGGCGGCATCAGACAAAACAAGTCACGAATGCGACCGCCTGATTCAGCATCTTTATAACCGGGTGGTTGAAACGGGCCATGCCGCCAGCTTTATCGAATCACACACCGACGAGGAACGCCTGCTGCTGCATTCCAATCGCCGAACGGATGCGATTTTGCTTGAAGCGCTGCTGTTGGTGAGGCCGGAAAGTGACCTGATTCCCAAGCTGGTTCGGGGCCTGCTGGCACATCGCCGAAAAGGTCGCTGGTTAAACACCCAGGAAAACGTGTTTGTGTTGCTGGCATTGGAACGGTATTTCACAACCTATGAAACCACGACGCCGGACTTTGTGGCTCGCATCTGGCTGGGCGAAGACTTTGCCGGGGAACAGGTCTTCGAAGGACGAACCACCGACCAGCATCAGCTTTCTATTCCAATCACGCACCTTGAGACCGACGACACCTCAAAACCGGTCACGCTGAACAAAACCGGCCCAGGCCGAATGTATTACCGCCTTGGCCTCACCTATGCCCCAGCCAGTGTCATGCCAGTGCCGGTGGAAGCGGGTTTTAGCGTCTCGCGTGAATACCACGCCGTTGACGACCCCGGCGACGTCAAACGTTCTGGACCCAATGAATGGCAGATTCGCGCCGGTGCCCGCGTCAAAATCACGGTCACGATGGTCGTTCCATCCCGCCGGTATCACGTGGCGCTGGTGGATCCGCTGCCAGCCGGACTTGAAATCCTCAATCCAGAATTGAAAACAACCGGATCAGTACAGGTGATCAAAGAAGAAGATTTACGCAAAGGTCGGGTCTGGGATTGGGCCTGGTTTGAACACCAGAACCTGCGCCACCATTGCGCCGAAGCCTTTGCCTCGCTGGTGTGGGAGGGTGTCCATACCTACCGGTATTTCGCCATTGCCACCACGCCCGGCAGGTTCATCGCCCTGCCGCCCAAAGCCGAGGAAATGTACGCCCCCGAGACTTTTGGACGCGGACAGGCAGATGTGGTTGTCGTGACAGAATGACCGGGTGACAAGGTGACAAGGTGACAAGGTGACGGCGTGACAACAAACCCATTCTTCATTCCCCAAATTTCGCCCAAAATACCGATC
>CAZXCE010000321.1:0-9409 GCA_964639175.1 uncultured Clostridia bacterium
GAACGGTGACCGACGCCAGCGCAGTGACAGTGACGGTCAATGGTCAACCGGTAACTCTCTCTGGGACACAATTTACCGCCAGTGTCACACTGGCTGAAGGTTCAAACACAATCACTGTTCTGGCGTCAGACGCTTTTGGAAATGTCGGAACGGCTTCGCGAAGTGTCACGCTCGACACTACTGCCCCAGTTTTGACCATCACTGCTCCGCAAGACGGAGCCGTCACGACCGAAACTCAACTCACCATCACTGGAACGGTCACCGATGCCACCACAACCACGGTCACGGTGAACAATGTCGCCGCGACCCGAAACGGCAATGAATTCTCAGCCATCGTGTCACTGGTCGAAGGCCCAAATACCTTCGTCATTCGAGCCGAAGACGCAGCCGGAAATCAAACTGAAATCACCCGAATTGTCACGCTCCAGGTTCAGCAGGACACGACGCCACCCGTAATCACCCTCACCGAACCCGCCGAAGGCTTGATCACCAATGTTTCACCAGTCACGGTTTCAGGAACTGTGACCGATGCGAGTGCTGTAACGGTCACGGTCAACAACCAGTCGGCAATTCTATCTGGAACCCAATTTACCGCGAGTGTCATTCTCACCGAAGGCTCAAACACAATTACTGTTTCCGCCACGGATGCGTTTGGAAATGTCGGAACGGCTTCGCGAAATGTCACGCTTGACACCAGGACACCTATTTTGACGGTCACCTCTCCGCAGGACGGGTCCACCACGACTGAAACTCAAATCACCGTTGTTGGCACCGTAACCGATGCCACAGTCACGACTGTCAAAGTCAACAATGTCACTGCAACCCAAACCGGAAATGATTTTTCGGCGGTTATTCCACTGGTTGAAGGCCCAAATACCTTGTTTGTGCAAGCCATTGATGCGGCAGGCAATCAAACAGAATCAACCATCACTGTGACTGGGCTACCACCAAATCCTCTCAGCGTGTATATTATTGACCCGGATGATGGTTCTTACACCAACACCAACCCACTGACAATTAAAGGCTCTGCTTCAGGGCAAAACCTCACGGTTATGGCAAACGACACACCGCTTTCAGTAACTTCCGAAGGTATTTTCAAAGGGCAAATCCCTTTGGTTGAAGGTCCCAACACGATTCGGCTCGTGGTCTCCGATACTGAAGGTCATCGGCTGGAAATTGTTCGGACTGTCATCCTTGATACGGTTCCTCCCACGATCAGCAACGTTACCCCGGCGGCGAACACTTTAATTGTCAATGATAAGATTGATATCCAGGGGATTGTGACTGATTCCTCACCAATTCTGAGCATCACGGTCCGAGAAACGGAAGCTGAAGTCGCACCTGGAACCGGAGCGAGAACATTTATCGCCAAAGATGTTCCGATTTATGAGTTTAACAACTTCATTTCAATTTCCGTTCTTGATGCGGCGAAAAATTTCAAACATTTCTCATTCAATCTCAAAGGGAAAGACAAAACGCCGCCGCCGCCACCAACAGTATTTCCAATTCCATCACTCACCCGGTTGACGGTTCAGACGATTGAAGGCTGGACGGAACCTGGTTCCAAAGTCCACATTTCAGGTGCGGCTGAACCGGTGAAGGTTGAGACCGTTTCCTTTTCAGGACTCTTTGTCGCTTCTGTCTTGTTACGACCTGGAACCAATACCTTGACTGTGACAACCCAGGATCAAGGTGGAAATGATTCCGACCCGGTTCAAGTTTCAATTCTCTGTAATCCCAATCTCCCACCATCACCTCCGGGACAAGCCTGGCAAATCAATACCGCCAACGGCAATGGACAACGTGGCTTGATCAACTCGGAATTGCCTCGCCCGTTTGTGGCGCTGGTCACTGATTCAACCGGAACCCCGGTTCCAAATGTCCCGGTGACCTTCACCGTGATGCGTGGCGGCGGGCAACTGGTCGGGGCGACTTCCAACACGCTGACCGTCCTGACAAATGGTCAGGGATATGCCGTCGCACGCTATATTTGTGGTGCTGATTCCGGGAACCCGATTGTTCACCCCAAATCCGTTTTTCAAATGGTTCGAGCGGATTTTGAAGGAAACACCAGCTCCCCGGCACAATTTTTCGCACAAGGATTGGAGAGTGTTCCAAACGCCCCAACCACCATTTCAGGCGATGTGCTTGATCACAACCTGCGGGCCTTACCGAACGTGTTGATCCGATTGGGCGGACAACAAATGCGAACCAACGAAGACGGCAGCTTCACGCTGACCAATGTCCCATCGGGACCACACCAGGTGCTTGAAGTAATTGGTCGCGATCAGGTCACGTTGCCTGGGCGCTGGCCGAACATTTCCTTTGATATCGATGTGCTGCCAGGAATTGACAACCGGCCTGGCCGCCCCTTTTTTTTACCCAAAGTCAATGCCGGTATTGAGTTGCCACTGAACGAACAAAACATCGTGACCGAAGACACCACCTATGAACTTCGAGTCGCGGCAAATGAAGCACCAATTCAGGTGACCGCCCGAGCTGGAACTCAGGTTTTGTTCCCGCCGGATATCACGGATAAACGGTTTTCGGTGACTAGGATTCCAGTCAATCGTATCCCGATGGCGCTTGAGGATGGTCGAGCGACTAACCTGTATATTTCAGTTCAGCCTTCGGGCGCCATTTTCGACCCACCCCTTGAAGTGACGTTTCCAAATCTGGATGGAGAACCCGCCGGCAATCCAGTTCTGCTCATGAGCTTTGACCACGACGCCGGGCGCTATGTTCAGGCTGGAACAGGCCACGTCAGCGCCGATGGAAAAACGGTGAGTAACGACCCAGGAAGCGGCATCCGGGTCGGTGCCTGGCATGGGTTTCCGCCTGTTCCACCGTCTCCGGAAACAGATGGTACTGGCGGTGGAGGAGATGGCCCGGAAGATTGTGAAGCCTGGTTTTGCGGCGTTCCAGCCGTGCCGTTGGGCGATGGGTTGTACCGGGCGAATGTTCCATCCAGGCAGGGTGCGTGCCAGTTCGAAGCCAAATGCCGTTGCCAGTGTGAGTGCCAGACTTGTCCCCAAAGAAATGAAAAGGAAAAACGTCAGGCGAGTTCACCCCCCTGCGATAAGCTACAAATTATTCTAAACCCAATCACGGGAATGAATCAGGATCGGATGCCTATCCAAAATAAAACGATAGAAGTCCTTGTGGGCCATAAAATCCACTTAAGTGTGGATCGCCTTGAACAATTAAAATCTATTAACTGGACAGCCTCAACCCAAATCTTAAGTGATTACACAATGAACACTGTATATGGGCAGTATGAGGTACCTTCTGAAGAAGAACGAACTTCTCCCTTAATTGATTTCTATTTTCCACTTCCAGGCACATTTGATGTCTGGTGTGACTATACCCTAATGAATGGCTCAAGTTGCAGGGTACTGACAACTTTTCAAGTATACAGACCGGGAGTTATACTTGAAACAAAAAGTGATTTCGTGAGAGTTACCTGCGACTTTATTGATCCTACTCTTTGTCAGTTATCGCTTGGGTATGTTAGGAATACGCCTGGAATTACATTCAAACGAATAGCTGTACCAGATAATGTTCCTCCTTTACTAAGCTCAATCTCAGGCGAATATGAGGTTCTTCAGGTTGTTCACTATATCAAGTTAAGAGTAATAAAAAATTGTCCTAGATATAATATTCTTTATGATGATCAGGCAACTGGCCTTCTTGATTCTCAAAAACCTCCTTTTCTAGATGCGAATAACACATCTGCAATAAAGCAGGATACCCCAAGCTTGAATATGAACGATAAATTTAAATATTTTGGGACAATTCAACAGTTTCGTGCTTATCTTTTTTGGCGACCTTCGAATCAGGATGGGTGGGTTCCATTAAGACAAGTTTATTGGGGATGGGAAGGCGAAGCAGAAATTGACTCAACTGGCAAGTGGATTCTCCAACGAAAAAGTCCTTCAACCAGTACAGTTTTTCCTGATTATTATCTTGGATCTTTAGAGGAATTCCCGCGCTGGAGCGGGTGGTCGCATATTTTTCTTAATGTTAAATATCTAAATTGGAGGAACTCTGATTGTCCTTTGTTGTTGTGAAAACTTACGCACCCCCCAAATAAACATGCTGACATTAGAGTTGTTGTGATGAACGATTCACCGTAATTTGTTGATTCTGCAAGCCTTGGTATTACAAACCAAAGCACCAAAATGAGAGGGTTTACCTTCAAAATCCCAGACCCAAAAATCAAACACCGCCAGTTCGTCACCTTCAATCTGTTTTTGAGGTTTGGATTTTTACTTAACTTATTGATTTTAAACAGCACAACAACTCTATTGAAAACCGGTTATGTCTCAGAATTTTCAAACGGTTTCTAAAACAACAAAGGTTGACTCATTTTTGCCTGTATCAGTTTTCAGTTGACAATAGTCCGGGCAGTTTTCTGATGACTGTTTCTTGTAAGTTGTTGAATTTTAGGGCAAATCCGAATTGAATATTTGCGGAGAAGGAATGGGTATGGATTTTCCGATTAAGCAAAAACTAGCTAGGTTAAAGAAATCTGTAGCTCTTACTCTGATTTTAGGACTCGGAGGAAGTTTATTTGATTTTTTTATTGAAAGCCCCTTCTGGAATCAGCCCTCTGGGCAATTGGAAATTGAGTGTCACCAAAAAAATTATGTTTTACCCTGTGATATTCAAGAGCAACAGATCAAGTCTGGAAAAGACACATCTTTAAAACCTTCTGAACGTTCAATTATTCAGCTTTCAATAAACCAGGAAAAAAAATGCTATTACCAGGGAGAAAAAATCTCCGTTTCCGTAAAGATAAATAATAACTCAAGTATTCCATACTATACTGAAAAAGAAAATACTATTGATTTCAACAAAATACCCTCTGGGAAACTAACATTTATCTTAAATAATGAGCTTGGACAGACAGTTCCATTACTGGTAAATAGCCCTTTGAGTCAGTTTTATATTCCACAACGGAAAAGCATATTTCCAGAGATTATTAGATCATTATCTTATAACGAATATGAAATTTTCTTAAATTGTTTATTTGATTTGACTCAACCAGGAATTTACTCTTTCCAGATGAAGCAAGAAATACGATCAGAAGATCAAAGCCGAATCCAGCTCATTTCGAACCAAATCCAGTTTCGAATTATTGAAGATCATCTGATTCCAAGATACGGACAACCCTCATCAATTACAGTTGACTACCCATTGAGCGGAGGGAAACCTGAAAAACTAACATTATCTTATTGCCTGTATCTCAGACCAATAGCGGAGTCTGTAGAGGAAGGGGATCCGATGTTCTTCGAGTTATTTTTCCTGAACCCCATTAAATCGGTTAATAATCTGCAAGATCTTCGAGTTATCTTTGGTCTATTAGAGTTTGAGGTTATCTCAACTGATGGTAAACGGATTCGACCTACCTGGTATTTCTTAAACCTGAAAAAAGACCTCCCCCCAAACATTATTGTACAAGAACCAGACCTCACCCTTCCTCCGCTAGGCTCTATATCAATTCGACTTCAAATTGATAAATATTATAAACTCCGTAACCCTGGAACATATTTTATTAAGGCCCATCTCAAATTAAGACCCCAGGAACTGGAAAGAACAGAGGTCATTTCCAATCAAGTTAAGTTCGAGGTAAGAGCAAGAAGTTGGTTGTAGCTCTATCTGGATTGTAAGTTGTGGAGTGACAGTCCAGATTCTTTTCAGAAAGCCAATGACTTGAGGTACGTGATGTCATCAAAGAAATTTGGGGAAACCTTCCAAATTATCAAAGAACATGGGCCGCTCAGGTGCGAGATCTGCCACCAGTCAGATCAACTCGACCTGGAGAAAAATATCTGTTTGCGATGCCAATCCGTGCTGTCTCAGAAATCAACGGAACTTCCCGAATCACAAGAATCAATTTCATCTCTGACCACCAGTTCTGATCAATTCGAGAAACTTTTCCAATCTCCTCAACATCGGGCTCAAATTACTTTACAGGATCTAACCCCAATTTTAAGAAACACCTGGAAGACCTTTTCCAAATTTTTTCTGCATCTTTTTGCTGGAGCGTGGCTCATCGAAGTTCCTCTGGCTTTGGGGGCGGGGACGATTGGATACTATGGATTCGGATATATTTGGCCGGTGTACCTGATTCTTGCACCAGTTTGTTCCTGGCTGATGGAAGGCGCGGTTTCAAGGACGGTGGCTGATTCACGAACCGGGCAAGATGTTTCCATTTCAGGTGCATACCGGTTGATGTGGGCCAATCGGGGTTCATTTCTCCCAGATGCCATCGAGGGCGGGATTTACCGCTGGTCACCGGTCGCGATTGGAACACTTGTTGGTGCTGGTTTGGGTGAAGCCTTGCGCTATGCAGTTGACCTGAAAGGTTTTTTCGGATTTGGTTTCCTGGTGGGGATTGGTTTATGTACCGGCAACGCCTTTGCCAAAAGCTTTTTCGTGAACCAAACCTCAAGCCTGGAGCAAGTTCCAAATGGGGCGGAATCTGATTCCTGGAATCGGAGTTGCTGGTTTGGCTTGCCAAACCGACGCAGCTTGTTTTGGGTGAATGCCGGTCAATGGCTGGTTCGAACCGCGATTGCCTCCCAGGTCATTTCGGGGAGCTTTTTCCAGGTATTCAGTTTATGGAGCGGGGTTATCTGGTATCCGTTGCTCCCGGTTCTGCTGGCGGAATACCAGTTGAAATATTTCACCCTGTTCATTTTGTTAAAGTTACTTGTGTTGCCGTTTTGGCTGACATTCAAAACCCATTTGTATCTTGCCCTGCGTGACCAGGCACTGAATCGTCTCACGCCAGCGGAAAAAACGGCTTAACAACCTTTCGATATCGTTATTTTGGAGAATCAGGCAATGTTTCGTCAAATTCCAGGTTCCATTGGAAATCGCTTCAAACCTTCATTGGTGTTGTGCTTGATATTGGTGATGTTCCCTGCAGTTGCAGGAGTTATCACGCATTCACAAAGCCAGCAGGCGCCAACCATCATTGGGAGAACCCAAACTGTGGCTCTGGTTCCCTTTGGTTCAGTCAATGCCGGGCCATTCATCTTCAGCGTGGATTCCGACCATGACGGGATGCCGGATGAGGCCGAACTCCAAAACGGCACGGATCCAAATAATCCGCTTGATGCTGATGCCGACCCGGATGGCGATGGACTGACCAATGGTGATGAAGTGGCCCTTGGGACAAATCCCAACAGCGCTGATTCTGATGGAGATGGGGTGTCGGATGGAGAAGAAGTCCGCCAGGGCTACGATCCGCTCGACGCGACCAGCACACCACCCCAAGGGGTTCAGTTGACGTCAATCCGGGTGGCGCCAGCTTCGCTGGGGTTGTCCATCAATGCGATCATCGGTTCGATCCCAGCCCAACTCACCGTGACCGGAACGCTCAACAATGGACAAACCATTGACTTAACCCGAAATCCGGCGACGTCGTTTGAATCACTCGATCTTGATGTTGCCGTGGTGGATGACCGGGGAACGGTAGTGGGTGTGAATCCAGGCATTTCAACCATCAGGGTTCGGAATACGTCGCTGACAGCTCAGGCAACGGTTGTCGTAACGAACTATGCTCCCGAGCCGCTCACCTCACTTCAAATTCCAGGATATGCCAATAATGTGGATGCCGCCGGGGATTTTGCCTACGTTGCCGCAGGTTCAGCCGGGTTGCAGGTGGTGGATGTCAGCAACCATTCCGCACCATTTATTGCCGGGTCGCTTGACACCCCAGGAAACGCCAATGACGTACAAGTCATTGGAAATCTGGTGTTTATTGCTGATGGGTCTGCCGGTTTGAATATCATTGATGTCACAAATCCCGTCGTTCCGGTTTCACTCGGAACAGTTGACACACCAGGTGAAGCCCAGGATGTGGTCGTCGCCAATGGACGGGCGTATGTCGCTGATGGTGAAGCCGGATTGCAAGTGATTGATGTGACCAACCCTGCCACACCCGTCATTCTGGGAAGTCTCAATACGCCGCTGGTTGCGCGTGGGGTTGATGTGTCTGGGTTCTATGCCGTGGTGGCGGATGACGGATTTCCAGGTGCGATTCGCATCGTGGATATTTCCAATCCCGCCTTGCCGGTTTTGACTGGAGACGTTCGATTGCAGTTTGGATCTGCCAAAGACGTCGTTGTGCGCAACCAACTGGCATATGTTGCAGGGAATGCAGGTGGACTTCAAATTGTTGATTTCAATGTGCCGGCCTCACCGGTCGTTGTTGGGCTCCTCCCACCGGGGACTCCTGGCGGAGTCGCACCTCGGGATGTTGAACTCAGCCGGGATTTTGCCTTTGTAGCTGAGGAGGTTTTCGTCAATGCAGTGCCAACGATTAGCATTGTAAATCCCGCAAATCCGACCTACACGGGATTAGTTGATTTTGCTTCACTCGGCGATTATAGCGGTACAGGAATTGCCCTGGACAGTCAGTTTGTCTACCTGACGGGTGAACACATGGTGGTCACCGTAGATAACGGTGTTTCGGGGAACACCAGGCTATTTATTGGTCAGTACTTACAGGGAGATGACACCGAAAATCTCCCGCCAGTGGTGGAAATCACCTCTCCAACGGACGGCCAATCGGTTGTCAGCGGTGATTTTGTGACGATTCGAGTAACAGCCACGGATGACGTGTTGGTTGGAGGGGTTGAATTTCAAGCCAATGGAACGCTCATTGGACGAGACACGAGACCTCCGTTTCAGATGTCATATGAAATTCCGGCTGGAGAAACCTCGATCCTGATTGAATCCCGTGCCTTTGACCTGGCTGGGAATATCGGTGAAGCCGTACCCGTCACGTTGGAAATTATCCCGGATCCATTGACCACTGTGATCGGGAGAGTGGTTGATGTGAATCAAACCCCGGTTTCGGGAGCAACCGTTCAAATCTCTGATACTTTCCAAAGCACATTCACCAATGACCAGGGAATGTTTATGTTTACGAATGTTGAAACCGTACCATTTGACAGTTTGATATCGGTTTCCGTCCTGTTGCCAAACGGTGAACGCGCCGTTTCGTCAAGTCTCGCCCGAGTTCGAGGAGGAATCACTGACTTAGGAGACATCGTCCAAATCCCAGTCGGATTGGAATTTGTGGTTCCCCGTCCTGGAATGCAACTGGTGAGCGGTGAAGAATTGTTCCTTTACATAAACCCACTGGAGGGTTCGACATTCGGGAGTGTCAATTTCTTTGCCGACCGATTCAGGCTTGGAGGGAGCCAGGAATCTCCGTTCCAACTCAATTTTCGAGTTCCCAATGAAGTTGGAAGCACCATCGAGTTTCAAGCACTTGGGGTTGATCAAAATGGAATTTTAAGGAATGCAGCCCCAGTCAATACTCAAATCGTGGCGACTGATCCGCTCACGACGGTCATTGGGCGAGCCGTGGACTCCAACGAAACTCCAA
>CAZXCE010000322.1:0-9364 GCA_964639175.1 uncultured Clostridia bacterium
GGAAGTAGAGCGTGACCGATGAAAGAATTTCAAATTCAAAATCCCGGAACCCGGAACCCGGAACCCGGAACCCTGTTTCTCCTTCTGCTCTTCATGTTCGCCGGGACATCCACGGCCCTGGCAAAGGAACAACTTCCCTTCCCGCTCACAGCACGCACGGTTGAAGAATTTGTCCCGACAGATTGGAAAGTGCTTGAAAAAGCAGAAGGCGACCTCAACGGCGACAACCAGCCGGATGTCGTTCTGGCGCTGGCACCTGACTCGACCGAAGACGAAGACGCAGATCGCAGTCGCTGGCTGTTGATTGCCTTTCGTGAAGGCAAAATCTGGCGGCGGTCAATTGTTTCCGATCAGGCAATTTTGTGCCGTAACTGTGGTGGCGTATTTGGCGACCCGTTTGCCGGCGTGCGGATAGAACGTGGATCCGTGGTGGTCGAACACTATGGCGGTTCCGCCTGGAGATGGTCCATCACCGACCGGTTTCGCTGGCAGCAAGGTCAGTGGGTACGGATTGGCACTACCACCAGCTCATTTCATACCTTCGAACCCGATGACGTAGAGCAACTTGACGTCAACCTCCTGACCGGTTTTGCCGAAGAACAAACCAATCGTGAACAAGGCGCCAAGAAACGGTCCTTTTTTCAGATTCGAGCCGGAAAAAGCACAGTACCGCCAAACCTGGATGGCACGCTTTCTGCCAACGAATGGCCGGGGACTTCGGTTACACTCAAATCACAGGCCGATATTGTCACGGGGCGGTCAGGCTGGCGTGGCAAAGATGATCTTTCCGCACGATTCGGAGCGCTTGTCGCTGGCAAAATCCTGTACCTGCGGGCTGAAATCACTGACGATCAGGTGACCGCCAAAGAGAGCGTGCAACTCATTTCAAGCACCCAGGAAGTCATCAAACCAACCAGCAGCCAGACCAAAATTGTTCCAGGCGGATATGTATTTGAAGCCGCTTATCCACTCAGTTTGTTGACGTCTGATTCAAACCCGGAAATTACCGTTCCACTCCAACTCCGTGTTTCAATTGAAGTTGTTGACTCTGACCCGGACGAAAAAACTGCGAAAATACTTTCAACCAGCCGTGGTGGACGAACCTACCCGGCGATGATCTATGTAATGGAAAAACCAGGCCCAGAAATTCTTGAACAGTTAGCCAAATAGCGAAATCGTTAGAACCACAGAAGTGAATGCGCTGACAGACCAAAACTGGAAATCACAACTTCACGACTTCTTCATTATTTCGCGCCTAAAAACCTATGACCAAACACATTGGAATTGTTGCCTGCAGCACCGAAGGGGCTGCGCTCTGTTATCGAACCATCAGCCTTGTAGGGGCAGAATTGATGGGTCGCCACGCACATCCACAAGTTTCACTGCATTCCCACCCACTCAGTGAATATATGAAGTGCATTGACGCTGATAGCTGGCAGGGTGTCGCCAACCTGATGCTCTCTTCGACCCACAAAGTCGCCCAAACCGGCGCTGACTTTGCCATTTGTCCAGATAACACCATCCATCAGGCACTTGATTTCTTCAAAGAAACCTCACCGATTCCCTGGCTGCACATTGCCGAAGAGGTCGGTGCCGAAGCCAACCGACGCGGGTTCAAGCGGTTGGCTATTCTCGGCACGAAATATCTGATGGAAGGCCCGGTGTATCCGAGCCGATTAGAACCACTCGGCCTCGACTATCGCATTCCAAACCTGGAAGAACGCATCCGCATCAACGACCACATTTTTGATGAACTGGTGTATGGACGTCTGACGGATGAAGCCCGCGCCTTTTTTGTGAAGGTAATTACACGGCTTCAAACCGAGGAAGGCTGTGATGCCGCAGTATTGGGATGCACTGAAATTCCGCTGTTAATCAGTGATGCTGATTCGCCAGTACCAACGCTTGATTCAACCCGGTTGCTGGCCAGGGCGGCAGTTCAATACGCGCTTCAGTGACACCTGGCAGGTTGAATACATGGATGACGGTTTTGAAGTCATCGAAGATTCAAGACGCGACGGCTGTGTTCAGGCTGTCTGGATGGCAGGACCAAACTGCGTCCTGTCTTTATGGGCAGCCTGATAGGTGTTTAACCAGCAAACCGCCCTACGGATCGGCTCGCACGCTGGTGTGACAGGAAAAGCTCGCGAGAGCCTACTTCTATCGATCAATCAGAAAAAATAGTCTCAACGCTATCGGCAATTAAAAGCATCTGGCCACATCGGTCAAACTTGATTACCTGCAGAACCTGGCTGAGTCCACGACAACCACCTGCCCCAGGCAACTGCAAATTCATTCCTGTTCCTGATGTTCAGACGCCTTCTATTCGAATTGGATCTTTTCAATACCGAGCTTGAACTCAAACCACTCCCCAAACAATGTCAGTGCCAGTTCGCCGACTGTGTAGCTACAGTCGGTGAAGGAGCCCTGCGTCAGCCCCCTACGGATCCTCCTGCCACCCCGCAGAAATTTGTTTCCTGATCCAGGTCTGCTGAAACTCGCTGTTTTCATCAAATGGTTAATGACTTTTTGAAGAAAACAAATAACTTCTGACAAATCAATATATTAGAAATTTTAACCAATTGGTTAAAGGTTTAACCAGTTGGTTAAAGAGAACGGATCTTGGATTTAAAATTAAATTAAATTACCGATTTACAAGATGCTCAGACATTCACAAACCGGCTACCTACTTAACCTGCTCATTTTTCAATATATTACAGGTTCTAAAAAGTTACAGACCCTGATCAGAATCCGAAAAAACCCGACTTAAGTTTGAAATCTACCAAATTTCTTAAACCAGTAGACGATGTAGATGTGTTTAGAAGATCAATGGATTTAAAAAATAATTTAAATTAATTAACAATTAAACAAGTGGCTTTGAGGAAATTTCAACTGGTCGTTTCAGAAAAACCAAAATCAGAATTGGCTGTAAGCAAGGAGCTAAGTATTTTCCAATCAAGTACTTCATCGCTCACTGCAGGATAGTTTCAAATAAAATTCAGCATAATTCTGGGGAAACCTGCGATTAATCGCTCTGAGAGTTTGTTTTTCTTTCCTTTTGGCATCCTGATTGCTTAAGTCTAGGTATCTTTGGAGAGTATCCAAAGTGGAATTTGATTGAATTTTAACTCTTTGGTTGACCTGGTTCACCTCACTCGACCGGTCAATCGAACCAACTGGATTTCCACGATTGGAAGTCCTCCCCTAAACCCAAATTCAAACTTAAGGAGAACAAAAAGTGAGTCGTATTCAGGCCCAAAATTTATCCCCCAGAACCCAGGAACTGTTTGGAAACACCCTCGATCACATTGTCGGTGGTGATGGAGATATTGGCCCAAGTGCCCCCAAAGGTGACCCAACCTATTTGGTACCGACTGGGTTTAACATAACGGACACCGGTACCGGCAAGGACAAAACCGAATATGGAGTGATCTTTACAAACACAGATACAGACCACGGAAAAAATGACTACGGAACAGTGACTGCCACCCGCGATGAATAAACTTTTCTGCGGTGATACAAGTGAACTGGGAATCAGGAATTTCATTCGTGAGTGATCATCAATACATTCTACTGGGTCCCGTCACTCATTCTGAGAACCTATCCAGAAACCAGGAGAACGGCTTATTTCTTAATCGTTGGTTTCAGTGTTCAAAAAGGTTGGTGACCATTTTCTTTACATCTTTGTAGCAGGCTGAAGTGAGCCTGGCAGTTCAAAACTGGAAAATGATCAGTGTTATGAATTGGAGTGAGCGTTGGCTTTGATTCTCGCAGGAACAAAAGCATTGACGCTCCGATCTCCATTCCGTAGCGAAATCAGCCAATCGAACCTAAAAACAATCTGGATCAATTGATTCTATGAAATAAGTAGTTGTGAATCCTCTCACCAAACTTACCTGAGTTTTTGGGTAGGATCCATCCAATCACCCAATTTGGCTCTTTGGTATTTCCCGTGGAAATCAACATCGGTTCAAAAACAGGAATTGAGGCTTAACAGCTTACGGATTCGGGTTTTAATCAGAATACTCATTTCAATGGCAACTGCCAGAGAGCCCTATTTTTCCAAGAAATTGATGGATCTTCCTATATTTTCTGGGACAAAGAGGATCACCCGCAATTTTTTTGAGGACCTATAATGCGCAATATTTTCATTGTGTTGATGTTGTTGAGTTTATTCACTTTCCCTGCATCTTATCAAGGACAACCAATTGTTTTTGCCCATCCCTTGATTCAAAGCGTTTCAGAAAATGATCCATCCCTTGATTCATTTATTTATCAAGGGATTGAGTTGCTTGAGCAGAAAGCCTATCGAGAGTTCCTGGTTACGGTTTTACCACCTGAATTGACTCGCCAGATAGGCGAGGGTGAACTTGAGTACTTTGCCAAAAATGAAGCCGATATTCTTTTGGTGATGTTAAAAGCCTGCCGCAACACCAAATCCGAAATTGATGAAACTGGGACTCATGTTTGTTTTCGTTTCGATCCCGAAAAATTCAAAAAAAGGAAAATGGGGTTTGTACAAATATCTGGAAAATGGTTTATTGATCGAAATGCAACCAACCCTAACTATTACCAGACCTTAGGGTTGGAAGAGTACTCCCGAAAAAACTACCAGACCAGCGCCAAATATTTTCTTGAAGCCGTTCAGCTCGGAAGCAAGGATCCTGATCTGTTCTATAATTTGGCTTCCAGTCTTGCTCTTTGCAAAGATCAAACAGCGATTACTTATCTTGACCAGGCAGTTGATTATGGCTATGTCAGTATTGTGCATCTGTCTCAGGACCTGGACCTTGAATCCCTTCACAACCATCCCAGGTGGCAGTCAATCGTTGAAAAATGTCGTAAAAACTGGCGTCAACTCCTTGGTCCATCCAACTCTGAACTTGCCTTGATGGTTGAAGAAGATCAGTTTGACCGAACCGAACAACGAAAAGCAAACCCCGAGGTGGAACCCCGGGATGCCCATCGGCTACGGCAAGCAAAGAAATTTGTGAAGGACGGAAAAGTTAAAACTGCTCTCGATTATTATCATGCAGCCCTCATTTTCCAGCATGGGAAGCAAGCCGCCGAGTACAAACAAGCTCACGAGCTGGCTCTCAAAGCACTAGAGTTAAACCCTGATTTGAGAGATGCCCGATGGCTGGCGGCGGCGAGTATGGATCGCTGGCTTTGGGCGAAAGGAAAAGCCCAAATCTATGGGACTCAAATGCAAAAAGTTGATGGGAAATGGACACGTGCCCCTTTTGATGAACAAGCAGTCAGCGATTCAGACCGACGCAAGATGAATGTCCCCAGTCTGAAGGTTCTGAAGGCCCAAATCCAAGAAAGAAATCAAACACCATAATTTGACGAATCCGGGTTTGCTCAAAGCAACCAATTCGGGTTTGGTTTCAGATTAACCTGTTATTGTCGCTTGAGAAATTTCGCGTGAACTCATGGTGAGGTCAAAGCAGATCTCTGGTTTTTGGCTCACTGGATGAAAAGCTCGTGTACGATTAATGTCAGATGGGCTTCGCTCTGGTTTGAGGAAATGGTGAATCACTCCCTTATAGGCAACCTGGTTCAACCCAACTTACAAACCTAACCCAAACGGAGACCGGTGGTTTCTCTTCGTCAACAATGGCGGGATTCAGCCGGGTTTATGAATGATTCTGATCATTACACACAAAGAAGATGATACAGCAAACAGGATTCAAGCACGGCTGCAAAAACAACAGCATCCATTCCTGAGAATAGACCAAAACCAAATTGGGCAGGGGACGGCTTTATCCGTAGCGTATTCACCACACGGATTACGTAGAACGTGGCTGCATCAAGGAGACCAAACCATTGACTTATCCTCGATCCAGGTTGTTTGGCTTCGCCGACCAAGCGAGGGACACCTGCATCAAGAGATTTCAAATCCATATTTGAGATATTGGGCAAAGGGTGAAACGGTCGATTTTTGGAGAGAAACAGTTGCCGGTTTACAGGCAAAATGGGTTCCAACCACCCCCCATCATTTGTCTACCTTGGAAGTCCAAAAGACCGACGAACTTGGTTTGGCGACCCAACTTGGATTTACAATTCCAGACACGATTGTAACCAATCACCCTCAGACCCTTGCTGCATTTTATAGAAAACATGCCGGACAAATCATTTGTAAAAGGGTTTATTCGGGGAGGATACCTTCTCCCACGGCTAAGAATCCTGAAATGGATTTGTGTGGGGCTTACACCCGACGCGTTACGTTGCGGGATCTTGGCTATTTCAGTCGATTGCAATATGCCCCGACCCTCTTTCAGCAACTTGTTCCGAAAGCTTATGAACTTCGAGTTACAGTCATTGGGGAAAGAGTGATTGCAGTCAAAATCGAATCGCAGGCACTGGTCGGGAGCCAGATCGATTGGCGCAAAGCTGTTAATTCGCAGACATTACCCTATTCAATCTATCACCTTCCTCCCGATTTAGAGAAGTTGTGCCTCCAACTCGTAAAAAAGATGGGGCTGTGCTATGGCGCGATTGACCTCATTGTTCGCCCTGATGGAGAGTATATTTTTGTTGAAATTAACCCGACTGGTCAGTATGGGTGGTTAGAATCACAGATTCCCTGCGGGATAGAAGAAGCCCTATGCAAGTATCTGATCGAGATGGATACTTCTGGATCGGAGCGCTATGAGTAACGTCCAATATCCAAACCAAACGCTCATTGAACAAATTCTTGATTTTTTGAAGTCAATTTCCAATCTCGGGATCGAACTTGCCCAGGAGCGCTTCCGTGAACTGACACAACTCGATTCAGATTGGAAGATTGAACTTTTCTGGGAAAAGGTGTCTGGAACTGACGAGATTGATTATGAAGTTTTGTGTTCAGACGAACATGGAAGTTTTATCATCGCCTACTGCCCTCATCGTCCCCTCCCCTGGTTACTTCGGAAGGCAACCTCACCCCACGCCAGGACAGTACTCACTGTAGATTCAGTTGATATTGATATTGAAACGGTTTTAGCCGTCCTGGACCGTTATTTTCGTGATAAGAGAATCACCGAAGCTGTTATTGAGGAAGGTATTTTAACCAACGAATTTTTTAATCAACGCTCGGGAAAATTTGTGAGTCGCGAGGTATCAGATGAAGAACTCGACTCCAAGATGGTCGAGTGGCAACAACAACATCGGTTGATGACTATTGATGCCGTGAATCAATTTCTCAAGGAACGTGGAAGAAGCCTTGCTGATGTCGAAAAGGACCTGTGCCGCCAAATCGTTACCGAACGAATGTTACGGGAAATAGTTTTGGGTCAGGAAAAGGAGTATTTTTTGACTCATCAAGCCGATTTCACCAGGTATCTGGTTGGTAAGGTATCTTGTCGGGATCTGGGTACCATAATCGATTTGAAATCGAGAATTGAAAAAACCCAAGATTTTTTTCATTCTATTCTGGAGCAGATGGCCATCTGTCCCGATATGAACAGTCAATTAGTACGGAAGCTCTATGAGTTTGAAATTCGCGAGGATCAAAAATCTTTGTTTGGAAGTGCAACCCCTGGAATGCTTGTAGGCCCCTTCCAGTCAGGAGACACTTATGAAATCGTTCAAATTTTTTCAATTGAACCTCCCACGTTCAATGCCGAGACTGAGGGCATTGTTCGCAGGCTGCTAGCTCATCAATGGCTTGAAGCCAGACGGCGGAAAGCCGTTATTCAATGGCATTAGTCTGGGGTTACGGCACCACCACACGTCTCACTGGCAGATTCTAAAGAACTGGCGAGGCAATTTAAACTTACGAGGGAGGAGCGGTTCAGGAACCGTGAACCGTACAGAGTTTTACATGACCGGAGAAGAATTCTACCAGGAGTTACCATCCCCCGTATCACGCGCTGTTTTGTATACCATTGCTGTATTAATTGGTTTGACCATTGTTTTTTCGGTGACGTTTCCGCTTGACTTGCCGCTTGAGGCAGGTGGCAAAATCGTGCCGTCTCAAGTATACCAAGTTGAATCTGAAAGGACCGGGAAAATTCAGGTTGTGAAGAAAGAAGCCGGGGACTCAATTCATGCCGGAGAACTCCTGGCCGTTCTTGATCCCAGCGATTTGAAAGCTGAGTTACAGAGTTTGGCAGGACGTCTCCTGCTGGCTCAAGAAGAACTCCGGCAGGCCCGGTTGTCACTTGCTCCTGATTCCCATATTACAATCCTTCTGACGAATGTTATAGCTCTCCAGACAAACATAAAAAGGATTCAATCAGATATTGAAAAAAGCAAAATCGTTTCTCCTGTCGACGGGGTGGTGGTCGACTTTATCGGTCAAGCAGGTACGACGGTCGTTGCAGGAGAAAAACTGGTTACTATCTATCCATCTGACACCCATTTCGCCTTTGAGACCTCGATTCCGGCCAAAGATTCAAGATTCCTCTATGAGGGGCTTGCCGCCCGGATTTTTTTGAATGGCTATCCCACATACTCAGGCTACCTTGAAGGGGCTGTTGAATCTATTTCGGTTGACACTCGTGCTTCTCAACAGGGAGAACTGGCTTATACGGTTCGGATTGCGCTCGGCAGAAAGATTGGCACCGAACCCCGTGTCCTCAAATATGGTCTTGAAGGCCGCATTCAGCTTTTGATTGAACAGAAAACACTCTCAGAAGTTTTTTTAGATTCGATTACAAAACAATAGGATTTGCACAACCCCTTGATTTTGAGACGTTTCACGCTCCACCAAACCGTAATGAGCTATCCGAACCTGGCCTTCAACAAAATCTAGAGGTTTCAAGTGAACGGAAAAAGTCATCCAACCCCGTCGTTTCCCAAGATTGAAGAGGCTCTGAAAACTCAAATCATGAGTCTTGGGGACCACCAACTCACCCTGTGTGACCTGGTGGTTCAATTACAATGGAAGGACAGTTTGTCGATTTTGAAGAAAATGGGAGAAGACCTGTTGATTCGGCAGGAAAGTAAACTCCTTGGACTCACTGTTTCCGACCAGGAGCTCGAATCGGAACTCATCGAGTTCCGAAGCGAAAAAGGCTTATATCAGACGACAGATTATTTCCAATGGCTAAACAATAAACACATAACTCAGGAGCAAATCGAAACACTCTTAGAAACTCAACTTTTACGGAAAAAATTGCCGGCATATGTGATTACCGATGCCGAAGTCAGCCAGTTTCTTGCTTTCCATCGGAAACAATATGACCAGGTTGAATTATCTCAATGTGTGGTGGCTGATGAAGAGACAGCACTGGAGATTTTCTTTCAGGTCACAGAGGAACAGGCTGATTTTCATCTGTTGGCCCGAACCTACTCCCTTGATCCCGTAATCTCTAAACGCGGCGGGTATTTGGGCATTATCGCCCGGCGGGCCCTCACTCCAGAGTTTGCCGCTCGG
>CAZXCE010000323.1:0-9321 GCA_964639175.1 uncultured Clostridia bacterium
CCGGAACCCGGAACCCGGAACCCGGAACCCCGGTTTTAAAGCCCGGAACCCGGTCTTTATATCGGACGGGCGATCTTGGTCGCTGGCTTGAAGATGGCACGCTGGAATTTCTTGGACGCATTGACAATCAGGTGAAAATCCGTGGCTTCCGCATTGAATTAGGTGAAATCGAAGCCGTGATGCAGAGCGTGCAGGGTGTGTTGAAAGCAGTTGTGTTAGCTGACAAATCTTCGACGGGTGAAGCCCGACTGGTGTCATTTGTGGTGCTTGACCAGATGATACCTGGAGATGCCGTCCTGCCAGCCTTAACTGCCTATTTAAAAGAACGGTTACCCGAATACATGCTCCCGGCAGTGATTACTCCGCTTGATAGCCTTCCACTCACCGTCAGCGGCAAAATTGACCAGCGGGCGCTCCTGGGTCAAAACCTGTTGCGTCCGGTCCAGGCCGGAAATTATGTGGCTGCCCGCACCCCGATTGAAGAAGAACTGGTCGAACTCTGGAGCAAACTCCTCAAAATTGAGCAAATCGGCGTGTATGACAATTTCTTTGAACTGGGCGGACATTCCTTGCTTTTAACCCGGCTCGCCTCTCAAATCCGCGAACAGTTTGGGGTTGAACTCCCACTTCGAATCCTGTTTGACGCCCCAACCATTGATAGCATGACTTCAGCTATCGCCGACTATCAGCTTTCCCAAACTGATAGTGAAGAAGCAGCAGAACTCCTGGCCGAAATCCAGCACCTGTCACCGGAAGAAATCCGCGCTTTGCTCGAAGATGAGTAGCGCAAAGTCGTGAGTCGTGGGTCGCGAGTCGCGACTCACTTTTTTAATGGATATGCGCCATTGACTACACCATATCGTGCAGGACTCTTTTCTTTCCCCTCTCAAATTTTCCGCTAAAACTGACTTTTCGGTTTCCAAAACTGGATTTTTATAGCAATCCGGCAACTACTATTTATCCAGCAGCAGGTTTGGCACACCGCTTGTTATAGAGTATCCCATCAAACACATTCCACAGAAGCAACCTGGACCCTAACTGCTCTTTCCAATGAAAGAACAGTTAACCATCTGTGGAATATACTTTTACTCAATTTAACACGGGATGTCTCTGACATATTTTCAACACCAAATAGGAGAATCCAATATGTTTACAAGCGATAAAGGCAAACTGCTTGCAGCCGGTTTAGCACTGACAATGTTTGGGGGTGCCGTTGGGGCATTCACAACTCGGTCAAATACTCCGACCACACCAGCACCAGCGCCAGCGCAAACTGCGGCGGCACCGACCACACCATCTCAACCGGTACCTCAGCCAACTGATCCAATGCAGCCTCAGATTATTATGCCGGATCAGCTTCAGCCGGGTATGACCTATCAACTGGTTCCAGTGCAAGGGGCACAAGTTGCTCCGGTTCAATATGTTGAGGAACCACAGCCCGTGACGCGTCGAACCACTACCCGAACCCGTCGTGTCTCATCTTCGGGGGCTCAACGAACCTATTACACCTATTCAGAAGCTCCGCAACGCAAACCTTCGTTCTGGAATCGCCACCGTGACATTTTGACGGTTGGCATCGGAACGGGCGTCGGCGCCGCCATTGGTGGGCTGGCTGGTGGGAAGAAAGGTGCGGCCATTGGGGCCCTGGCCGGTGGTGGGGGCTCAGCCCTTTACACCTATGGCCTCCGCAAACGGAACTAACCATCAGGGCTGAAGGATCAGGGCTTGGGGCAATCGAAGGGATGAGGGATGAAATAAAACCAGTTCTTCAGCCCAACTTCTTCAGCCCTGGTTGTTTCAGCCCCGTCAATTTTGAATCAAACCCCCTGGGGTTTATATCACTTTGCAACAGAATATTTGTATTAAAAGAACAGTCAAAGAGTTCCATCAAATAAGCTTGGCGAATGACTGACAACTGACCATTGACGACACACTGATATTACTATGAATCATCCACTGAAAGGTACCTTGCTTTTGTCCGGGTTGGTAACGGTACTTTTGGTTCTGGTGCAGTTTCCTACCAAACAGCCGTCAGTACTGGCTGAAACGCCGCGCCGGGCCTCAACCAGATCAACCTCCCGTGCTATCCCTTTTCCAGCCCCGGTTGAATTTCGCGAAGATGACAGCCGGGGTCTCCAAATCAAAACCTGGATTAATGATCGTGGGCCTTTTATTTTCTTGATTGACACCGGTGCCGGGTTGACCTTGATTTCCAGATCCGTGGCGGGTCAGGCGCGAGTTCAGGCAACCGGGAAAACGCTGGCAATTCAAGGTCCAGGAAATTCGGGGTCCATTCGAACAGAAGAAGCGATTCTCCAACGGCTGGCTATTGGAGGAATTGACAATCCGCTTCCTAACCGTGGCCGGGTGGCAGTGACCACATCACTGCCCGCTGGGGTTGATGGGATTTTGGATCCAACCGAGGCATTTCAACCGCTTGGGTTTGTGCTGGATTTCCCGAATCGCCGGCTTGGTGCGCTGGATCCAATTTCTGAATCATTGCGAAATCGTCAGTCGCCGGCGGAAGGGGCAATTGTGCGCTGGGTATCAGACCCACAGGGTCGCCGCCCATTTGTTCAACTCAATGGGAAGGTCACGGCCTTGCTTGATACTGGTGGACGGTTTGGGTTGGCCGTGTCATCCACCGCCGCCAGCCGATTGGGGATCAATATGACATCGCAACGAAGAACCACCACGCTCAATGACATCACGGGCGGCGGTTTTCTGGTCCATCGCATTCAACCCGCCACCGTCTGGCTGGAATCAATGGTCCTTGACAAAATTCCAACTGATCTTCTGGAAAATGTTCCCGGAGACACACCAGTCCTCTTTGGACGTGATGCCCTGCGACCATTTCGAGTCAGTTTTGACCCTCGCAGCCGATTGATTGAGTTTGCGCCAGCGGCAGAAATCGAAGATTGACTCAGGGTTGCTCCTTATTTTGAAAGAACTGGTGGTAAGTGAAACTGGCCTGCCAGTTCTGCCCCGAGCAGTTCAACCGATTCAAAAACAAGGCCGTGCAGGCCCAGTGCCTGCGCGGCTTTGACATTTTCCAGGCGATCATCAAGAAACAGAGCTTCTTTGGGAACAACCCGCAGATGACCCAGGCAATGCTCAAAAATAGCTAGGTCAGGTTTGGCGATTCCCAACTCACACGAAAAGACCTCCACATCACATTTCGGCAGCCAGTGACACAGGCTGGAAAGCTCGCGCCGCATATCAACCGGCATATTTGACAGAATTGCGGTTTGAATCCCGGCGGTCTGCAGCCGTGTTACCCACTCTATCATTGGCCAGTTCGGTTGGGCCCAGCTTTGGTTGTCAAGCTCAATCAATTGATTGATTGTTGATTCTGGAATTTGAAATCCGGCGACAGAACCAAAGGCTTGCCAGTATCCGCTTCCATCCAGGACCCCAAGATCATACTGGTGTCGAAACTGGTAATAGCTGGCCTGGAACTGTGGGGTTGGAATACCGCACAAACTGGCCATTTCCTGAAGTATTTCAAATGGTTGTGGCTGGCAAAGGACATTTCCATAATCGAAAATAACAGTTGAGATTGAAATCATAGGCTTGTGTATCGGCAACGGTGTGACTCGCCACCTGCAATTTTTCCTGATATGTTTGGTGGGCACCATTTTAGTTCCCCCCACTTTATTTTCAGGATTTGTATCATGAATATCTTGGTTTTGAACTGCGGCAGTTCATCCGTCAAGTTTCAACTGATTGAAACTGATCTGGATTTGATTGCCGCCAATCAGGATCGAAAACTTGCCCAGGGCGTCATCGAACGCATCGGCGGCGAAGCAATCATTACAACTCGAGTCACAGGCCGGGAAAGTGAACGTCAAACACTCCCAGTCAGAAACCATAAAACTGCGGTTGAATGGATCTTGCGCTGGTTGTGTTCGGATGAAGCTGCAATTCCTGATATTTCAACCTTAGGCGATGTCCACGCGGTTGGAAATCGGGTGGTTCACGGTGGAGACTATTTCCACGAATCGGTCAGAATTTCCGATGACGTGCTTCGAAAAATAGAAGAGTGCATTGAGTTGGCACCACTCCATAACCCGGCCAATCTCAAGGGGATCGCAGCGGTTCGGGATGTCTTGGGAAAAGGAATTCCGCAGGTGGCGGTGTTTGACACGGCGTTTCATCAAACGCTCCCGGATTATGCCTATCTGTATGCAGTTCCCTATCAATTTTACCGGCGGCATCGGGTTCGCCGATATGGGTTTCACGGAACGTCCTGCCGGTTTGTCGCTTATCGGTATCGGCAATTGCTCGGGATCGAGCGCGAACAGGTCAATATCGTGGCGCTCCATTTGGGAAATGGCTGTTCCATCACCGCCATCCACGAAGGTAAATCTGTGGATACCTCTATGGGCTTTACACCGCTCGAAGGTTTGGTGATGGGTACCCGCTCTGGTGACCTGGATCCGGCAATTATTGAATTCTTATCTGCTAAAGAAGGGCTTTCGGTCAGTGAAGTTGACGCAGTTCTCAACCGCCATTCCGGTCTGCTTGGAATTTCCGGCCTGACCAACGATATGCGCGAATTGCTGGACGAAGAACGCGAAAACAATGACCGCCGGGCCCGGCTGGCAATCGAGATCTTCTGTTATCGAGTCCGGAAATACATTGGCAGCTATCTGGTTGCCATGGGAGGCGCGGATGCAATTGTCTTTACTGGTGGAATTGGGGAAAATTCGGCCACGATTCGCAATCGCATCTGCACCGGGCTGGAGTTTGTCGGCCTTACGCTTGATCCTGAACTGAATGCCACCATCGTTGGTGGCGCCGAAGGTCGAATTTCATCCAACAATGCCCGACTCGCGGCCTATGTCATCCCAACCAACGAGGAACTGTTGATCGCCCGTGATACGGTGCGATGCATTGCAGCCAAATGAAGAATGAAGAAAAACTGGTTCTTGGTTCTTGGTTCTTGGTTCTTAGTTCTTAGAGGGTATTGGTTCCAAAGCGCTAAGCACCAAGTACCAGGCACATTCTTCATTCTTCATTCTTCATTCTAAATTCTTCATTCTAAATTCTTCATTCAAAAAGGTTTTTATGCCTGCCAAAATGGTCATTGTGGTTCACTATCCTCTTGAATCCGGTCGAATGGTACTGCGCACTGATGCCGATTGGGATCGAAATATTTATCCGGCTGAACAGCCACGCGGAAAGAACCGAGTCGAATTTGAAATTACGACGGATCGAACCTACTTTTACTTCAAACCCTGTATTCTGAAAGGGTCAGAAGTCACCTGGGCACAAGGAAGCAACTATCTGGCCATTGTTCCCAATAAACGGAAGGAAATCTATCCTCACTTTTTTGCTCCCTGGCACGGACGGATTTCTGAACCAGCCGTGATTGGCACCGGGAGTAAAGCCCATCGGGTCCGGTTTTATGTGCCCCCTGGATATGACGAAAACTCGATGAAGCGCTTTTCGGTCCTGTATATGCACGATGGGCACAACTTGTTTTTTCCTGAAGAGGCATTTATTGGCCAGACCTGGGAAATGGCAGAGACCATGATGTTGCTTGACGCTATGAATGCCATCAACAAGTGCATCATTGTTGGCATTTCTCCAAATGACCGGATGGAGGAGTACACCCAGCCTGGGTATGAAGCCTATGGAAAGTTCCTGGTTGAAACGCTTAAACCTGCCATTGACATCCAGTGTCGAACCCTGTCGGGGCCGGAACATACAGCGGTGATGGGATCTTCATTGGGCGGGGTAGTTTCGTTTTTTCTGGGCTGGGAATATCCACATGTCTTTGGAAAAGCCGCCTGTTTGTCCAGCACATTTGGCTACAAAGACAACTTTATGGAGCGGGTAGCCACTGAAGAAAAACGAAAAATCCAGCTTTATATCGACAGCGGCTGGCCGGGTGATAACTATGAAGTTTCCCGCAGTTTAACCACGCTGCTAGTCAGACGGGGCTATGTATTTGGTTCAGATTTACTCTATTTTGCGTTCCCCAACGCACTCCATAATGAAAAATCATGGGCGTTAAGAACACATATTCCGCTTCAGTTTTTCCTGGGTAAACGTATTTCGGCTCAATCATTAAACTTCCCACTGGTTTGAAGATGGGGCTGAAAAACCAGGGCTCAAGGATGAGGGCTGAAGAACTGGTTTTCTTTCATCCCTCATCCCTTCGATTGCCCTCAGCCCTGGCTTTTTCAGTCCACCTGACAGGTTGGCGGGTCGTCGGTTTCTTCGGTCACGATCATCAGGTAGCCGTCTGGATCCCGGAAGGCAAATTCCCGGCGGCCATAAGCATAAACTTCCGGCCCCCATTCAATCGTGAGTTTGTCTTTGAGTTCGGTGTGGAGTTCGTGCGCGCCGTCAACTTCGATATACAGATCACACATCCCTGGTTTGGTATCTGACCGGCAACCATCGGGCACAAAAAAGCCGAGGCTCACAGTATCACGGGTCAGGATGCAGAAGGTTGGTTGATCTTCGGGCCAGACAACATCTTCAGTAAATCCAAGAACTTGAGTGTAAAAATCAATCGTGCGGCGAAGGTCGGTGACTGGAACACGCGGAGTAACCTGGAAAAAGTGTGGCATAGGATGTCCTCAACGATGAAAGTGTGTGGATTTGCATCACGGATCACCTTCCTATAACACAGTAATTTATCATTTTCCAGAAGATTACTTCGAGTTTGGGCTCAATCCCTTGAAGAAACAGAACAAATTAGAGTTCGGCAAAATCTTCAGTGTGAGCAATCGCCCGAATCGCTTCAATGAGTTCGGCTGGCGGAATGGTCAATTTCCGGGTCGCCAGGTCCAGCCAGCCGCCGTGACTGGTCACCCGAGCGCACATTTTTCCATCTTGACGAAAAAATTCATTCCGGAGCCGAAATCGTGAAGAATCAGGTGTCAGTGCCGAGAGCGTCAGAGTAACATCAAAAGGATCAAGAAGATGCAACTCACGGAAGTATTCAATTTCATCGCGCAGAATTACCGGGCCAATCCGCAAGCGGGCAAATTCGCTCATCGGAAAACCGTGTTCCTGAAAGTACATCATTCGGACATCGCCTGAACGGTCAAGGTACGAGGTGTTGCGCATGTGCGCGTTAAAGTCCATATCTCCCCAACCAGCCAGAAAACTTTTGCGAAACGGAGCCGTCATGCGGGTGTTGATTCCTTTCGAGTGGATTTGCAGGTTTTGAAAGCTTTCGCATCTTGCCAGAAAGATGATGAATTTTCATGGCTTGCGCTCTATTTCCCGCAAGATTGGTCTTCCCGTAGCCGTTCCCTGTTGAAAGACAATTTTCTTAAAACCATTCTCCAGAAAGGCTTTCTCTAATCGGTCCATCACGTCTTTGAGTCGAAAACCATAATAGTCTCCGATCATCGTCTTATCGAAAACAACGACCACCAGATCCTTTTTCTTTAAGTCGAGAAATGGCAAAGCGGCAATGAGATACTCTTCACTGAGGGCGTTTTCAGTCGGCTTTTCTGGGCGACTTACCCAAATTCGGTGTCTTCCTACACCTACAACCAAATCAGCATCTTCTTCAAGTTGGAAAGCGCGGTCGGTTTCGGGGTCAGAATACTCGTCTGATGGAACCACTTTTTTCTTTTTGGTCTTTTGTGTCTTTGCGGAGTTTGTTTGGGAAAGTGCTGGAACCGTTGACCAGCCGCACATTCCAGTCAGGATCATTACGGCGAGAAATTTCTGTAACTCGTTAGAAAACCTCATCGGAGAGCCTCCATTGCACTGGCTGCAAGGTTCAAAACATCTGGTCTGATACCATTGTTGGCAAATGGAGGAGGAATCCGGGGTCGTTCCTGAGCAGCAATCGAATAATCAACCCCGCTGAATATTCCTATCATTACAAAAACACAACTGAGCGTGAGAAAAGCCTTCCACTGTTTCATCCTGGCACCTCCACAACTGGAAGTTGGTCAACCCGACACTCATCTTTTAAACCGTCAAAAACGGCTGAAGTTTTAAGTTCAGGCTTTGGCTGGTGAAGTTATTTTTACCGGAGCTTTCAAATCGTTGATGGGAATCACTTTAATCAGAATTATTTTTTTGAGCAAGTCAAAGATGAGAGGCTCATTTTTTTCATTCTTTCATAATTCCCTATTTCTCATTCATAATTGGCTTGTGGCTTCCCCCTGCCAGCCCAAGTCCAAACCCGTCTCACCTCTCTACCATGCCGCTTCGACTTGTTTCCATTGGTTGTCTTTTCCTGCTCAGTTTGATGGTGAGTCCTGGCCTGACATACCCGTCAACGCCAGGTCGAGGTGTACCATCTGGCGGCAAACGAACCCAACTGATTTCTCCGCTTCCAACCCGTCAGAATTTGCCGGGTCAGATATCAGGAGTCGAGCAGAAAAACTCAGGCCAATCTGAGTTACCGTTTTCCCCACGACCCGTTTTTTACAATTACACAGATCGCGACGGGCTGCCGCAAAATTCGATTATGGCGCTGGCGGTTGATCGGAAAGGGTATCTCTGGGCGGGAACACAGGATGGAGCGGCGTACTATAACGGACGCACCTGGACGCTGGTCAATATGCCCAATCGGACGGTTTCAAACTATGTGCGAGCTGTTTTGGCCGCCTCAGATGGGAGTTTGTGGTTTGGTACCAATGCCGGGGGGCTGTCTCAACTCTCCAATGGCTTCTGGAAAACAATTGATACCGCAACCGGGTTGCCCAATTCCCAGGTTCGGTGTTTGCTTGAAACCAGTCAGAATGGCAAATCCATTCTCTGGGTTGGAACACGCGATGGCCTGGTAGCTTTTGAAAACGGTCAACCGACGCTCCATTCAAAATCAACCGGATTACCGAACAACACGATTTTAACGCTCGCTGAAATCACCCTCAGCACGGGGCAGAAAACCATTTGCGTCGGAACCAACGGCGGACTGGCCTGGCTTGAAGCCAATGGAACCTGGAAAACGGTCACTGAGACATCTGGGCTACCCCATAACACGGTTTCCAAAATTGTCGAAACCACTGATTTAACAGGGAAACAAAGCCTTTGGGTAGCCACCAGCGGTGGACTGGCTCGATTTCAGGACAATCAATGGAGCGTCTTCACAACCAGAGACGGTCTTCCTTCAAATACAATTCGGACATTGTTAGAAACAATATCGGCAGATGGAAAACAGGTCCTCTGGATAGGCACCTCTGGCGGTGGCATCGGCTGCTTCAAAGATGGCGCCTGGCAGATTTTTGATACCCGCTCTGGGTTCCCGAGCAACGTTGTGGTGTGTTTTCTCGAAACCGTATCACCTGAAGGCATCCACACCTTGTGGATTGGAACCGATGGCGGAGGACTTTGCCG
>CAZXCE010000324.1:0-9314 GCA_964639175.1 uncultured Clostridia bacterium
GGGTTCAGGGTTCAGGGTTCAGGGTTCAGGGTATAGAAACTGAAGATCGAGTTCCGGGTTTGGGCAGGGAAGTTGCTCACTCAATTCTTCATTCTTCATTCTCAATTCTCAATTCTTCATTGCGTCGGCGGTTGGCGCTGATTGCAGCCCTGATGTTTGTTCCGCCGTTGCTCTATTCAGCATTTGTTTTTTCACAACTCGACCAATCGGCTGGAGGCCAGTCAATACGAGTGATGGCGGTTCAGCCAAATATTGACCCCTGGCAGAAGTCGTCGCCTGAAATTCGTCAAAAAGTCGTGGGCAGCATTGTTTCTCTGACCAATCAGGAACTGAATGCCAAACCCGAAAAGCCAGATCTGGTTGTCTGGCCGGAGGTTGCGATTCCATTGCCGCTTCTGCAAGACGAACTCGCCCGTGAATTTGTCTTTCGCAATGTCGCTCGATGGCGGGTGCCGGTGGTGACCGGCACCCTGGAGGTTCGAACATTCGGACCAGATGCAGTCCGCCCACCCCGGTTAGAAAACCCGAAAAAGAACTTTGAAACCTTTAATGTCGCCATTTTGCTGGCCCCAGTTACGACCGAATCCGGCCAGGTCTCGATTCACCCGTCCGAGCCCTATCGCAAACGCAAATTGATGCCGTTTGCTGAGCAAGTGCCATTTTCAAACCGGTTTCCACTACTTTCAAAGTTCGCCATTGATCTGAACTGGAACGAGGAATTTGGAGTTGGCACCAGACCAATGGTGTTTTCTTTCCAACCCCGGCAAGGCCGTCAGGTTACGGTAGCAACTCCGATTTGTTATGAACATTTCTACCCGTCGTTGATGGTGGAGTTTGTTCGGAACGGCGCCCAGGTCATCACGCTACTCAGCAATGACGCCTGGTTTTCACAATCGCACGGTGAATACCAGATTGCGGCGTTCACGACGCTCAGGGCGATTGAAACCCGTCGGTCAATTGTTCGCTGCACCAACACTGGTCTGACCTGTTTTATTGATCGCTTCGGGCAAATTACTCAACCAATTCCCTGGTGGCAGGAAGATATTGCCCTTGCCGATGTTGCGCTTTCCAACCAGACAAGCCTGTATGTTCGTTTTCCAGATGCTTTTCCAAAATTATGTTTCTGTGGAGTGATAGTCCTCGGATTGGCTGCCGGATTAAACCGGATGAGTTTCCCGAACAGTTGATTCCGTTGGTATGTGCATAGTTTCTATACCTGCTATTGATGAAGGAGCTACAGTATGTCGAAAAGAATGATTGGGATCTGTTTAACCGTTCTGTTTTTAGGAATTGCCGGGTTGTTGGGAGTATTTGAATCCACAGTGAATGCAGGAGCTGGTAGTGTTGTAGGTCCCTCTTCAGACGATGGTTTAAGGCCGGGATTCAAGGGGATTGCCCAGTTCCGAAATGAAGCTCAATTTTATGGCAGTCCCCGGTACGGCGACTCATTTGAACGGATGGCGGCCAAAAATGCGCGAATTGAAAACCAGGGGCGGGCAACTGGTTCAACTGCATTGTCCCTGATATTGATTTCCGGAGGGTTGGTTGGGGCGATTTTTCTGGCTGGTGGTCTGAATCTTAAAAGCGGTGTCGGGATACTGGCGGCCAAAGGGGCCTTTTCCGTCATTGTGTTTACTCTAGCCGTTGGTATGGCGCGAGTTGGGAATTTCTCCGTTTCGGGTGTGAAGGAAGGTGCCACCTCGTCAAGTGCAACGGCTCGACAGGGCACTGCCGTTCCGGAATTTGACGCATCGTTTGAAATTGGCGGCAGCGGCGTCACCCAAATCGGCGGCACGGTAATTGACACCGCCGGCAATCTGTATGTGACCGGAGGCTTTCAAAACGCTGTTTATTTCAACACGACGCCGCTTCCAACCCGACTCAAAGCGACCCAGGATTATGATTTCTTTGTGGCGAAATTTAGCCCGGATCGAAAATGCCTGTGGGCACGCGTCGGCAATGGCTCTGATTCCATTGGGCAAGGACTGTCACTTGAGGGTGGGTTGGCCATCACGGTGGATACAAGCGGCAATTGCTATGTGGGAGGCGGGTTTGTTTCCCAGGTGTCTTTTGAGAATGAAGCCGGGCAGGAGGTGGCGACCTTGTCGGATTCCGGAGATGGCGTCAACACCGAATCGTTTCTCGTCAAATATTCGAGTGATGGCACATTGCTCTGGGCCAGAGGTGGAAACACAGGCAGCCCACAGTCCACAGATTCATTAAATTCTGGAATTAACGGAATTGTTGATATTGTGCTGGATCAGCAGGGGAATCCATACGTGTGTGGAACCTCAGCCGGTACTCAATTTCTCGGAAGCCCGGTACAACGGAGTTCCCTGGCTGGGGTTGTGATTGCCCGACTCAATCAACAAACCGGCGAACCAGTATGGGTTTCAAGTGTGAGTGGGACTGACCACATTGGGATTCTGGGGCTGACGATAGACAGGGCTGACAATCTGTATGCGGTTGGTAATTTTGTGGGAGGCCCTGTGACCTTTCCAACTCAGCCTGGGCCAACCAGTTTCACCAACACTGACAATTTGGGTGAGAATACCTATATCGCAAAGTACAGCACAGATGGGCAATGCCGGTTTGCCCGGCAGATCAAAGGCGCCGTCATCGGATTTGATATTGCCGCCACAAACACGGGTGAGTTTTACGTGACCGGCGGATATTTAACCCGGGCTGACTTTGGGAACATTTCATTGGAAAGTTCTGCCACTGGTGCTTCGGGATTTCTGGCGAAATATAGTGCTGAAGGCACGCTCCTGTTTGTCCGGGAGTTTGGCAAAACCAGATACACGCGGGCAAGTCGAGTGATGACTGACACAGCAGGCACTGTCTATGTCATCGGAACGCTTGTGGGGGAAGCTGATTTTGGTACGGAAGGCCCGGCTCCAATCTCGCTGGTTTCTCCAAATGCAGGTATGTTTGTCGCGGCTTACAATGCCGCGGGCGTCTTTCAGTTTGTCAAACAGGTCGCCGGTACCAACAACTTGAGCTTGAATTTAATTGGCCGCAATGTGAATACCTCATTACTGGTTGAACCAATAAACGCGACACTTCACCCGGTAACTGGTCAGTTGCTGATGTCGGGAGACTTTAGCGGCAGATTACCGCTCGGCAGTTTTATCACGCTTGAAAGTGATGACCAGGATTTCGACGGTGACGGTGAAGAAGACAGCACCGACTTCGATGGGGATGGGGAGGAGGATGGTGACGAGGACGATGATGACGAGGACGATGATGACGATGATGACGAGGACGATGATGACGAGGACGACGATGATGGCGATGGAGACGGTGATGGAGACGGCGATGGAGACGGCGATGGTGGCGAAGAAGGTCGCCAGTCGAGTTCTGACCGCAACGGCTTTATTGGCTACATTACACTTCCATCTGTGACGGTTGATCCACCAGTTGCGGAACTGAGTTTTCCAAAGGGTGGCGAAACCTTTCCCACGGGCAGCAGCCTTACGATCACCTGGACTTCATCGGACAAAGGTGGTGTGGTATCGCACGATCTGGCTTTATCGACTGACGGTGGAAGTACATTTGCGACCAGTCTGGTGGTTGGATTATCGGGAACGACGCAAAGCTTTGAGTACCGAATTCCGGCCACCTTACGAACTGACGCGGGCCGTATCCGGCTCACGGCTACCAATGGGGCACTGTTGACGGCTCAAGCGGTGACACCGGCGAATTTCAGAATCACAACCCAGAGCACTGATCAGGTGAAACCCGTGGTGACCGTCGCTGAACCGAGAGCTGGTGCGACCTTTGTTTCATCAGCCGGCGCCCAGGTGCCAGTTTCCTGGACGGCAACCGACAATGTTGGTGTGGTTGAGCAAAGCGTGAAGTTTTCCGGAACCCGAAACGGTTCCAGCTTTACTGACACTGTCGCATCAGGACTGCCAGGCAATGCCGTTAGTTTTGCTGTTCAATTGACAACCGGTGATGCAGTCAGTGGAGGCCAGATACTGGTCGAAGCGATTGACGCGGCAGGGAATATCGGTCAGGGACAATCCGGAACGTTCACCGTTGTGTCGATGGGTGCCGATTCGGTCGCGCCAACGGTTTCAAGCGTGACGCTCTCGAAAACCAAAATTAAGCGGAAAAAAGACCCGACGGTTCTGATTGGGTGGCAATCAAGCGACAACACGGCTGTGACTGGCCACACGCTATCATTTGCCGTGGATGGAACCACGTTTTCAACCACGGTTGTGGCAGGCTTGCCAGGCAGTACTCAGTCGTTTACCTGGACTGTTCCGGCAACCGTTCCCAAAACCAAAACCGGCAAGGTCAAGATAATGGCGACGGATGCAGCCGGAAACGTGGGGGAAGCCGTGTCCGGGACGCTTTCAGTCAAATAACCAATTAGGGGGTCAAGGTTCCGGGTTCCGGGTTTCAGAAAAGGACCAAAGGGACATAAAAGACATAAATTCAAAAACCCGGAACCCGGAACCCGAATTGGTCTTAGCCGAAACTATCGGTGTTTTGATCCCTCAGAGAAGATGGTGTGCGCAGAATTGAGGATTTCCGGATCGCTGGAATAACTGCTGTCTGAAGTTCGGCGACGCTCGAAAAGCGGTGTACCGGGTCTTTGGCGAAACACCGTTGTAAAACAGCGTCAAGTGGTTTGTTTTCAGCTTTGTTTCCTGGCAGATGGTAGGTTGAACGAAGCACCGAATTGAGCAATTCCGGGTAGTTTTTGCCTTCAAACGGACGGCGACCGGTGAGCACTTCGACAATCAACACGCCAACTGAAAAAATATCGGTTCGTTCGTCGGTGGCACCGCCGGTGAGTTGTTCGGGCGACATATACCCAAACGTGCCCATCACCATCCCTGGTGTTGTCAGGCTGCTGGGGTCAGTTGTATTCATCAACCGAAATTTTGCCAGTCCAAAATCCAGAAGCTTGACCTGGGCTTTCCCCGAGCGGGTTTGAGCCAGGAAAATGTTCTCGGGTTTCAAATCACGATGAATGACCCCAGCTTCGTGGGCCGCCTTTAATCCTTCCAGCAGTTGATCAACCCATTCGGCCACAGTGTTTGGATCAATTTGCCCGCTCTGGGTTAATTCCTCACGGAGCGTTCTTCCCTCAATCAGTTCCATGACCAGATAGGCTCCGGTACTGCCAATCAATCCAGAAGTATGCACCGTGACGATATTTGGGTGATTGAGACGGGCTGCGGCACGGGCTTCGCGTTCAAACTGGCGTAACGCCGCATCGCCTCCGAGTGCGCTGGTGGTCATCACTTTCACGGCAACTGACCGGGCTAATCTTAAATCCGTTGCCTGATACACGGCGCCCATTCCACCTTTTCCAAGCCGGCGTTCGAGCCGGTACTGGCCGTCAATCCTGCGTTCGACTGGCACCGTCGAGACCAACGTCGCACCATCTTTGGGGCAAAGCTGATCCGAAAAATCATAACAGTCACCGCAGGTTGGGCATTCTTTCAACAGGTTGACCTGATTTTGTTCCAGGCGGGAAAGCACTTCCCGGTTGAGGGTTTGTTCCTGGTCAACTTTGTGTTTGAGCCACTCGATTTGATACACGCTTGCCATGTGCTGCGCCAGGGTTTGGAGCAATCGCTGATCGGTGTAGGTGTAGGGTTGCTCAGATTTTTTTTCTCCAAGCATCAGCAGCCCGACCAGCATTCCATCCGGGCCATTCATTGGTACCAACAACGTAACCTGCAAATCTTCCAGCCACGCCTGTTCCCAGGCCGGGAGTCGAATTGAGGCTGGAAAAGGGAATTCACGCACCGTGGAATGGCCTTCCATCAGACTCAATATCCGGGCCGAATCTGGAATATACAGTTTCTTTGAATTGCTACCAGATGAATACCCAAGCGTCAGTGCGGTTGAATTGGGCGCCCGATAGAACACCTGAATATGTTTGGGATGAAGTGCTGCCTCGACACTCTGGCTGACGTGGTGAGCGATGTCGGTTGGCGAGGTCAATTCTTTGACTTCGCCAATTAACCCCAGCAGGATTTGTTCGCCGTCATAGGCTTCGCGGAAAAAACGCCGATCAATCCAGTGGCGTAACGGGGTCCGAAACTGCAAACTGAGGGCTGACAACACGACCAGCCCGGAATAAATCCGGTTTTGAAACAAAAATTCACCAATCGTGCGATGAGGATTGGTGGCAACGCTATAGAGCAACCCAATGACCGGCAGAGCCAGTACCACCTGAAGCACGTTTTTGGCCAGCAAATATTGGAGACCCAGCCGGATGACAACACTGATGTCAAAGACTTTATGTTTGAGAATGGCATAAGCGGTTGAGATCGGAATGGCAATCGTGGCCAGGTTGGCAAGCAACGTAAGCCACCACCACTGACCCAGTGGAGCGGGGGAGAGAACGGTATTAATCAGGGTTGTGAAAAGTAATGGGAAAAACGCCACCAGCGTTCCATAGACCACCCATTGGATTCGCCGTCGCTGGTCTGGGTCCTGAACCAGGCGATAATTGCGCAAAACCACGGCACAGATCATCACAATGGAGGTGAAATGCACGAGAAACAGGAGTTGAAAGGCCACTGGCCAGAAGTTCAGGGTGCGGTAGTTAAAATCAGCCAGTGCCAGTGGGTTCAGGAATTTACCGCCGTTGAGCCACCACCAGAGGAGTGACAGGCACACGGCTGAACCATAAAAAAAATACTGACAGGTCGTCCAAAATTTTCCTCGTGGGAGAGTGGCTGGAAACCGGTAGTAAAAATGAAAGGCCAGTGCAGTTTGGAATTCAATCAGGTTATGGATCGGGGCCCAAAATACCCAGCTTCCCCCTTGCAGGAAAACCACTTTGGTGGAAAGCGTGTTTTTCAAAAAAGTAATTGCCGCAACCAGCAGGGTGACACTGCCCAACCGGGTTGTGAATTCATCAGGTTTGAGAATTCCAATGCTCATCCCCACACCAAAAAACACAGCCCCAATCACAAACTGCATCAACAGGAGTGGCCATATCTGATGGGTGTCAGCCAGTTGACTGGTCAGGGAAAAATCCTTTTCTGTTCCATTTTGGATCACACGAATGGTGTATGGTCCACCAAAGGGTTGGACCCATCTGAGGTATCCGGGACCATAGGTTGCAACTCGGGACTCATGATTGATGGCCACCAACTGGTCTCCAGCCTGGAGTTTCCCGGCTGCCGGGCCTTGCGGATCAACGTGATTGACCTTCCAGCAACCTTTGGGCTGCTCGACGGCTGACCAGCCGATTTCCAGTTGGAGTGGTCCAAGCCGATAAAGTTGAACCGCCGCAAAAATGAAATACCCCAGCAGAATCAGGCCAAAGCCACAGATTACCCAGAAAAAGGCTGGCTTGACCGGTTTTTTGACCGGTTGGTGGCTGGCTGATTGGACAGAGGCTGAGGTGGCGACCACTTCAGCCGCGACATCGCCCGGTGGTGATTCAATAAATTCTTCCGCTTCGGTTTCGAATGCCAGGAGTTGTTCGACTTTCTGGCGCAACCAGAGATCATCGCCGCATTCGTGTGCCAGAAACGCCGCCCGATCCTCAGGCTTGAGGTCAAGTGCTGACTGGCAGAGGCGTTCGATTTCATCCCAGCGCTCAGGCTTCATCTGATGCTCCCTTGAGTTCAGAGAGCAGCCACAATTTGGCCATGCGCCAGTCGCGTTTGACGGTTTCAACCGAAATTTTCAACACCTCGGCGGTTTCCTCCAGGCTCATCCCGCCGAAATAGCGAAGCTCGACAATGCGGCTTTTCCGCTCGTCAAAAGTTGCCAGGCGGGTCAGGGCTTCATCAAGTGCGACCAGTTCGGCATAGCGTTCGTCTGAAACAAAGGCGGCTTGATCGAGTGAAACTTTCTGGAAATTGCCTCCCCGTTTCTCAGTTTTTCGGGCCAGGGCGTGATTGACCAGAATATGCCGCATCGCGGTGGCCGCCACCGCAAAAAAATGGCTTCGGTTTTGCCAGTGAACATCCGATTGGCCGGCCAGCTTGAGGTAGGCTTCGTGAATCAGCGCTGTGGTCTGTAACGTGTGGCCGGTTGGTTGCCCGCTCATATAGCGTCTGGCCATCTGGCGTAGCTCGGTGTAGACCAGCGGCATGAGTTGATCCAACGCGGCCTGATCGCCACGATTCCAGGCTTCGAGCAATACTGTGACTTCCAAAGGGGAAGAAGCCATGAGATATCCTTGTCAGTGTATGTCTACCAATGCCAGGAATTCTTCGATAGCAGTTGCCAGAACTGCTTTTTGGTGCAGAAACACCAGTTGATCTTCGTCCTGGATTGCCTGAATGGTGGTGACCAGTGCTGGGGCCAGTTCCCCAAATTTCAGTTTCAGGGTGAGCAAAAGCAGTTCAATTTTGGATTGAACCCGGCCACGGGCTTCACCACGGGCTTCACCACGGGCTTCGGCAAAACGTTCAATACTCGTCACATACGGCATATGGTGTTGCTCCTCATACGCTTCTAAATCTCGTTGAAACTGGTTTTCCAGATCGGTTGGTAATTGCATAAACCAGTCAATCAATCGAAACAGTTTTCGAACTTCATCCGCCGAATATCCACGTTCATAAAGCGAACGAACGATACGAAATTTCCATTCGCGGCGTGATTGGGGTTCTTGTTTGGTTTCAAGGGTTTTCAGATGCGCCAGTACAATCGGCGCAAAACGGTTCTGACTTTGTTCAAGTCCGTCGGGGTTCAGTTTGATGAGTTTGACGGTTGGAAACTGGACGACCATTCTATATCCCCAGAATGACCATCCAAATTCCTTTGGGACCCATTCTGGATTTGAGTCTCCCAGCACGACCAGACTCACGACGTGTTTTCCGAATTCATCAAACAACCGGGCATCAAACCGAAAAATCCGTTCGGGGAAATCTGCTTCCCACTGGCTTTGAACCTCGACATGAACCAGTACCCAGCGTTTCACGCCATCGAGGGTTTGAACTTCCTTGAGTTTATCCGCCACCTGGCGACCCATTTGGGCGGTTGCCGTCACTTTCTGAAATTCCTTATCGCGTGATTGAGGCGGGATGCTCCAGTCAATTCCGTCGTGGACCATTGGGAAGAGCAATTCCAGAAAGTCCTTGAAGTATTCGTCCAGCGCCTCTTTCCAGGGGCTGTCATAATCGTCACGAAGTGATTTGGGCTCCACTATTGATTTCTCCTGACAGAATTGTTGAAAAGAAAGATACCAGATCAGTTTGTGTTTGATTGAATCTTCCCATTTTCCTGTCTGAAAAAACCCTTGTCAATCCAGCCAGTTGCGTTTGAACCTCCCCCGCCTATCGCTGCGCGGTTGAGGAAGGGGATTCTTCCTGTTCCGGACAACC
>CAZXCE010000325.1:0-9293 GCA_964639175.1 uncultured Clostridia bacterium
TTTGTTCGGCGCCATTTTCCTTCCAAATAATTCTTTCCTTTGCGGTTAACCAGGGTCAATTCCATCGTGCAGGGATTGGCGCTCCCGCTCTTCAATCGGCCAAAGGTCTCGCCCTTAAAAGCTGGATCGTTGAAGGTGACGTGGAGTTCAAATACCCCTGGCGCCGAGGTGCCGCTCTGAAGCGAATAATCACCAGCAAACTTTTCGTCTTCCAGGTGCTTTAATTCAACCACCATTTTATAAATCGAAGCCTGTTTACTCCATTTCTTAAACGTCCAGTCATAGGTTGTGGAATCCAGGGCCACACCGTATATCCCATAGTTGAGTTCCCCTTCCCACTTCCCAGCTACGCCCTGGGCAAAAGCTGGCGAGGACAACATCATCAGGACCACCATCACAACGGTAACAAGCAAAATTGATTTCAGCGTCTTCATGTCACTTCACTCCATCTCAAGTAAAAGATTTCTGGGGTTTCGTTCAAAAGAGAACCAGCTCTGACCAGGGTTAATGATTTGTTACAATTGATCGCAGCAGGAACAAATCAGATTTCGATACAAAAGCCGACGCCCCCGCCGCGTGTGCTTCTTCGCGCAGATATTCATCGTCATAGTTTGTAACGATACAAATGAGGGCTTCCGGGTAGACAGATTTGATCTGGCGGGTGGTCGTCAGCCCGTCTACATCCTTGATTGACAAATCCATCAACACCCAATCCGGATGATGTTTTTGGTACAGTTCAAATGCCTGAGAGCCATCTTCACTCTCAAAGAGTTGATCCACCAGGTCTTCAACTTCGCCCTTGATAAGTTGTCTGACGTCGAAATTGTCTTCAATGATGAGTATGTTTGTCATGAGTCTCCGCCTTTGGGTGAGGTGCGCAGAGTATGGACAAACACAGGCCGGATGAGAATTCGCAAGACTACGCAGAATCGCTACGTAGAAGTACTTAAATTTTACGGATTATAGAATGCGGGGCTGAAGACCCTCGGGCTGAAGAAAGCAGGTTTTCATACCCTGAGCCCGACGTCTTCAGCCCTGAGCCCGACGTCTTCAGCCCGATTTCTTCCTTAAAACTTCTTCCGATTCTGGATGGCAAATTTCACCAGAGCGTGACTGCCGTGCAGGTCGAGCTTCTGGCAGATGTTGTTGCGGTGGGTTTCAACCGTGCGCGGGCTGATATTGAGGTCAGAGGCAATTTCCTTGCTGGTTTTATAATCCCCGAGCAATTTCAAAATCCGAAGCTCAGTCGGTGTCAACAAATCAAGTTCCCGGCGGCGTGGTTCAAGCAGTGACTGCGGTTCAAAGCGGTTGAGGAGGTAGCTGGTCATTGAAATGCTCGTAAAGTACTTTCCATTGACCACGGCCTTGATACAACTCACAACATCGTCAATCACACAATCTTTGAGGATATAGCCCTTGGCGCCCAAATCGAGTGCTGCGTGGAATAGATCTTCCTCGCTGTGGATCGTGAGAAAAATAATCTCGACCTTTAATCGTTTGGCCACAATCGAGCGGGCAACCTGCAGGCCATCCATCTTGGGCATATCAATATCAAGTACCACGACATCCGGCTTGAGCGCCTCGACCCGCTCCAGGGCCGCCTGGCCATCGCCGACGTCACAAATCACCGAAAGCTGTGGATCGGCTTCGATGGTATGGCGTAGCCCCTGGCGTACAATTGGATGGTCGTCGGCAATAATGACTCGAATCGGGTTGCTCATAGATTCTCCTGGCTGAGGTCAATGGTAATGGTGACAGTGGTGCCTCTGCCGATTTCGGAAATGATGGAATGGTTGCCTCCGAGCAATCGCGCCCGTTCGGCAATCCCAATCAAACCGAAACTTTGCTGTGTGGTCAACCTGGCATCGGTCAGGTCAAACCCTTTTCCATTGTCTTCGATGGTCACCACCACCGACTGTTTCACCCGTTTGATCGAGATATGCGCCTGTGTTGCCTGGGCGTGTTTGACAATGTTGTTCACACTTTCCTGAATAATCCGATAAAACAGAATTTCCGAGTCTTTTGAAAACACATCGTCAAGTTCATCAATTTCAACCAGGACCCTGGTTTCACCGGGCGGGAACACCTTGCCGAGCATTGATTTGAGCGTGCGGGTGAGCCCGATTTTATCCAGCAGATATGGCCGAAGGTTAAACGAAATTTCGCGCAGTTCCTCGATGGCCTGGGTGGCGGCCATGGAGATGCCGTCGAGCTGGTTTTCCTTGTTTTCGAGGTCATCATCCGGTTTTAATCCCAGACGAGCACGGTTTTTGATAATCACCAGCGATTGGCCCAACGAATCGTGGAGTTCAGCCGCAATGCGTTTGCGCTCCAGTTCCTGTGAATCAATCAGCTTGCGGGAAAAGGCTTCCTGCTCACGGTGTTTTTCTTCGATCTGGTTAATTCGAAGCCGAAACACGAGGAAGGCAACCGAACTGATCATTAAAAAAACCAGACTGTAAAACCACCAGGTCTGGTAAAAAAACGGCAGTACCTTTACCCTGACCGAAGCCACCGACAGTGCCCACACGCCATCACGATTGGCAGCCTTGACCTGGAAGGTATATTCGCCAGCGGGTAAATAGGAATAATAGGCCGTGCGGCGCATCCCGGCCTCAATCCAGTCTGGATCCCACCCTTCAAGTTTGTATTTGAATTTGACCTGAGTTGAATCAATAAAACTCAAGCCGGTATATTGGATTTCCAGGTTGTTTTGATAAGGATCAATCCGAACAGGGGTTTGCAGACTTTTGATGGCGGCTTGAAAAGTGTCATTCGGAATCGGCGTGCGATCAATCGAGATTTCTTCAATCAAAACTGGCGGCGGCAAGGGATTGATGATGACTCTTTCTGGATCAATCATTGCCACGCCCTGAGCCATAGGGAACCAGAGCTTTCCGTCACGGCCCCGGAATCCGGCTGGCTGGCGTCCGCCGTTGCCTTCGATATTGATCAGGCCATCCTTTTTTCCATAGGCAATTGAGGTCAGGAACTTGGTCTTTCCTTCCGCAAACTCGTTGAGTTCCTGTTTTCGAACCCGATAGATGCCCTGGTTGGAATTCATCCAAAACCAGCCACGACTGTCCTCTAAAATGCAAAACACACCGTTGCTATGTAACCCGTTAAACATGGTGAACCGCGTCAACCGACCATCCTGATAGCGGGTCAATCCGCCGTCATAACTCCCGATCCAGAGGATGCCATCGGTGTCTTCATAGAGACAGCGGGTATAATTGCTCCCCAGTCCGTCTTTTTCGGTAAAGGCGCGAAATCTCCCGTTTTCCAGGCAGGCAATTCCCCCACGGGTGCCAACCCAGAGCCGGCCATCTCTGGCCTGAATCAGGGCCACCACAAAGGTATCTGGCAGGCCATCTCCCCGTGTAAACGTGGTGAATTTCCCCGCCAGATACCGCACCAGCCCGTTTCCCGAGCCAAACCACATGGCACCATCGAGGCTTTGTAAAATGACATTGACCCCCTTGAGCACCACTCCAGATTCGATGGGCGGGGTAAAAATGACGGGGGTTTCGTTTTGCAAATAAAAGACATTCTCATCGTTGGCCACCCAGATGGTTCCATCTCGGGATTCACACAGCGCTGAGTAGTGTGGAAATTCAGAGCTGCCCACTGCGGTTGAAAACCTGCCGTTCTGAAACTTCATCAAGCTAAACGGCCAGCCCCCAAACCAGATCGCGCCCTGTCGGTCTTCCAAAATTGGGTAGACATTATCACTCTCTAACCCATCTTTTTTTGAATAAACCTCGACGGTTTGAAGATAAAAATGATGCAGTCCTTTTTCGGTGCCGACCCACACCCCGCCTTCACGGTCAACGGCCAGGTTACGACCAATATTGTTGAGCATTCCATCCTGGTCTGTAAATTGACGGAATTTCTCAGCGGTCAATTCACCCGAATACACGTCAGTCGCTTCAATCCGCACAACTCCTTCATTAAAGGTTTTAAACCACAGATTCCCGGCTTTATCCTCAAGACACCCCCAGAGACCAGTCACCGGAGATTCAAACCGTTCGATTCGATTGTCGGCAATCCGGTATATATCTTTCAAACCGGTGGTCAACCAGTAATGTCCAAACCGGTCTTCATACACGGATTTGGTTTTTCCCGAAGGGAGGGTTGAAAAAGTCTGTCGCCGGCCATCCTTCACCCGATGGAAATCAAGCCCGTCCAGCGTCCAATATCCACCTGACCGATCAGCATACAGAATTTCAGTCCCGGGAATCATTCCCGACGGCTCAAACAGAACCAGCTTCCCATCCCGGAATTGGAAGGTTTGTCGGGATTCAATCTTGTAAAAAAGGATGCTGCCGTGCCCATCATCCACCAGGTTCCGGCGAGGCCAGTATTGAGGGTCGTTCGGATGTAGGACCACCGTGAAGGCACCATGCTGGTAATACATCAGCCGCCCATCTTCGGTGGTAACCCACAATCGGCCACTCCGGTCCTCAAGTACCTGGCTGATGCGATTGCTGCCCAGCCCCTCGCTATTTGCCTTGTTCAACACTTTGAACTTCACGCCGTCAAACCGGACCAGACCATCGGTGGTTCCAAACCACAGGTATCCATCATGGGTTTGCACCAGACTGGTGATCGAGTTTTGCGGGAGTCCGTTTTCTGTCGTCCAGGTGTCAATATAGTACTGTGCGCTGACCGTCAGCGGGCAAAAAGAAGCAATCAAGATTCCGAGGATGAAGCATACAGCGCGCACGTTACACATTGACGAGAGGGGTGGCAAATACAGATAGAATTTGGGTTTAGAGGGTTGAAGATATCTGATTTCCTGGAAATACAATGAACTTACATCAAAACATTGAACCACAGAGGACACAGAGGAGCGCAGAGGAATTCCGGTTTAGTGATTTGGCTCGGTGATCCTCTGTGTCCTCTGTGGTGAGATTGTCGTTTGAGTCGTGTCCAGGCGACAAATATCACTCGACCTCTTCATAGTCTGGTTTGTCGCCTTGTTTGATGCGTTCCCAAACTTCGGCAAACAGTTGGTGATAGGGACGGAGCGGAAACAGTTTTTTGAGTTTCACCACGGTTTGAACTCCCTGGGGAACCTTGACCCGTTCCACACCAAACATTGCCAGCTTCCAGGTCTCAATTGGCAGGTGTGGCGCTTTGAGGGCAGTCCACCCACCAGGGAGAAAATGGGCCCGCCCGGCGCGTTCGCGCCTGGCTTCCAGCACCAGGCTGGCTTTGACCAGTTCGTCAGCCGCTTTTTTGTATTGGGCAGCCGTCCAGCCATTCCATTTTTGGATATTTTTGGTGGTTGGTTCAGCTAACGCCAGGGTTTGCAGATAGAGAATAGCGGCATTTTCTGAAAGATTGAGCGTTTGCTGGACGTCCTGGACCAGCTCCGGCACCGAATATTTGGGGTTGCATTCCCATTGGCCAACAGGGACGGGCGTGGATTTGATGCGTTCGATGATGGCCTGATACCCGGCTGAAAAGAGCAATTCAGTGACCGGCTGGCGCTCCTGGGCATAGAAGTCGGGGGATTCAATCAGTTTTTGAAGCTGGGCAAAATCCGTAACTTTGCTGGGCCGATAGGCGATTGATATCGAAGCATAATAGTCGCTGAGATGCCGAATGATGGCGACCAGTGCTCCATTATCGCGCCCCTTTGGCATTTTCTCCGCCGGGACATCGGGCGTCGTGTACGTGTCGCCTCCAATTGCATTTAAGAACGCATCCACCCCAGATTGAACTTTTTCCAGGTTCTGTTCTCTGACGTTGATATGTTTATCCCCCAACGCAACCAGCAAATCGGGATTTTGGAGCCGCTTTATCACCAGGTCCAGGACCTCTGGTAACGAAGCTCGAAAAGGGTCGCCCACCGGAAGAGCGTCATACAAAAATGGCACGTAATTGACCAGCGTTGTGGCCACTCCAAACTGAAAATATTGATTTTGCTTTGGTTGCAGGTCTTCCTCTTCCATCTCATCCGGGTCAACGTCAGCGGGTTGGGCTTGCGCCACGATTTTTGAAGTCAGGTACGCGGCTTCATTGAAATAAAACTCGGTGTCTTTGGTCAACAACCCTGATTGTGACGGATTGACAATTGCCTCCAGAATCAAAGCCGGTTTGACCGGAAGGTGTTCAAAAGCCGCCGTGGCTTGAGCCATCAACTCAACCGGAACAGCAACTTTTCGACCAACCCGCTTCACCCAGGCTCTGGCCAGACGGGCCACCGGGCTTTCTTCATCAGTTGGCCCGGTCCCAAGCGGCTGCCAGAGGTGTTCCGCATTGTCTGGGAAAGCTTCCGCATAGAGGTCAAGCCACTGGTTTTGTGGGAGCGTGTCTTTGATTTCGCGCCGGGCGGCAACCGCTTCGGCAACTTTGAGACCCAGGCGCGTCCGCAAATCTTTGGGCAGGAAATTATCTGAGTAATCTTCAAATTTTGGGCAGCCTAACCACAACAAAGCGGCGGCGGCTTTTGAAAGCCCGGTTCGATTGGCAAGGTCTTCCGCAATCGCTGGATTCCAGGCAACCGGGCCGCGTTTCTTCACGGCAGCAATCAGGGTTTGAAGGTTCTCTGAACTCAGGCGACCGCTATCGAGTTCCTGAGATCGTTCAATCGTGGTTTCGGGCAAGAGTTGAAATTCGCCGCTGGCCGCATATTCAATACCGGAAAAATTAAATCGCTGGCTGTTGTAGTTACGAACAGTCTTGAGCAGATAGCGATTGCCGGCATGAGTAACCAGGCGCTCCCCTTCTCGCGGATCATCATATCGGTAGGCGCCAACGGTATCGGGGGTTCCTTTTTGTCCGGCAATAAACCGGATTTTTGTGTCTGGTGCAGCAAACACTGATTTTGACCAGAACTCCAGAAATTCAAGCAGCTTTTCGCGTAAGTCGGCGTCCATTTCAAAAACCGCCGCTTTTAGAGCAATGGCTGAAATCCGCCCAATGAGTGTTTCCCATTGGACCCGGGCATGAGCGGCTTTGCGTTCCAAGGTTACGGCTGGATCCAGTTCCTCACGGAAAAACTGATCGGTTTCCACAAACTGACGTCCCAGATTTTGCTCTTCTGATGACCAGCGCCCCCACCCGGTTTCAACCAGCGGCAGAAGCGCCCCAGCCACCAGATTGCTAAATGTCGGCAGGCTTACTGATAGATTTGGGGACTGCTCTTCTGAATCCGATTCACCCAGCACCTTTGAATATTGCTGCGAAATTTGCGCCGCCTGCGCCACAATCCCCAAAATTCCACGTTGCAATCTGGGATGCGTGACCTCCGGTAAAACCTGCTGGAGTGTTTCAAGCGTCTTCGGCAGTTTTGACAGGTCAACATCCACATCATCATCGTCGTCATCAGGTTTTGGGCATTCGGCGCGGGCTGTTTGTAACAACTGCCGGCAGGCTTCAGCCGAAATCCGCCGCAATGCTTCAGAACCCGCCTGGTCACGGACTTTGAGAAAATGCCACCAAACCAGTGGGAACACCGCCGTTGTGCCACGAGCTTCTTCTGGATTGAATTTCGAGAATTCAATTGAGACCAGTTTGTGCTTCCCGGTTGGATCCCACAGACTGATCATGTTGTAGGTTGCAAGCACTGGCCGAAACATGTCATCGCCCGGAAACTGCACGAGCCCTTGCGGAAAGTAATCGGTCACAGATCTGAGATTGCCTTCAAAGCGCCGTCCATCAATGCCTTCCAGCTCATACCCTTGAGCCGCCACTTCACTCTGGCGGATATTTTCAATTTTCGGGCAACGGCCCCGAAAACCGGTGAGTCCATCTTTGGTGCCAAGCGGTGTTTGCTCCAAACCTTCCGGCAACGGGGCCAGGAAATGGCTAAGATAGGCAAAGATTGGCTTGTCTCCGGTGCTGAATTCCTCATAAAACTTTGGCAGTGACCAGCGCCCACCTTCGCCAGTGGCCGGGTCAAATTCGCGAAACGGCTTTCCATCTTTGTGCTCGATGCGCCAGAAATGCTGCCCATCCGACAGGACCTTGTCCGTGATAGAGCCATAACCGAAATCAATTTTGGTGTCGCCCACGCGCAATGTCGCCTGACCTTCGGTTGTGCCACCACCTGGAACTGGCAAAGCCAGCGTTCCAATCTGGTAATTCCCCATATACCCCAGGTCAATTTGTTCCATGGGGTTACTGGTCCAGAAGGCTTTGGTGTGATAGCTCGAATCACGATAGGCAACGATCAATTCACCATCAACATAGCGACAGGTCATCAAATACGCCTTTGCAGGTAAATTCAACTGCAGTGTCTTCACCCGACCTTTTGGCCCCACCACAATTGCCTTGTGAGTATCACTGACAATCAGATACGGGAAAGCCCCCACCAGCCGGACGACGGGATCTTTGACTCCGGCGGTGAGTTCTTCAACGGCGGCTTCCAGGTCAGGCCAGCCATATTCGTCCAGCACGCCGGCTTGCAAGGTCCGTGACAAAATAACCGCTGGATCAATCGCTGTGAGGCGGCCCGCAATTTCGGGGAATTCTTCAAGGACTTCGGGGGTAATCGCGTCTTCAAGTACACTGACTTCGTGTGAGAAATCTTCAAGAAAAGCAGTTTCAAGCTCAGTAGCCTGGGTCTCATACCACAACCGACGGGCTTCGGTGAGACCTTTTTTGCCGTGGGCGGCCTGATGAAACTCAGAATTGCTAATGACTCCGCCCACCCCCTTAATTAACAGTGGCCTGAACCGTGGCTCGGCAGCCGTATGAACCGGGTCGCGTCTCCATTCTTCTGACTTATCAGGTGGATGCAGCCATTTGGCAAGGTCAATTGAAGACTTCGGTTGCGGGTCGTTGATGGGCACCCCAAGCTCCAGGGCCTGTTCCAGTAAATCAAGATCAATATCAGCTTGATAGTATTTTGTGGTGTCTAAGGTGATGGGTTGCCCTTCAGCAATGAGGCGCGGGGCCATCCGACGTAACAAACCAAACAATTCAAATGGCAGCCGGCTCCGATATCCCGAAAAGGTATGGCTGAGTTCACGACTAAACCAGGCGGCGGCGCCTCCGACCGGGCGACATTCTTCAGGGACGGTTTCCGCTGGGGCAATCACGGCGTCAAGGGCGCCGCATTCCCCAAGCAGTTCAAGCCATTGTTGATGGAATTTCATCTCATCGTTTCCCTTTGGAAACAGGTTGAGCAGGATGCCTCGGATTTTGGGAGACGCTTTGGCCAGGGCGAGGAGCGGTTTTCGATAGGCAGTCCAAAACTCAACCGGCGCTTTGGCCATCACGGGCGAGTCAAGAAATTCTTCCAGCAGAACGCGCTCTTCGGCCTCAACATTCAACCCGGC
>CAZXCE010000326.1:0-9285 GCA_964639175.1 uncultured Clostridia bacterium
TCAATACATTTCACGGTCCCCCACTCAGGGAATCCCGGCATTTTCCCGGTCACATTGGTCCAGTTTTTACCGCCGTCACGTGACACGTGAACCAGCCCATCATCCGAACCAGCCCAGAGCAGGTCTTTTTGTTTCGGAGACTCCGCAAGGGCAAAAATCGTGCAGTAAAATTCAACGCCGGTATTGTCGCCAGTGATTGGCCCGCCCGACCATTTCTGTTTGCTTTTGTCGTTGCGGGTCAAATCTGAACTGAGAGGCGTCCAGCTTTGGCCGCCATCAGTGGTTCGAAAGAGCACGTTGGAAGCGTGATAGATGGTTTTCGGGTCATGTGGAGAAATCAAAATCGGTGATGTCCATTGAAACCGGTATTTCAGATCCTCGGCGCCATGGCCGGAAGGATTGGTTGGGTAAATCGAGACATTTCGGGCCTGGCGCGTTCGGTGGTCATAGCGGGAAATGTAGCCGCCGTATTCACCGGCATAGATAATATTCGGGTCAGTCGGGTCACTGGCGGTGTGGCCAGCTTCGCCACCGCCGACCGTGTACCAGTAATCGCGGGTAATGCCACTGCTGCTCAGGCTGTTGCTTGGCACCAGGGCGGTGCCGATGTCTTGCATGGCGCCTGAAACCGCAAATGGCACTGCATTATTGACGTTGACCCGGTAAAACTGGGCGATAGGGAGCATCGGGGCATACCAGCTTTCACCACTGTTGGTTGTAATGTCGACACCACCATCATTTGCGGAAATCAATCGTTTGGGGTCAGCCGGGTCAATCCAGATATCGTGATGATCGCCGTGATGTGGGCCCTTGACGGCTTTGTAGGTTTTTCCTCCGTCAATGCTTTTCAGAAGCGATACTTGTGGACAGTAAATGATGTCGGCATTGGTCGGATCAATTGTAAAGGTGCTGAAATACCAGGCCCGTTGCCGGATGCCTTTGTATTCGCTCGCATAGGTCCAGTTTGCGCCGCCGTCATCTGAACGGTACATCCCGCCTTTTTCGGCTTCGATGATGGCATAGACCCGCCGACTGTCAGACGGGGCCACCGCGACACAAACCTTGCCCCAGATGCCTTCCGGCAAGCCATTTCCGGTCAGTTGTTTCCAGGTTTCGCCACCGTTGCGTGAGACATAGAGTCCGCTTCCTGGGCCTGCCGTGGTCAGTTCCCAGGGCAGACGACGAGCCTGCCAGAGTCCAGCAAAGAGAATGTTCGGGTTTGACGGATCAAAACACACATCCGAAGCGCCCGTATCGGCATTTTTCTTGAGCACCTGCTTCCAGTTTTTTCCGCCGTCAGTGGTGCGAAATACACCGCGTTCATCATTTGGGCCAAACGCATGCCCAAGCACCGCCGCGAACGCCACATCCGGGTTTTTCGGATGGACGATCATCGTTCCGATTTGACCTTCCTGTTTCCAGACGTGCGTCCAGCTCTTTCCAGCATCAGTGGATTTGTAGATTCCATTGCCAGCCGCCACATTGCCACGGATGTTGGCTTCGCCAGCGCCGACATAAATCACATTCGGATCAGACGGCGCCACCGCAATTGAACCAATTGAGGAAATCGGCTGATCATCAAAAATGGGTTTCCAGGTGAGGCCACCGTCAATGGTTTTCCAAACGCCGCTTGCCGCCCCAGCCGCATAATAAATGGAAGGATTGCCAGGAATCCCGGCTACACGGGCAACACGACCTCCGGCTGCCGGACCGATGGAGCGAAACTGGAGGACTTTGGATTCTTTTTTTTCAGTTGATTCTGATTGAGCACTGATTGGGAAGGGATGGAAAACGATGAGAAGCAATAGACTGCACAGAAGGCGGTGCAAGGGCATTGATGAATTCTCCTGCTGAGTGAGTGATAAGGTGCGACGGGAAGGAATGGGGTAAGGTAAAGGGAAAGCGGGCAGAGTTCAAGCCTTGTCTTGTGAGTCCACTGACAATCAGATTTGCCATTTTCTGTAAGTCAGCCATAATGGCAATTATTCTATCTCCTTGAAAAGGAATGATTATGCAAACAGTGAATATTGCCGATCTTCAGAGTAACCTGAGTGCTTATCTGGAGCGAGTTCAGAACGGAGAAGAATTGATTGTAGAAGATCATAACCGTCTGATTGCCCGGTTGCTCCCACTTGCACCGGATGAAAGTCTTGATGATGAAGAACGTTTGCTGGTCGAAGAAGGAATAATGCGTCTCCCCAGGATGAGAAAATCCGAGGCGTTTTTTGATTTACCAGCTCCAACTGTCGCCACTGACGATATTCTTACCACTTTAAGGGCAGAACGTGATGACGAGTAAAATTGCTTTTTGGGATACAAGTGTGAGAACAGGAGGAAAAACAGATGCCCGAAGTCCAATTGAATCAAGTTTTATATCAGGCTCAACAACTTTCTCCCCAGGACCAGCTTGAACTGATCAAGTGCATAGTTGCGAGTTTAAGCGAGGCAATGCGGGGAAAAGAGAGAGTGGAAAACCTTGAAGGGAACCTTGGGATGTGTGATTCAACTGCTGGCAATGAGTTTCTTTCTTCACCTCGCATTCCTGGCTTACACGCGGGAGAAGTCTGGATGAGCGAAGATTTTAATGAACCACTTCCTGATGAGTTCTGGATGGGCAACGCATGAAACTACTTTTTGATACGCAGGCATTTCTCTGGTGGGATAGTGAGCCGGGGAAGCTTTCGCCAGAAGTGATGGATGCCTTCAGTGACAGCACAAATATTTTGGTTCTGAGCGTAATCAGCAGCAATTCTTTGTTTGGAACCTGAGATAGAGTTAAGAGTTCCGCCTTCAGGCGGCTACAGCGTCCATTTAGACCAAAGTTGGGATACCAAACCCGCCTGAAGGCGGAACTCTTGACTTTTTCCCGCTTGATTGAAGATTGATATGCAGTTAAGTAGCTCAATCAAATGAGCTTAGTGAACTACTGACTACTGACAACTGACTAAAAACTCATTCTGATTCCTTATCCAAAAAGGCTGAGCGTAAAACTCAACAACCCCCACAGCAGCAACACGAACGCGCCGTGGACCAGCGTATGTGCCGAAATGGTAATTGCCTGATAGAGACGTGGTTGAAGTTTGGGTCTGGCTGATTCTTCCTGGATATTCATCTGGTCCAGGAAACGCTGTTTCCTCTGATTGATCAGCATCCAGAGTAAAACGGTGAAGGGGATCAGATAGAGGCACGATGTCACACTCCAAAACCATTCCGACCATTTCCGGCTGAACTCCGGCAGGTTCAACAGGTAGCCTTTGTACCAGGTCCAGGCGCTTGAACCAAAACTGATGATGGGTTCGCTCCACACGGCCAGTTTTTCCAACGCTCGTTCAAGCCGTGATTTGCGCGGCAATGGTTTAGGTTTGGGTTCAAATCCAGGGCCACCGTTGACTGTTCGGGTTGATGGCTCCCAGCCAAACGTTCCACGTGGCAATTGGTAGCCTGGGAATTGCCGCCGAACATCGTCATAGGTAACCCAGCGGCTTCCAGCGTGACGACCCGTCTGGGACATTGCCCGCCAGTATGGGCTGAAATTGATCAAGCGTTCGTCACACACTGCTGCGGTATAGAGTGCGTCTGGGGCTGCCGGGCTCCTGGGGTAGGCATCAACAATGGCCAGAAACATGGTTTTGGCCTGTGCAACGGCTTCGTGGTTGAGGTGATAGTTCCAGAGTTGCTGTTCTTCGTTCGGAAGCAAAAAGTCATTCTTGACGGCAATGCTCGAATACCGCATTCCTTGCCACGCTGCCGGGTTGTACAACAGAAACGAACCGCCTTGATACACGTAGCTCGCAAACTGGTACATTGCCTCAGCACGCTGGGTGTCATCCTGGGCGGAGTCAATTCGGGATTGCAAAAACTCAAGATCATCAATGGTTTGCAAATCACGATGGAGCCAGCGGCTACGGATTCCTTTGATCTTCCAATCAATATCGGTTTCGGTACTTTTTGGACTCGGCTTCAACTGGGTTTCAAGATTCTGGTAATCGTACGTGGTCATGATGTTCCAGTGATATTGTTCGTCAATGGAGTCGCTGATGGTTCTGACGTTGGCAAACGCTTCGCGGGCATCTGTCCACTGGTGGTTGCGAAGATACCGAATGCCCAGCGCGTACCAGAGTTCATTCAGTTCATCGCTCTGAGGATGCGTGGTAATGAAATTGTGCAGTTCCTCTGGGGTCATCATGACGTCAATCAGGTAGGCCACATCGAGCTGATAGTTGAGGGCCAGATATTGCTCAAGCGCGACATCCCGCCGGCCAAGTTCTTCAGCCAGCATTGCCAGATGGCGGCGAGTGCCTTCGACCAGATCGCCGGTCGGAAATTCCTGAATCAGTTGGGTGAATGATTTGGCGGCGGCCTCCAACTGGCGATGGCGATACTGGGCGACCCCGAGCACCCACAGCCCACGTGCCCGCTCTATTCCATTGAGTTCCAGCCGCAACGCCTGACGTGCCAGTTTGATAGCGGTTGGGTGATCACCGCTTTCCAGATTTGCCATGGCTGCGCGCAGGGCAAACCCGCCAGACAGTTTGGATTGTGGGAACTTGTCCATCATTCTGGCTGAATAGCCAGCAATGCGCTGGTATTGGCCTTGAGCCCAGGACTCATCGTCCTCACCGCCACCGCAGCAGCAGCCAGCTTCAAACTGATCAATCATTTGCGTGTAGTTGTACAGCTCGTGATAGGTATAGGTCAGGGCGGTTTCAGGATCATTCGAAAGTATTTGCTGCAACCGGTACATTTCGACTTCGGTGGCATCAGGACGAACAAGTCTGAGTGACTTTACCGCCTGCCGCTGGATGATTGGGTCATCAATCGAAAGTTGTTTGTAATAATAAACCAGGGCCTGAGGACGATTCCCAAATTGCAAATTCATAAAGCCCAGCCAGCCGAGCACATCGCCTTTGTAACGACCCTTTGGGTATTCGTTTAAAACTCGCTGAAAAGCCCGGCGAAGGTCAGCCCAGTCTTCATCAGGCGTTGGGGAATCGGTTTCAGGATCGGAGGCCCAAAAGGCAACCGTACATTTGGCTTCGGAAAGAGCCGCGAGGTAGAGTGCCGCTTCGCGTTTTTCACTGGTTGGATACCGCCTGGCCAGCTTGCGAAAGGCGGTCGCGGCTGCCACGTAATCTTGCTGGGCATAGAGAACCGCCGCCGACAGGAACGCGACATTATCGCGCACATTGTGATCCAGTTTTGTCAATTTTGGTTCTTCTTTTTGATCCTCCGGCTGGTTATCAAACGCCTGCCGGGCTTCAATGTAGTTCCAAACAGCCTCACTGGATGATCCCTGTTTGCGAGCGGTCAACGCGTCCAGTTGGTCAATCGCCGAATTACGTCGGGCCTGGACATCGGTTGGTTCCTGGTAATCGCTGAAAAAATCAACCTCGGTCAGTTCAAGATAGCGCTCTAAAATTCGCTGATAGGTTGTTTCGTTGCGGGTTGCAAAGGCTTCATCCAGTGCTGCCCAGGTGGTATCGGCTTCGCCTGCAAGCTGGCCGAGATCATCGGAGTCGTCTTGATTGCGCCAGATTTGACCAGGCTGAGCTTTTTTGGTTTCTGAGAGAACTCCCGGTTTTTGAGCCTGAATTCTGGGGAGCAAGCCGAATTCACGAACACTTGAATAATTAAACCTGACCGAATGCTCGTCTCCGCCAAACCATCCGCAACCAATTGCCGCCATTGAGGTGACTGACAAAATACTGAGCAGCGTAAAAAATAAGCGGGTTGATACTTTGGATAAAATCTGAGCAATGAAGTAACTAAAGATAGAATCAAATCGGTGTTTCATAAAAACTCGATAGATTAGTGGTCAGTGGTCAGTAGTCAGTAGTCCAAACCCAGGTACTTCAGTTTTGATAATTTCCTGGGAAGAGGCATGCCTAAATTGCATAAATAGAACCAAATACACTTGACAGTTAATTCAAAATCCTGACACGCAACTACTGACTATTGACTGGTTTGAATTTCAAACCGGCTCCCATCGCTGGTTCGGGCAATCAGCCGGACAGGCAAGGAAGGCAGGGCATTCGAAAACTCAATCTGGACAGAAGCAGTTGCACCTGGGCGCAAAATACCTCGGGTCAATCGCACCAGATTGGACCGTCCTTTAGAACCTGGCACCATGGCTGGTGGTGCGTCAGAGGCTGCCATGTGAATGACGTGCAAAAATCGAAACTGCGGGAAATCAGAGGTTGTCAGGTTTTGCAACTGGCCTTCCGGGTAGCCAATTTCAAGTTCGAGGGCATCCGGGTCAGCCAGTAAACTGACGTCTCCAGTATTTCGAACTGTAACGATAACTGATTTTTTCCCAATGGTTTGCGCGGTGAGCGTGAAATGTGGGTGTGAAGGAACATCCGAAAGCGCCGGGCTGAGTTCTTCGCCTGGCAGCGTTGTTAAATCCAGATAGCCCGGAAACCGAAACAGGCAGATTCCTAAGAGTTGATCTCCGGCATACTGGCGAACCAGCCGGGCTGATTCGCGCAGAACCTGACTGTTGGGAATTTCAAGTACCAGAAAATCGCCGGAATACAGCGTGATGCCATCAATAGTGCAGTCAGTTTTGGGGCGAAATTCATACCGCCAGTTGGAAGGTGTTTTCAGGCTATAGGTTTCGCGACTGACCAGTTCGAGGTTTGGGTTGGAAAAGATCTGTGCTGGATCAAGATCACCATACAAAGCCTGAAGATTTCCCCTGGAATTGTAATGAAGTGCGTAGCCGTAGGCCGCCAGTCCAGCCCAGAATGGATGTCCAATAGATTGAGCTTTTTGAATGGATTTGGCCACAGATGCTGGCGAACAAATCGGAATTCGGTCAGTACGTTTTTGAGGAATTTTGCCGCCGTAACATTGAGGAATCCAGAAATCAGTTTCTTTCAGCAGTTCGCGCAATTGAGCCGGGGAATTCATCCACGTTGGAAGCCCGGTAACTGAAAAAAATGTGCCGTGCGGAAGTGTTTGCCGCACGGCACGTACCAGAGACCCGTAACGTGGGAGTAACCGGGTTGGAGCATCAAGATCGAGTTGGATTCCGACCACTTGCGCACCATCGGATTGAGCGCGAAGGCAATCGGTTTCAAAGGTTAACTGAACTGCACGGGCAAAATCTGTTTCGGAAAATGATTCAAAGCTATTTAAAAATTCCGGTGTCGCGTTATAAACCAGATGAATAGTGAGGTTTGATGGAAATTGACCGACCGCCGGGCGAATGCGTTCGATTCGATTCTGGTTCAGGTCAAACTGTCCAGCCCGAATAAAAACCGTCCGAGTTTGAAACGGTTGCAGGGTTTGGTGAACCTCAGTTATTGATGGCAGGTTGGTTTGCCAGAGCCAGAACGCAATTTCGACTTCGGCTGGTTGCCAGACCTTGTGGCTGGTGGTGCGCCACCCGAATGCCACAAAACCTGTGAGCACGATCAAGCACAAGACCACAAAGGGGTTTCTGAGCCACCTTATGGCGCCAACAGCCAGGACTTGTGTTTCTTTTGTGACATTCAGGGTGTTCATGGCTGGCCAGTTTCGGTCAGTTCTACAAATGAAAACACCCGACCTTCAACAGGTATGCTGACAGGAAAATACAACCTGCCATGAGAGGGGATGACACCTGGTGGCTGTGGGAATCCCCCTGGAAAAAAAGTGAGCAACTGGTTGATTACTTACACGAAGTTGATTGGATTCAAAGCTTTATGTACGCATCCTGAAGCTGTGTTGACGAAAAAACTTGAATATTTGCCCAAATTCCTTTCAACTGGACATGCGTGCATGTCGCAGATTCAATCCGATCAATTTCATCTCAGCGTTCCTTTCTGAAATTATGCAAAAAAGGAAAGTATTCAAACGCATTGCTCTCTCAATCATCATTTTGGTGATAGTTCTGAGCGGTTTTTTACTCTTTCGAACCACCCGGTTTACTTCAAAACAGGTTTCGGTTCAATCAGTTCCCCTGGCTGTGAAAGACCAGGACCTGACCGCCCGCCATCTGGCCTCAGCCCTGCAATTCCAGACGATTTCAATCCTGGAGGCCGATCAGTTCCGTCAGTTTCACGAATTTTTAAAGGCCACCTATCCAAAAGTGTTTGCCACGCTGACGCTTGAGAAAGTCAATGAGCACAGCCTGTTGTTTCGGTGGGAAGGTCGTGCGCCAAACCTGAAGCCCATCCTTCTGGTGGCGCATCAGGATGTTGTCCCGGTTGAACCTGGAACGGAAGACAAATGGACGCATCCGCCGTTTGGCGGCCAAATTGCTGACGGCTATGTGTGGGGACGTGGTTCACTCGATGACAAATCCGGCGTCATTGGTATTTTGGAAGCTGCAGAACTGCTTTTATCCGAAGGATTTCAACCTCAGCGCACGATTTATTTTGCTTTTGGCCACGATGAAGAGACCAGTGGGAAACAGGGGGCGGCTGAAATTGCGAAAGTGCTCCAATCGCGGGGACTCCAGTTTGAATGTGTCCTGGACGAAGGCGGCGCCGTGGTTGAAGATTATCCCCAGGTGCCACTCCCGGTGGCGCTGGTTGGTATTGCTGAAAAAGGATACGTGAGCATCAAGTTGACCGCAAAAGGGGAAGGCGGACATTCGTCAATGCCTCCAAAGCAAACGGCAGTTGGAATCCTGAGCGCCGCACTCGTCAAACTGGAAACCAACCAGGTCCCGGCCCGGCTCGAAGGACCAACGCGCCAGATGTTTGAATACCTCGGTCCGGAAATGTCTTTTCCCAACCGGGTGATTATGGCCAATTTGTGGTTGTTTAGTCCGCTGGTACAATCCATTCTGGCCAAAGCACCGACCACCAATGCCTATATCCGCACCACAACCGCGCCGACGATGCTTGAAGGCAGCATCAAAGACAATGTGCTTCCGATTTCAGCCCGGGCGATTATCAATTTTCGGATTTTACCGGGAGACACCATTGATTCAGTGACTCAACACGTTCGCCAGACGGTGAACGACTCGCGGGTTGAGGTCGAACCCTTGACGGAAATGGCGGCCAACCCATCGCCAACGTCACGAACTGATTCCGAAGCGTTTGCCACCGTTCAACGCACACTTCACCAGGTATTTCCAGGAATTGTCGTAACGCCGACATTGGTCATTGGCGCAACGGATGGGCGATACTACGCGCTGCTCAGCCAGAATGTGTACCGGTTTTTGCCCATCTGGATCAAACAGGCCGATACGGTTCGCATCCACGGCACCAACGAGCGAGTGTCAGTCAAAAACTTTGCCCAGGCCGTCACTTTTTATCGCCAACTGATGGTGAATTTTGATCATAAAACCAG
>CAZXCE010000327.1:0-9275 GCA_964639175.1 uncultured Clostridia bacterium
AGAAATGTCGTTGCTGGCCATTCAAATTGGGGCATTGAAGTATTTTCCAGATCCCCATCAACCGTTGGAACTGGTTGAAAAAACCAAAGTCGCTCAAATTCCAGCCAACCAGGACCAACCCCAGGCCCAGCCCTCGAAATCCTCTCAACGCATAGGAAAAGTCCCGGTTGTACTCCAGGCAAATAAATATGATTGTGGGGCAGCTTGTTTGACTGCCATCATCAACTCGTTTGGATCATCGGTCAGGCAAAACAAGATTCGGGAAATTCTGGGAATTACTCCTGGAGGGATCTCATTTTCAGTTTTGATCCGAGGGGCAAACCAACTGGGGCTGTTAGCGCGTCCAGTCCATACCTCCATCAAATATCTTCCGACCCTTTCACTTCCAGCAATTGCCCATTTGGCCAATAACCACTATGTCGTGGTGGTAACGGCAACCTCGAAACGGGTCACTGTCATGGATCCTGATACTGGAGAAAGGTCATTCTCACCTTCGGATTTTGAGGTCAAGTGGACGGGAAACCTCCTGATGCTTGAACCCACTTCGTCACTGATCGCCGGGGAACAATCACCAGGGATTCTCCATCGGTTTTTGCCTCGAATTCTGCAGAAAAAACAGGTATTTTGGGATGTCGCCTGTGCCACATTCGCATTGCAGATCGTCGGGCTGGCAAACCCTTTTTTGCTTCAATTGCTGCTTGATCGAGTGGTTCTGTTGAGAAACGCTTCCCTTTTTGGGGTGATCATCCTTGCCATGGTCGCGGCTGCCTTGTCCGATATCCTGTTGCAATCCCTGCGACAATATTTGTTATTACATGCCACCCAACGGATTGATATCACCCTCGTTTTGGATTTTTTTCACCATCTGATTCGATTACCGGTTGGATATTTTCGGAGCCGAACCGTGGGTGACATCGCCAAGAGATTTCGCGATAACGCAACCTTGCGTGATCTTCTTTCCAACACGATCATTTCAGTCATTTTCGATATTGTGACGGCAACCGCTTATTTCCTACTCATGCTTGCCTATAGTGTAAAGCTCTCGCTCATTTCAGTTGCCAGCCTTCCTCTATACGCACTGCTGTTGCATTTTACAAGTGTGTTTTTACAAAAGCGCTATCGAGAACAATTTGTTTGTGAGGCCGCCAACGATTCATTACTGGTTGAGTTTATCACTGGGATTGAAACACTCAAAGTTTTGGGAATTGAAAGTCGGTGCCAATTGAAGTTGGAGGAAACTCTTCTGAAAGGGACCAGAAACCGGCTCCGAACATCCGCAATGGCTCTGACCAGCTCGGCTGTTGGCCAGACCTTATTACGGCTCAACTATATCGCAACCTTATATTTTGCAGCAGATTTTGCCCTGAGCGGAAAAATGTCATTAGGACAAATGATTGCATTTACAACACTTTCCAGCAGTTTGATCGCCCCGGCAATTAATCTGAGCAAATTCTGGCAAGCAGTTCAAGAAGGCATTGTAGCGGCAGATAGAATAGCTGAAGTGTATGAAACACGCACAGAAGAACAAGTTAATGACCCGATAATTAATCTGTCACAGGTGTCAGGTCGGATAGAATTCCGTGATGTGTGCTTTGAATATCCTGGGCGCGGGAAAATGGTGTTGCAGAAACTCAATTTTGTCATCGAGCCTGGGGAGACGGTTGGAATTGTTGGCCGATCAGGAAGTGGAAAAACCACCCTCGTTCATCTGCTGTTGCGGCTTTATAAACCAACCGAAGGAAGAATTCTGATTGATGGCCAGGATATTACCCACCTATCTTTAACTGATTTGAGAAAATGTATTGGGTTGGTTTCCCAAGATATTTTTTTGTTTGATGGAACCGTGAACGAAAACATAGCGATAACCAATGAAGAGTCGCCACAGAGCAAAATCATTGAGGCAGCCACAATTGCCGGAGCCCATGATTTCATAACCGGACTTCCTCTCGGTTATCAAACTCCTTTGGGAGAACGAGGCCAGTCCCTTTCAGGGGGTCAACGGCAACGACTGTCTATCGCCCGCACTGCCCTTCGCGATCCCCAAATTCTTATATTCGATGAAGCCACATCGGCACTTGATACTGCCACTGAGAGATCCATACAAGATCAATTGAGAGAGTTGCAAAAAGGAAAAACCAGCATTTTAATCGCTCATCGACTGAGTACTTTGAGAGAAGCGAACCAGATTCTGGTGTTGGAAGAAGGACACTTGGTCGAACAAGGTACCCATACAGAACTCCTTGCACTGAAAGGACCTTATTTCCATCTATGGAGTCAGCAAACCCAAATGACGTTAAGTACCGTTTCATAAATCTCGGGTTTTACCAATTAATTGATCTTTCTCATGTTTTTCGTGGTTTTCGTGGTTAATCTGTCTGGAAATTTTCGGTAAGGTACTTCAAAAGTTCAACCTGGTATCATTTTGTCATTCTACCACCTGTCATTCGGTCACATTGTCATCCGGGGTATCGGGTGCCCACCAGTTTCCTTCTTCCTGTAAAAGTTGAAACAGCGTTTGGGTCAGCGCCAGAACCAGCGGCCCAAGAAATAATCCAATCAATCCAAAGGCCCTGACTCCACCCAGAAGTGCAAAAAATGTAAGCAGATACGAAGTTTTCGTTGAGCCGCTGAGGATAATTGGGCGAATCACATTGTCGGCCATGCCAATCACCAACGCGCCCCAGGCAAGCATAATAATCGCTTTGATCCAGTGCCCGGTAAGAAACAAAATAATTGCCGTTGGCACCCAGATCACACTCGATCCAACCAGGGGAATGAGCGAAAACGCTCCGGCCACCACACCCCACAAAATCGGAGAAGGTAACCCAAGTGCGACGAAGGCAATACAGGTCAGCGTTCCCTGTGCCGCTCCCACGGCGGCCATGCCATAGACGCTGGCAGTGATCATGCTGCTGACACCGGTTGAGAGTTTTTCGACCTGATCCCGCCGAAGCGGAAACCAGACAGAAAGTCGCCGCCATATCGCCCGCCCATCACGCAAAAAGAAAAAGAGCGTCAGAAACGTGATGACGGCTTCGACCACCACCGCCACGATATTCCCAAGCACATTGGCGGTTTGTGCCAGCACCAGCTTACTGATTTGTTCAGCCTGCCCGAGAACAGTCGCCCGCAGATCAAACTGAGCCATATCAACATATTGACCCAGCCACAATCTGGCTCGTTCAAAGGTGTGCGAGAGCGTTTCAAAAAAGCCCCCTGGCTGGCCGCTTTGTTCTTTGATCAATAAATAAAAGGAATGAACTTCGTTTGTGATGCCCAGGGTCAGTCCCACTGTCACAAGCAGGCTCAGGCAGGCAATTGCCAGGGTTGAAACCAGTGCTGCCTGATTTGGATTGCGAATCCGGCTGACGACCCATCGGCGATGTGCCGGATACACAACCACCGCCAGAATAATGGCCAGAAAAATCGGCTCCAGAAACGGCCCGGCAATCACATAACAAAACCCCAGGGCCACAGTGGCCAAACTCATTAAAAATGCGACTCTGACTTTTTTGTTGTGCATAAGAGCAGGGTTCAGGGCTCAGGGTTCAGGGTTTTCGAATTATGCTTTGCCGGAACCCGGAACCCGATGTTTTCATGCGTCCAGTAATTCATCAAACTTATAGCTTCTCACCATACGCTCAACTTCATCAGCCAGCAACGGGTTCATCTGGCGAATATCCTCCGTGAGTTGGAGCGCCGCCACGGTATCGCCAACCACCAGAGTTTCGCGAAGCTGAGACACCAGTGCTGACGGCAGCGCCATCAAATGATTGGCCCAATCAATCAACTTGGTGGATTCGCGGCTTTTTGAATCACGTTCGGCGGTGATTTCGGGCGATTCATATTCATACATGACGCCAAGGTACTGTGCCATCGCCCCAAAAATGACGGCTTCGCGATACGGTTTGGCAATAAATTCCTGAAATCCGGCGTTGAGGATCGCTTCCCGGTCCTGCTCGAAAACACTGGCCGAGAGAGCAACCAGTATCGTCTGGTCACGGTTGGGTGGTTCCAGCGAAGGATGCCGATTGACAACCGATGCCTGTTCCAGCCGTCGAATGGCCCGTGCTGTTTCATATCCATTCAGTTCGGGCATATCCAGTTCCAGCCAGACAACATCGGGATGGACAATTTGCCAGCAGGTGATGGCTTCGCGTCCGTTGCGAGCCGTAACAACTTCAAACCCAACTGATTCAAGAAGTTGTGACAAGACAGTCCGGTTTTCCCACGAATCATCCACCACCAGCATTTTAAACACCCGTTGCCCTGAGGCCACCCGTACCACTCGCCCAAGGTCAGGCGTAGATCGAATGATGGCGGTATTCATACGCGGCAGGCTGATTTCGACGCGAAACGTCGTGCCTTTCCCGACCTGGCTGATGACGGTAATATCGCCACCCATCAACCGGGCAAAGTTCCGACTGATGACCAGCCCCAGGCCAGTTCCTTCCTGGGTTTTCAGCCCCGCCTGGGTTTGGACAAAGGCCTCAAACAACCGGCTCATTTCCTCAGGGGCAATCCCCACACCGGTATCCTCAACTTCAAACATTGCCCGCTGGTCTGCCCAGGCAGTGCGCACTACAATCCGGCCTGATTCAGTGAATTTAAAGGCATTGCTCAATAAATTCAGCAGGACCTGGCGCAGCTTCCCTTCATCGCCCGTCACCAGATGCGGTACCTCAGACATCAGGTCGAAATGAAACTCCAGTCCCTTGGCTTCGGCTCGCAACCGGAACATGTTCTCAACACTTTGGAGCAAGAGGTGTAAATCAAAATCACCTTCATTGAGAAACATCTGCCCGGCCTCAATCTTTGAAATCGAGAGTACATCATTGATGAGCCCTAGCAGGTGCTCGCCGCTGGCCAGAATGGTTGACAGGTGTTCATAGGCTTCATCATTGGGTTTGGTTTTGCGCGCCAGCAACTGGGTAAAGCCAAGAATGGCATTGAGCGGGGTGCGTAATTCGTGGCTCATGCTGGCCAGGAACCGACTCTTGGCCAGACTGGCATCTTCGGCGCGTTCGCGTTGTTTTTCGGCTTCAACTCGGGTTTCTTCAAGCTGACGATTACGCTCACCCAGTTCGATATTCAAAATCGAAAGTTCAGCCGTGCGTTCGGTCACTTTGCGTTCCAGATTGGCATACAGCAACGCATTTTCAAGCGACACCGCAGCCTGGGCCGAAAGCAAATTTAACATCTCTACCCGTTGTGGGGTGAAGGCACCAATTGAAGTCTGATTTTCCAGGTAGAGCACCGCGGTCAGTTTTCCCTGATGCAGCACGGGCTGACATAAAATTGAACGCACCTGATTGCGCTGGATATATGTATCGTGGCCAAATCGCCGGTCAATGGGGGCGTTCTCTAACAAAACCGTTTCGCAGGCACGGGCGACATAATTGACCACTGTCTGCGGCAGGTCACGTGAGGTACGGGCTGGAAGCGACTGAAGCACATTTCGGGCTGGTTTCCCGGCTTCACATTCGGCCTCAATGATCAGTTCTCCTCCCTGCGGAAACAACAGCACTCCTTTTTGTGCCCCGGCATTTTCAATCAGGATCCGCATCAGTTTGGAAAGCAATTTCTCAAGGACAATTTCGCTCGACAACGCCTGTGATGCTTTCACCACTGAGGTCAGATCCAGGACGCCGGCGGAGGCACTACCGGTCGAAGTAGTTGAAAACACAGGTAATGCAATGAAAGTGGTCGAAGTATTGCGAGTTTCGATCTTGCGTGCCATCAGTGGCGAGTACTGTTCATCCAGATGCTTTACTTTGGCCACGGCGCCCCACCGTTGATACCCGTACCGGGCATCCATCAGGTAGCCAAAGGCAATGTTCATCCGCCGCTGACCAAGATAAAACCGGGCTGTCAACTCACAGGCCAGGGCTTCTTCGTGTGGGAAATTATGTTTTTTGGCCAGATCAATCGCCGTTTCATACCACATCCCGGCCTGGTGCGGCTGGGCCAGGACCCGATAGTATTCCGCCTGAACCAGTGCGTGCTTGTGCAGGTAACTCTGAGGCGCGTGTCGGGCCCAGCCTTTTAATTTGCGCTGGTTGGCGGCCACCCGTTTCAAAAGACTGCCTTGTTCACTGGCAGCGGTTTCATACCAGCCGGCCAGGGCAATCAGTGAATCATAAAAATAAAACAGCGATGAATCATAGGTGCCGACAATTCCATCTAGCAGGGACTCAGCCCTCCGAATCGCCGGATATGCCGTTTCAAACTCGTCAAACCAGTATCCGAGCATGGCCTTGTTCATCCAGTATCGGGCCAGAGCGGTACGGTTGTTGGCCCGCTCGTGAAACGCCACGGTGACGGTTTCGTCATATGACACACCGATCAACTGGCAGGGATGGTTGTTTTTGCCGATCAGATTCAGGACTACCTGGCGATAGAGTTGAATCAAATGCAGCAAATGGCCTGGCGCTTCGCGGTAGGCAGCCATGACCTGTTCCAGGGCCGTTAATTCGGCGCCGATGTGATAGGCATGATAGCAATGGCCAAACGCACACAGCGCGGCATACTCCAGATCGCCAGTTTCAAGTCCGTTTTGGTAGGCTTCCTGAAAAGACGAGATGGTTTCTTTGAGGTGTTCTTTCCAGTTTCGAACGGTGACATTGACTGAAAACACCGTTTTGGCGGCCAGCTCTTTCGAGCCAAATTTTTCCAGCAGGCGCAACCCCAACTGTCCAAACTGATACCCGGTCTCAATGTCTTGAGCGAGCCCACAGAGCACCACGCCGTACAAACCATAGGCATAGGCTGAAAGCGGAGCGGTCCCATAGTCAACCGATAAATTGACTTGCTGAAAGGTCACCAGCGGGAACAACGCCGGCAAGGCCTGGTAGGCTGCCGAAGTAATCCCAGCCAAAATACGGAGCGCGGCCTGTTTTTTCGGATCCGTCATCAATGGCCAGTCAAGCAAGTCCTGGATGGATTTACCGGCCAGCAGCGCCCGAGTATGGGCTAATTCGCGACGAAAATCTTTCTTCGTCGGTTTTTCCGGCAAGCTCACCCCAAGCTGATTGAGGATGCCAACTGCCGTTTCAATCGCTTTGAGTTGCTGGTTTTGGGCCATGCACGCCTGGATCTGGACTTCATAAATTTTCAGCACATCCAGCAGCGAATGCGCCTGCTCAAGTGCAGTCCGGGCATAGCGATCAAAACTGGCAAAGTCGGTATTGAGAAAGGCGGCTTCGGCAATTTCAATATAGAAGTCCAGCGTGAGGTGATACACGCTTTCCCATCGGTTGCCCGGCAGCAGTTTGAGCCCGTGCTGCAAATAGGTGTACATCAATTCAAATGCCGCTGAAGCTTTGGCTTTTCGAGCCGCGGCCAGATTCAGCTCTGCCAGTTGCCGCAGATCAGCCGGACGACTCAAATGTGAAGTGGCCTGATTGAGATGATTGACAATGTCAAAGATCACCTGTTCACGACGACTCTCCGGGGTTTGTTCGAGCAGTTGCCGCCCGATCAACAAATGAACATTTTGTTGATCGGTTCCCGAAATCAGTGAATACACAGCTTGCTGGATGCGGTCATGCAGAAATTTATATTCAGCCCTCAGCCCCTGTTGCCGATCCGGAAGGTCAAGCTCCAGTAATTTATAGGTATCTCCGAGCGGTGTGACCAGACCTTCACTGACCGCCGTTCGCAAGGTGCGAATGGTAGTGTGCGGTGTTTTGCCGGAAACAATTGCCAGGGTATGAATATCAAAGTGATTCCCGACACAGGCGGCCAGTTTCAGAAGCTCCTGGGTTGGCGAGTCCAGTTTTTGCACCTTACCCGCCATCAGTTCAACCACATTGTCAGTGATGTTGCATTCCTGAATCTGTGCGACATCCCATAGCCAGCGGCCAGTCGGAAAGTCAAACCAGATCAACCCATCAGCCGCCAACGACTTGAGAAATTCATTCATAAAGAACGGATTCCCCTGGGTTTTCGCCAGGACTAGTTCCGCCAGCGGACGGGCATCAGATGGCAGGCAACTCAATGTATCCGCCACAAGCTGCAGAATATGAGGTAATTCCAGCCGCGAGAGCCGGACCTGAGTCAGTGCCACATCGGACCGTAAAATTTCATCGAGCGCCAAAATCAACGGATGCGTCAAATGCACTTCATTGTCGCGATACGCACCAATAACAAACAAATAACTGGGCCTGGGTTGGGTCACCAGCCAGTGGATCAGCTTGAGTGAGGCGGCATCCGCCCATTGTAAATCATCAACAAACATCACCAGCGGGTGCTCAGTCTGGGCAAACACCTTGATAAACTGGCGAAACACCCGATGAAAGCGGTTTTGCGATTCAAACGGGGGCAGCACTTCAACCGGGGGCTGTGGCCCCACAATTAACTCAATCGCTGGCAAGACTTCGGCAATGACCTGCCCATTGGCGCCCAGTGCCAGGCGCAGGTTCTTTCGCCAGGACGCAATTTTTTCTTCTGGTTCGGTTAAAAGCTGGTGAATAAGCGAATCACACGCCTGGATCAAGGCAGTGTAGGGAATATTGCGCTGGAGTTGATCAAATTTTCCGGCGACAAAATAGCCCCGGCGCTCGGTAATTGGTTTATAGATTTCCTGGACCAGGGCGGATTTCCCAATGCCGGAATACCCGACCACCAGCATCATTTCGCGATGCCCCTGGCTCACCCGATCAAAGGCCGCCAGCAATTGTTCGATTTCCGCCTGCCGGCCATAGAGTTTTTGGGGAATCTGAAACCGGTCTGAGAAATCTTCCTGTCCAGGTTGAAACACAACGTTCGTTTGCCCTGACCGGACCAGTTTCTGACACTGCTGCAGATCAAGCAACAGCCCGTGGGCGCTCTGATAGCGCTCCTCAGCGGTTTTTGCCATCAATTTTAAAATCAGGCGTGACACCATGACCGGAATATCTGGCCGCACGGCTTCAGGCGGAAGCGGTTGTTTGGCCAGGTGCCAGTGCACAAGTTCCATCGCATCATCCGACACAAAGGGCAGGTGCCCGGTGAGTATCTCGTATAAAGTAATTCCAAGTGAGTAAAAATCAGTGCGGTAATCAATCGCCCGATTCATCCGTCCGGTTTGTTCGGGTGAAATATAGGCCAGGGTGCCTTCGAGCACATTTGGATTGCGCAGGATCGGATTTTCGCGGGTCAGCACGGTTGAAATCCCGAAGTCAATCAATTTCAACTGCCCGGTTGACTGGTTATAAATGATATTTGAGGGATTGATATCTTTGTGGATGATGTGGTGCTGCTGGATCTCGCCGAGCGCTTTTGCCAGTTCAATG
>CAZXCE010000328.1:0-9243 GCA_964639175.1 uncultured Clostridia bacterium
GGTTCCGGGTTCCGGGTTCCGGGTTCCGGGTTCCGGGTTCCGGGTTTTCGAATCTGTCACCGTGTCACTCTGTCACCGTGTCATTTGTCATCTTGTCATCTTTGGGGGGTTCATGATCATTCGCAGTCCTTTTTCTGATTTTCCGATTCCAGAAATGTCGCTGGCTTCTTTTTTGCTCCAGCGGACACAGCACCTGGGAAGTAAACCAGCCTTGATTGATGCGTCCAGTGGACGAACATTAACCTATGCCCAGATTGCTGATGCCATACCGCGTGTTGCCGCTGGACTCGCACGGCGCGGGTTTCAGCCCAAAGATGTGGTTGCGTTTTGTTGTCCCAATCTGCCTGAGTTTGCGATTGCCTTTCATGCAGTAGCGATGCTGGGTGGGATCACGACAACCATCAACCCACTCTACACAGTTCACGAAATGAACTGGCAACTCAATGATTCCCGAGCCAAATGTGTGATTACCGTGGCACCGTTGCTGGAAAAAATCCGGGAAGCAGCGCAAGGCACCGAAGTGACTGAAATCTTTGTTTTTGGTGAAGCTCCGGGGGCAACACCATTTGCTGAACTTATTCAAGGTCCCAGCACACCGCCCGCCGTTCATATCAATCCGGCGGAAGATGTCGTCGCGCTGCTTTATTCAAGCGGGACGTCGGGGCTGCCCAAAGCCGTGATGCTCACGCATCGTAATCTCATTGCAAACATGATTTCACAAAGCATTGCGGCCCACGCCTTTACCGAAGAAGACACCGCGATTAGCGTGCTTCCGTTTTTCCATGTCGCCGGGCTGGCGGCGGTGCTGGAACAGGCATTATTTAAAGGAATGACCCTGGTGGTACTTCCGCGATTTGACCTTGAACACTTTCTTCACGCAATCCAGACACACCGGGTGACGTTTGCCCCGTTGGTACCACCAGCGGTTCTGGCCCTGGCCAAGCATCCAGTGGTGGATCGCTATGATCTTTCGAGCCTGAAATGGATTGTGGCTGGCGCCGCGCCGCTTGGCGAAGATGTGGCTCGTGCCTGTGCAGCCCGTTTGAATTGCCCGATTTCACAGGGTTATGGCATGACCGAAGCCAGCGGATTGACCCATTTCAGTATGGATGCCATGGAACGAGGACGCCTGGCTTCTGTGGGAACCGCCCTGCCTGGACTCGAAGGCCAGATCGTGGACCTTGAAACTGGCGAGCCAGTCGGCCCAGGACAAACAGGTGAGCTGTGGCTGCGGGGGCCGCAGGTAATGAAAGGCTATCTCAATCAACCTGATGCCGTTGATGAACAGGGTTGGTATCGGACAGGCGACATTGGGCATACCACCGAAGATGGGTTTGTGTTCATCATGGATCGGGTCAAGGAACTCATTAAATATAAAGCGTTTCAAGTGGCACCTGCCGAACTTGAAGCCATTCTGAATTCCCATCCAGCCGTGGCTGAAGCCGCCGTCATCCCAAGCCCAGACCTGGAAGCCGGCGAAGTCCCCAAAGCGTTTGTCGTCCAGCGATCTCCGGTTTCCCCTGAAGAACTCCTGGCTTTCGTCGCGGAACGCGTCGCTCCGCATAAAAAAGTTCGTCAGATTGAATTCATTGATCAGATTCCGAAAAACGCGGGTGGCAAGATTCTTCGCCGACTGCTGGTCGAACGCGAGCGAGGAACAAAAACATCTGGCTGAAAAAACCAGGGCTGAAGAAAAGGGCTGAGGGCTAGGGGCTGAAGACATTGGGCTCAGGGTAGGAAACCCTTTTTCTTCGGCCCTGTTTTTTCAGCCCCCAGCCCTCAGCCCTGGTTTTTTCAGCCCTCAGCCCGTCTTCTTCGCCTGAAAATACTATCTGGCAATGGCTTCAAATCGAAATCGGTTATGCCGCAGATACTCAATATCTTCGCGGGGCACTGACCTGTTCCCTTGAAACCTATCAGGCTGGTTTTGATAAAGCCGACGGCTCAATAACAACGGCCAGATGTTTTTTAAGTATCGTAATCGAGCATAATGTCCCTGATCTAACACCTTTTTGAATTCCTCAATCCCAGTCAGGCTAACCAAATCAATAATTTGCGGGGGCTCTGTTTCGGGATTCAGAGGATCAACCCGCCTAAAATACCTGTCAACTGATAGATTCCAGATAGAGATTATGGTTGCGAATGCAGTTTCCTCTGGGAACCTCCACGTCAATGGAACGAGGGTAATATGTCGCGCCTGAAACTGCCTGATTGCATCAATAAATGTTTGGTGTATGTGCTGGCTCATGTGATGGTGGAGCGCATTAGCCGGATAAGACGAAGATACTTTTGGGTTGTATCGAGTTGAAATAATACCCTGATTCTCACTTAATCGTAAGCACAACGGATTAGCCTGTAAATCAATTGATTTCAGATAGAATGGGTTTAGTTGAAGGAAATACTTCTGACTTTGAGAAAAATAAAATTGTCTCAATCCCTGGTTCCGTCCGAAAACAATCACGTCTGGCTGCATTTTGTGATTTCGGATATCCCCTTCAAAAAGCCTTAACAGTAAACCGCTCTCATTTGTATATTCAGCAATCATAATCAGCCCCACTGCTATCCTGTTGTGCTTCATTATGCCGGTTTTTTCAATGTGTTGGCCTCTAAGTACCAGTGACCAGATACCAGGGACAAAGTGCCAGGCGCTGAATCCCCGTTTCGACTTGCTTTTTGCGACAAACTCAATTTTCATTTCCTGTTCTCAGTGCGTTGCACTTTCTCACGTGTAGCGTCTGAAAAAGTCCGTTGACCCGGCACAGTCTTCGTCTTGATATCAAACAGGAAAGTTCATGTTCGCTAAAGGCAAATCATCCTCACCACCACTTCCACCTCAAAAACCAACATCGGGTTCACTTCGAGTTGAAGCCGAATCCCTGGCGAATACGATTGATGCCATCACTGGCTACACGGCGCCACAGGCGTTCCGCGTCGCGGCCTGTCTTGAACGACTGGCCCGGGCGATGGGTCTCAGCGATGAATTTTGTACCGACCTGAGACTGGCGGCGCTGCTGCGTGATGCCGGGGTGCAGGGATTACAACTTCCATTTCTGCGCCAGGATCGCCCGATTGCCTTTGTTGATCGGCTCGAACTCTGGCGGCACCCAATTGCTGGCGAACAACAGGCTGCCCGGCGCGGGTACTCAACCGCCGTCCAGTTGCTGGTTCGCTGGCATCACGAAGATTGGAACGGCAATGGCTATCCTGACGGGTTGCGCGGTGAACAGATTCCGCTTGGTGCCCGGATGTTGCGGCTGGTGGACACCTATTGTGCACTCACGGCCCTCCGACCGTTCCGGGATCCATATTCGATTCCGGAAGCCCTCGAAGTCGTTCGACGCATGGTGGGCATCCAGTTTGATCCACAAATTGCGGCCCTGTTGATTCAAATTGAAGAAGAACAGCACCAGGCCGCACAACTGGCCGCCGAAGAAGCCCGCCAGAAAGCGATTTTTCAGCCGATTGTTTCAACATCAGAAACTGAACTTTCGGTTCCAGTCGAACAACTTGAACCGGTTGAAGCCGCGCCTTCCCTTTCGGCTGAACAACTCGAATCAGTTGAACCCACTGAAGTCGTACCCGTCGAACTGATTCAGCCAGTTGACGAAACGCCCGATGTGGAGCCCCTGAGCGAAACACCGGCGTCAGTGATAGCGACCTCTGAACCACCTCCATCAGAACCAGTTCCAGGTAAAACACCCCACGCTGAACCAGACTTTGAAACCGCCCCAACGGCGATTCCAGTTGGACAGCCAGCTATTCAGGACCTGTTCCCACCGGTTCTGGCTGAAACTTCGCCATCTATCAACCAGACCTGGGACGCAGCAGAAACCGCTGTTCCGGTTGAGCCCACGGAGACTAAACCTGAAGGAGGGTCAATCGAATGAGCCGGTTACTTGGATTTGAAGTCAGTGTGTTGCGCCAGTTACCCGGAGAAACCGTGGCCATTCCATTTGGTCGCGATGGTCGTCTGGGATGGTACTTGAAACTTTCCGGGAAGCGGGTCTTTTCCAATGATTTGCGCCAGTCGGCAAGCTGGCAGGCAGTTGGGAAGGTGGAAAACAATGGTTATGTCCTGAGCGCGGTTGAGATTCAGCAGTTACTTGACGAAGCCGACGCTTTTGTTCAGCAAACCCAGGGAACCCCCGAAAATCAGCGGCTCCTGGGCTGGTTTGCTCCAACCCAGGCGGCCTGGCTTGACGGGTATCGAAAAGCGGCGCTCACGCTGGATGACCGGTCGTTGCGCGGCCTGGCTCTCACCCTTGGTCAACGAATCGGCGAATACTGGCGCTCGTTTGACAGCCAGACCCACCATCTGCAATTGCCGATTGATGATGTGTTGTCTCACTTTTTGGACGAACTCCATCAAGTTGTTGATAACCGGCGCGAAAACCTGGCCACCAACCTGGATGCGCATCAGTTTGTGATTCAGGTCCACGCGGATCTGGTTTATGTCCACCTCCCTTCGGCAGAACCACTTTCGGTTCAAAGCCAGCGCCCTGACGGCTGGACCGAAGTCTGGATCACCGGCAACCCGGATATTTGGGAAACCCTCACCGCCAGTCAGCGCAATCGGTTCGGCGGCCAGTTGATGACTCGCACCAAATACCGCGAAGTCGTTAAAGGCTTTTTAAAACGCCTCCGGCACTTTCCCGGCTGGGTCATTTCAGTCAATCAACCCGGCCCGCTTTCAACTGAGGAAATGGTGCAACTGATCGAAGAACACCGCCCGGTTGAGAAAATCTATTCCAAAGACGCGACTGAATTTCTCGACGGATTTACCCAGCATTTGATTGTGAGTCGCCTCTAAAATGTGAAGGCTGAACTGGTTCCGGGCTGTCTTTTTTTGATGCGATCTTCATCTTTCCAGGAAGGGGAAACTCAATGCTCAATCGGCAACTTGTGCGCTATCTTCTTTCGAGTGGAATCCTGTTTTCCCTTCCCCTGGTTCTCTTCGCGCAAAAATCTGGTGCTCAATCAGTTGCGGAGCTTCCCAAACCCGGAAAGTCGGTTGAAAAAACCTTGAATCGGGGCGAAACCCACACCTTTCAAATCACCCTGCCGGCTCATCAATTTTTCAAAGCTGGGGTGACCTCGCCAGCCCTTCCCCTGACACTTCGGGTTTTGAATGAAGCTGAAAAAACCGTTGCCCAGGCCACTATTCCCTCAATGGCAAAGCCCACAGTCAGTTTGTCCTTTGTGACCGAAACCCCTGGTCGCTATCAGGTGACAATTTCCTCAACTGATCAAGCGCTGGCATCTGGACGCTATACCCTGCGCGTGGAAGCCATCCGTCAGGCATCCCGCCTTGAACTCTCCGAGCTTGAGATCAAAAACCTGACCACGGAAGTTGACCGGCTTAAACAGAAAACCCACTACAGCGAAGCCATTGCCCTGGCACAACGCACACTGGAACGCGCCAAAACCGAGCTTGGTCCTGAACATCCTCAAGTGGCTGAAATCCTCAACGTTTTTGGTCAACTCCACTGGTACCAGGGCGAATTTGAGAAAGCCGAATCGCTCTTTACCCAGGCTCTGGCGCTTCGTGAAAAAATTGTGGGTGCTGAGCATCTTGAAACAGCCACCAGCCTCAACAATCTCGCCCTGCTCGCTCAACAAAAAGGGGATTTCTCAAAAGCAGAACAGCTCTTCCTTCGGGCACTGGCTATCCGCGAAAAGAATCTTGGCACCGAACACGCGCTCATTGCGACGACATTAAACAACCTGGCTTCCCTGTATGAAGCTGCGGGCAACAGTTCAAAAGCAGAGCCGTTGCTTGAACGGGCACTCGCCATCAGCGAAAAAGTATTTGGTCCGGCGCATTCACTGGTCGCCACCAACCTCAACAATCTGGCCATGATCTATAAAGGCCGGTCTGATTATGCCAAAGCTGAACCACTGATGGTACGTGCCCTGGCCATTCGGGAAAAGATCGTTGGGGCTGAACATCCTGACACCGCAACGTCGCTGCAAACCCTGGCGGCGCTGTATCAGGAAATGAGCCAGTTTGACAAAGCCGAGCCACTGGCCCTGCGCGCCCTGGCCATCAATGAAAAAGTACTCGGCCCGCAACACCCTGAGACGGCCTCAAGCCTCAACATGCTCGGTGAGTTGTACTACTACAAAGGCAATTATGCGGCGTCCGAGACGTATATGACTCGCGCCGTGGCCGCCAGTTCCAAAGCCAATGGCCCGGAACATAACGAAACCGCGACCTATATCAACAATCTGGCGAGTCTCTATCAGGCCAAAGGCGAATACACCAAAGCCGAGACCTTTTTTCAGCAGGCAGTGGCCATTCATGAAAAAACGCTGGGCCCGGAACACCCCAGCACCGCCAACAGCCTGAACAACCTGGCCAATTTGTATAAGCTCAAAAGCGACTATGTGAAGGCAGAACCACTCCTGATTCGGGCACTTGCCATCCGGGAAAAAGTACTGGGCAAAAATCATCTGGATGTCGCCATTACGCTCAACAATGTGTCTGGTCTGTACTGGAATAAAGGCGAATATGGCAAGGCCGTGCCGTACCTGGAACGAGCCGCCGTCGTTTTAGAAAATGTGCTGGGGCCAAATCACCGCTATCTTGGTGTCACTCTTGGAAATCTGGCGGTGCTCTATCAAGAGCAGAAGGAATTTGCCAAAGCCGAACCGCTCTTTAAACGAGCGGTGGAAATTGCTGAAAAAAATCTGGGGCCAGATCATCCAGATACCGCCGGGGCCTACAATACATTCGGGTTGTTGTATAAAGACACCAGGGAATTTTCCAAAGCCGAACCACTCCTGGCCAGGGCACTGGCAATCCGCGAAAAAACGCTCTCTCCGGATCACCCGAAACTGGCACTCAGCCTCAACAACCTGGGTGCACTCTATTTTGCCCAGGGTGATGCCAAAAAAGCGGAGCCGCTCCTGGTTCGGGCACTGACCATTCGGGAAAAAACCCTGGGTTCAGATCATCCAGACACAGCCAATAGCCTCTCAAATCTGGCGGGTGTCTATGCGTCGTTGGGCACCATTTCACAGGCGCTCAAATATCAGGCCCGTGGAAACGAAGTCACTGAACGCGACATCTGCCGCAATCTCATCACTGGTTCGGAACAACAAAAATTGTTCTATCTGGCTAAAACCACCGACTACCTTGATTGGACGCTTTCACTCCAGGCGAAAGCGGCGCCAGATGACGTCGAAGCCGTGCGAACAGCACTGCAGGTGGTGTTCCAACGAAAAGGGCGTGCCCTGGATGCGATGGCATCAAGCATTGAGACCCTGCGCCAGCGAGCCACCCCAGAAGATCAGGCGTTACTTGACGAACTGGCCCGTGCCCAGACCGAACTTGCCGGGCTCACATTGCGGGGCCCGGGGAAAGCAGGCGCCGCGCAGCACCAGCTTGACCTCGCGGCGGCAACTGAAAAAGTCGAGCGGCTCCAGGGACAGATCGGCGCCCGAAATGCTCAATTTCGCACCCAGTTTCAACCGATCACGATTGATGCCGTGCAACAAGCGATTCCCCAGGGGGCCGCGCTGGTTGAATTTGTGGCGTATCGGATTTATAACCCGCAGGCGCAACATCTTGGCGAACGACACTATGCGGCCTATGTCCTGAATCGTCAGGGGAATCCACAGTGGGCCGATTTAGGAAAAGCAGAGCCGATTGAAACCGCAGCACAGACGTTGCGGCAACTCCTGGCCAATCGCCGGAGCCACCTGGACCGAGACATCAAACCTGCCGCCCGTAAACTGGATGAACTGATTTTGCAACCAGTGCGCACGCTGGTCGGAGATACCCGACAGTTGCTCCTTTCGCCAGATGGCTCGCTCAATCTGGTCCCGTTTGCCGTCCTGGTTGATTCACAGGGACGCTTTCTGGTTGAAAAGTATTCACTGTCCTATCTGACCAGCGGTCGTGACCTGCTCCGGCTCCAGGTCAAAATTGATAGTCGTCAACCACCGCTGATTGTGGCGGATCCAGAATATGGTCAGGGAAATGGGCCGATTCTGTTGGGGCATCAATCCCAACCGTTGGTTCAGTTACCCGGAACAGCTCGCGAAGGAAAAGAAATTGCCCGGTTACTGCCCGCCAGTCAGCTTGAAGTAGGTGAAGCCGCCACCAAAGCTCGGCTCAAGCAGGTTGATCGCCCGGTGATCGTTCACATTGCCACTCACGGGTATTTTCTCAGAGACGCCTCAGAAGACACGACCAGACCTGATCTTGAAGATCGCCGAGACACCACCAGTCCCAGTCAGTCATCAGCCGACCTCAACCAACTCCGCCGGGCCAATCCACTGTTGCGCTCCTGCTTATTTTTTGCGGGCGCCAACCAGGGAGCCAACCAGTCTGCCAGCGCTGATGGGGTTATGACGGCGCTCGAAACGGCTGGATTAAACCTCTGGGGCACCAAACTGGTCGTGCTCTCAGCCTGTGACTCAGGACTAGGTGAAGTCAAAACCGGAGATGGTGTGTATGGACTCCGCCGGGCCCTGGTTTTGGCCGGAAGCGAAACCCAGTTGATGAGTCTGTGGTCTGTGTCAGATGTCGCAACGCGTGAATTGATGGTCGAATATTACACGCGTCTCAATGCCGGTGAAGGCCGGAGTGAAGCCTTGCGCCAGGTCCAGCTTCGGATGCTCAAAAATCCAAACCGACGGCACCCTTATTACTGGTCGGCGTTCATCCAATCAGGTGAATGGGCCGCTTTGACAGGGCGAAATAGCGAGATCGCGAGATAGCGGTTAGATCCATTGATGTCGATGACAAGACCCTTGTTCCGATGTTTTTCTATTTCGCGATTTCACTCAATTCAAAAGAAAGAGAATGTACCGTGGAAGTCGAACTCTCAAAAACATTTACCTTTGAAGCCGCCCACCGGCTGCCCAAGGTTCCCCCTGGTCATAAATGCGCCCGCCTGCACGGGCATAGTTTCCGGATCGAAGTCGTGGTTCGAGGGACGGTTGATCCCGAAACCGGCTGGTTGATTGATTATGCAGAGATTAAAGATGCCTTTGAACCGCTCTTTAAAATCCTGGATCACAACTACTTGAATGAAATTGAAGGGCTTGAAAACCCAACCAGCGAAAATCTGTCCCGCTGGATTTGGGAACGTCTAAGTACCGGCGAAAATAACCTGGCAAGGTATCTGTACCGCGTCACCGTTGCCGAAACCTGCACGTCGGTTTGTCACTACTTTGGTGCTTAGGGAGCGTTAAAAATTATCTTCCCGTTTTCATTTGGAGGGCAGGCATTTG
>CAZXCE010000329.1:0-9231 GCA_964639175.1 uncultured Clostridia bacterium
CAAATGCCTGCCCTCCAAATGAAAACGGGAAGATAATTTTTAACGCTCCCTAAAGTCAGCGCCATCAGGTAAGTGAATGTGAATTGAACTTTCACCCGTGGTACATTTTTTGAACTCAATCAAGCCACTGTTCACATTCAAATTCAAATTGAAAATTTCTATTCAAATTCGATATGCACAGCAAATTATTGAAAAAATTGAATTCCTTCTTCCATTTTCGGTTGTTGTTTCTTGCGATTGGACTCTTGTTGTGTGGATCCCTGACCACCGTCACGGCCACCACCGCGATTTTGCTTCCGGATGACGATTTGATCGTCAGTTCCCGGTTGATTGTTCGGGGCCAGGTCATTGCCCGCGAATCACAATGGGATGCCAGCCACCAACGGATTTACACCTATGTCACGATCCGGGTGGATGAGTTCTTAAAAGGAAGCCTTTCATCCCGCGAACTTGTCATTCGTCAACTGGGCGGCGAAGTCGGGACGACGGCTCAGGTGGTTTTCTTATCTCCGGAATTCTCACCATCAGAAGAAGTCCTGCTCTACCTCAACCCGGCACCAGATGGCGCACTCCGTATTGCCCATTTCTTTATGGGAAAATTCTCGGTTGTGACTGACCCAACCACCAGACAGAAATTTGTCAAACGGGAGATTGATCAATCTCACCTTGAATCACCAGCCTCCGAGACGCTCCAAACCGGAGAGATCACCGATTCAATGGAGCTTGGTGCCTACCTTGAGAAAATCCGAACCACGCTCAGTTCACAAACCGACCGGGTTGCAACGTTTGAAAAACGCTTTGCCGGGATCTCGCTCCGGTCAATACCATCCGACTATCAGCCATCACCCACAAAAGTCTTTATTCAGCCTCAATTTAGCTTGCTTGGACGTGGCTTCCGCTGGTTTGAACCAGATCAAAATACGCCAGTGCCCTATCGGGTCAACCTCCGAAATGCACCAAACAGCGGCGCCCAATCCATTTTTGCCCAATCACTCTCAGCCTGGACAGATATTCCTTCGGCGTCCATTGCACTGGACAACATAGGCACCACGACTTCGTGTGGTTTTGTCGCTGATGGTGTGACGTCGGTTTCATTTGACGATTGCCGCAACGAAATTGACGACCCGGTTGAGTGTCGTGGAATTTTGGCCATTGGCGGGATTTCGTTTGCGTCGAGTGAAACCCGAACGATCAACGGGCAGACGTTTCAACGCACGATTGAGGGTGATGTCGTGTTCAACAATAACTTCGAGTGTTTTCTGGGCAATGCTGCCAATCTGGGTGAAGTGATGACTCACGAAATTGGCCACAGTATCGGGTTAGGCCACTCTTCACAAAAGTCTCCAGAACCCGATTTTGTTTTGTCAGACGCCACAATGTATTTTCGGGCGCACGGAGATGGACGTGGATCGTCAGTTCGGTCAGATGACATTGCTGGAACCACATTTATTTACCCGCTTCAAACAACCGCTCCGGTGATTGATAGCTTTGCTCCAACCACCGGCCAGCCAGGTACCGCTGTCGTCATTACCGGGTTTAACCTGACCGGCACCACCTCTGTCAGATTTGGAACTATCGAAGCCACATTTTCAGATGTCACCGCTACGTCAATCAAAACGACGGTTCCGGCGGGTGCCGTGACTGGCCCGCTCTCAGTCACCACCCCGGAAGGCACCGCCAGCAGCCAGAATTCATTTTTCATCCCTATCCTGCCGCCGACCATTTTGGATTTTTCTCCAAAGAGCGGGCCTGTGACCGCCACCGTCACCATTTCAGGCTCATCCTTTGTCAATGTCCGCGAAGTCCGTTTTGGCACCCTTCGCACTTCATTTCAGGTGACTTCAGCCGGTACGATTTCGGCCATTGTCCCCGAAGGGGCCGTCACCGCACCAATCTCGGTGGAAACCCTGCTTGGAACAGCCACCACCACTGAAAATTTCATCGTCGCCAATCCGAATCTTCCGACGATTCTCAGCTTTGACCCGACCCGTGGCCCGGTCGGAACGGCAGTCGTTGTCCGTGGGACCAATTTTTCCAGCGCCACCTCAGTTCGTTTTGGAACGGTGGCGGCCCAATTTTCAATTCGCTCCAGTCAGGAACTCGTCGTCACTGTTCCACCTCAGGCGACAAATGGTTCCATCAGCGTGACGAATGCTGATGGAACAGCCGTCAGCACCTCTTCTTTCACAATTACCACCGAAGCCCTGCCAACCTTCGCCAGTTTTACGCCTCTGAGCGGTCCCGTCGGAGAACGAGTAGTCATCATCGGCACCCGGCTTTCTGAAATCGCGAAGGTCGAGTTTAATGGGGTCTCGGCTGAATTTACCACGAGCAGTGACACGGCAATTGCAGCCATTGTCCCAGGAAATACGTCAACCGGTCCAATCCGACTGATTTCACGTTCTGGCAGCAGTATCCTTTCCAATCAACCATTTACCGTCGTGGCTGCCCCCAAAATCGGGAGCGTCACACCGGGCGCGGCTCGTATCGGTACACCGCTGGTCATTACTGGCAGCAACTTTGACGGCGCCACCGTCTTTTTTGGCGAAACTCAAGCAGAAGTAGCTTTTAACTCAGGGACTGAAATTCGAACCAGTGTCCCAACTGGAGTTGCAGTCGGAACAACGCAGTTGATTGTTCGAACCGCAGGCGGAACGGCCAGTCTCAGCTTTGCCATCGAAGCCGAACCCATTCCTGTCATCACCGGCGTCACCCCGACCAAAGCCCAGGCCGGCGCCGTTGTGCGCATTTTGGGGTCGAATTTACGCAACGGGGCTGTTCGTATCGGCGGGGTTTCAGCCCCCATCAACTTCAGCAGCGATACTGAGATTCAGGCGGTTATTCCAGCCACAACACCACGCGGCAAGACCACGATCACAGTTGAAACGGCTGGTGGAACGGCCAGTGCGACGATTAAAGTCAAGAAAGCGAAATCGTGAAGTCGTAGTCAGTACCACCGGCGCGAGCGAGTGGCTGAAAAACCGGCCACTCCCCTCTGTGCCAAACAAGCCTCAGCGAGTAAAACCCGTGGAACACAGGTGAAAACAAAAGGGAGCTTACGGCTTGTGAGCTACCCTTCTTGTCCGCATCCAGGTTGTCCAATCCTCAGATGTCGGCAACAAAATGGCTAAAGATTTTTCTAGCTCCGGAAGTGTTGCCGTTGGGTTCAGTCCAAGATGAACCCCTGAACCAACTGGTGTGATCTCAGCAACAGGTGACACAGTTGAAAGATCTGTTACGTGCTCAAGCAAATCTGGCCCTAACCAGAGATCACCTGAAATTCCTCGCAGGTAGCGACAACACCAGTTCTTCCCAGTTGTGATTTGACCAGGAATTCCCCAAATCTGCTCACTCAGGGTTGGTTGGGCTGAGAAATACGGGACCCAATCCCATTGGGTCATAAAAGCCTGGATGCCAGCCTGTTGCTCGAAAATCTTTCTGATCTGGTTTTTCAGATCATTTTTGAACGCTTCTATTTCTGCCGGCAGGGACCGTGAAACATCAACCCATAGCCCAAGATGAGGTGAGACCTGATCATCCAGAACTTGAAAAAATAAAGAACGGGCGTCAAAGACTCCACCTGAGGACATATCACAGGCATCCGGGGCAAAGGGTGTGGTGCTCACAACTTCTCCTGAGAGCAGCAAGTGCTTGATCTGATTCCACTTTCGGTGCGCCGGTATCTCACGGAGATTGAGTTTAAGCTTTTGAACTCGCTCATTGGCGGCTGCGACATAGTCAACTTGCAACCCATTGGGAAGATATTTGGCAATGCTCTGAAACCAATGCTCCATGGCTTCAGCCGCCAGAACAGCACAGGATTCCCGACTCGCATCCAGTGAAATCAAGGCTACCAGTTTTGTAGGTTGCTCCAGTTTCCGTATCTGAGCCTGAACAAATGGCGGCAAAGCCAAACCGGCTGATGGCCGAAGAGCAAGGCGTTGCGGCAGTTCTTTAATGCGCACACGGATGGATTGACTCGTCTGCCCTGCTTCCCGATTTGTGGCTGGGGTCACACCAAGGTTGAGCGTTCCCTCCCCAGTTTTTGTGGCACTCCCTTTCAAATTGATTCCAAAAGCACCCTCCAGAGGATGGGCGCGCCACTGCCTTCCAGGTTGGGACCCTGGGATTTCAAACTCTTTGATTTCTGCCCATTTCAAATTGATCCCCTGATTTTGACCAGACTGAAACATGGCTGGGGCTGACATTTGAAACTGATGGCGGCGGGTTTGTGTATCCCGATCTTTGATTTGCACGGCCTGAACTGATTCGAGTTCAACCAGGTTCTGATCAACGGCCTCCCCCCAGGCGACCACAATCACCCCCTGTGATGAACTCCCTTCATTGTTCACGGTCAGACTTAATTGCAACTCCTGACCAGGAGTTCGATCATATTCTGGGTAAAAAGCCAGAAATGAGAGTTTTGGGAGGACAGTCTGAGCTTCGCCTGTCGCTTCAGCCGGGACATATCGGAAGGCCAGGCGAGTCAACCCCTTCGATTCTGTATCTTGAGCCAGATACCGATAGCCAGTCAGGCAAAAATCTTTGTCAAACTCAAGCAGGTCAGCCGTTTTCCGCAATGTATCTTCTGCAAAGCGTGGGGTTTCTTTCCACACAGAACTCAATATCTTCGGAGTTGCTTGATCAGCCAGTACCTCTCGCCACAGGTCAGGCTTCCCAAGATATTTTTTTCGATCTTTGGCAGAAATGGGTTCAAAGTAATCTGGACGATTCAGGTAGGTATCAACCAGATCTCCATCCCGATACAACCGCAAGTCAAGCACTCCACTGTCATGAACCAGGACTGAAACCGCAGGTGCTCCAATTGTTTGGGAAAGGGTTTGGGAAAGACTCGCTAATATGGTTTGATCTTGCGTTTCAGTGGCTTCGTCAAAAACGGCAATCCACTTTTTCTGGGCTGAAGTGGCAATAAGAACTGTGCGATCAGCCACTTCGTGAGCGGCTGCTTCACGAAAAGAGCCTGAACAAACCCACTGCCGAACTGCGGTATGTACCTTTTCCTGGATTTCTTCAAGCGGTGCATCGCCCCGAAAAACCTGAACATTGGTAAAAAAGGCACCCATGAAAAATAACTCCCCTCTTTTCCAAACCACCGGCAGGTGCACCGCTGAACATTTCGCTTAAAAATTTTCATGGCGAATGGTAATCACCATTTTTCGCATTGCGCCGGGTTCGAGCACGATCAGATTGGCGTCAATGCCCCGCGCCTGCAGGTTAAATCCATCGGTTGGACAGGTATAGGGTTCAATACAAATCGCTTTTCTGGGGAGCGGCGCCGTGTAGGCGACAATGTGCGGAAACGTCGTGACGTCTGATTCCACCACCACCAGTGACCGTGCCGGGGTATCTTCCAACACACAGTGCACCAGTCCCAACTCATCCACCACCATATCAGTGTAGATATCATCGAGTTCGATCTGACTGGTCTCCTGGCCGTCTCGCAAATCAAACATTCCATCAACTTCGAGGACATTCCCGGTTGGCAGGCTGTCACTGAGTTCCCAGCGCAGATGAGCCGGAATGAAGAGCTTTCCGTGGTCTGGACGGCGAAAATATGGATGGATGCCAAATCCAAATGGCAATTCGCCACTCCCGGTATTGTGCACCGTGGTTTCTAAAACCAGTGACAGGTCGTGCAGCCGGTAGGTGACTTCGATCCGAAATGGAAATGGAAACTGGGTCAGGATCTGGTCGGCGTACGTGTGGGTATCCAACGATGATGTCACCCAGGCACCGCCGTCAGCCGTCGCGCCGCTGTCCACCACGGTCCAGGCTTTATCGCGAACATATCCGTGGCGATTGGGCTGCACCGGATACAGTTTTCCCTGAAATTCAAGCACCCCTTCAGAAACCCGGTTCGGATAGGGAAACAATAGCGGAATACCGTAACTGGTTGGTTTCTTAAGAAAATCAGCAAATAAAACCGGTTCAAGCAACGCAACGTCTGAGGTCCGAAAGACAAAACAATTGTTTCCCAGCGCTGGGGCGACCTCAGCTTCAGCTTTCCCGTCATTGGTCAAGACAAAAATTTCAACCCCTTCACGCATTTCGGATCGGACCGAATACCCGTGACTCATACCCTGTTCCTTTCACACCTGAGTGAAATAGTGAAGTAGTAAAGTAGTGAAATAAGAAAATAGAACAAACCAGCCAGCAAATCACTATTCCTTTTCGCTATTTCACTCTTTCGCTCTTCTTGAAACTGGCCAGATAGGCATACCGGCGATAGAGGAACTCGACCGATAGTGTTCCAAGCCCTTGTGTCTGTTGTAAATGGAGATGTTCTAAAACTTCGGGCCGGAAATATACACCAAATCTGGCAAGCCATGTGTGAAGAAGTTTGCGGAACCAGGGCGGTAAATCAGAAGAATCACAAAAATCGATGATGAAAAGTGTTCCCCCAGGCTTCAAATTGAGGAGTGCATTTTGGAGAGACTCCCGCCAGGTGGGAATCATTGACAGTGAATAAGAGAAAAAAATGGAATCAACCGGGCTAAGCAGTGAAAAAGTCCGGTGAAAATGAAAATCTTCTGCGGCTGAGCATTTTACGACAATCTGGTGATCCACATCGGCGCCAATGATCTTGCGGCGAGCGGTGGTCAGCATCTCTTGGGAAATATCGACCCCGAAAAAGTGGGTTTCCGGGTGGCGATTGGCCAGGGTAATCAGGTTACGGGCGGTCCCACAGCCAATTTCAAGAATATGCTCACCTGGCTGGACAGACAGGGTATCGAGCAATCGGTCACGGCCCAGCAGGTAGTATTTTCGCGAAAGATCATAAATGTGCCGCTGGTAACGATACATTTGATCCATCTGGTTTCCCGGCTCAACCATCTGGCCAGATTTTGACGACATTGACGACATCGTGGCGTCTTCCATTGACCTCTTAATATTCTATTCAACTGATTTAAAAGCGGTTAGCGTTTCATAATTCATAATTTGCTTTATTCGGCCAGCCGATACAGGTGAAATCCGCCATAAATGGAAGACCGATCACGGTGGAACCAGTCGTGTGAGCGCTCCGATTCATACACAAATCGTTTTCGCAACTCAGGCGATACAACCCCCTCGATGGTTGATTTTCGGGCGGCAGTTCGAAAAATAATGCGGGCGCCTGGCTGACCGACGCGGGCAATCTCGGTCCAGAGCGCTTCGATTTCGGTGGATTTCATCCATTCCTGAGCATCCAGTAACACAAAACGATCAAGGCTCTGGGCTGGCTGGTATTTGAGAAACTCTGTCACTGAAATGATCGCGGTCTTGATTCGACTGACGTTGTCTTTAAGAACCGGATAGTGCTCAGCTTTCAAATAATCCGGAATTGCCTGCCGCTGGTCGCACTCATAGCGCCGGGCAATTGCCTGCCAGGCAAAGTAGTTTTCTGCAATTGGAAATCCGCAGGTCAGCTTTTTCACGCGTGACCGATAGAGTTCGATGATATTTCCCTGGGCATCTTCACAAAGTGCCTCAAGCTGTCGGGGCGGGATTCCCAACCCAAAGACCAAAAACGGCAGCTTCGCCAATCCTTTGACGAGCACATTGTCGAAAAACGGCGCGATTTCAGTGGCAAATACCTGTTCTTGTTCGGCCAGCGTTTTGGCCTGTAACACTTTTTCAGGATGTTTTCCGAGCAGATGTGCCAGTCCGGCGACAAACCGCAGAAAATACCCGTTTCGAGCATGGTCATAAAACTGGGTCCCAAAGGCATCAATCCGTCGTCTTCCGGTTACGGTACGACCTTCCCAATATTCACGAGCATGGACATCCAGATTTGGAGCCATAAATGAATCGTATCGGGAAATATTCTCAAGCCGATTGGCACATCCGAAAAACTCAAAGAACGATTCATAATCCGGCAGATGTTCAAGTGCAGTTAACTTCAATCTGGTCAGGTACATATGATACGGATTAAGGTCAACGCCGATGATCAGTCGTGGTTGGGCAACCAGGTAGTTGAGAACATTACACCCGCCCGAAGTGATTGTTAGAACTCGACTGTCAGAGGTGAGTTCCAGGGCTTCGAGGTCTACGCGGGGATCTTCCCAAATCTGGTTATAGACCAGACCATCAAAAAAAGCTGTAAACATTCGTTCGAGTACGCCCTGACGACTTGTCAGCGAATGTTGATGAACTGCTTTGCGCAGCAAACTGGCAGATGGTGAGACCATAGTTTTGGGGTCCTGGGGCTTGGGCTAAGGGCTTGGGGCTTGGGGCTGAAACAGTTTTAAAAAGCCCCCAGCCCCCTAGCCCTCAGCCGAAAATGTTTGCGCGTCATGCTCACGCACAGTGCTAACCACACGGAATCAAATGGACGTCCTGGTTTGTAATTCCAACAAAGGTGGAGGGGATATCCGTCCAGCACCCGGTGTTGATATATCGCACTGAACCGGCCTGAGCGGTCATCGCCAGATGAGTGTGACCACAAAAAACGTAGTCAGCTCTCTGTTCCTGACCATACGCAGTTGCTTTTTCAGCCACTTTGGCTGATTGACCAGAAAGCTTTTTTGACATCCGCTTGGCCCAACGACTCAAGCGGAGATCACGATGGTCAAGTTTCTGGAGTGCCTGATTGAGATGACTGCCAACTTCGGTCAGTAAAGGGCGTTCGGCCACCAGAGAGTCAAATTGATGTCCATGGAGTGCTACAAATTTCGTCCCGCCAGCTTCCCAGGCAAATTCCTCCAGAACCGGCTGACCGAGCAATTCCATACCTCGGCGACATAAGCCCTCATCGTGATTGCCTTCGATCCAGACCACCTCAACCTCAGAAGATGCCTTTGACAATGCCTGAATCGTGCGGACCAGTTCCCAGTGTGCGGGATGCAATCGGTCAAACTTCAGGTTTTCAAACACATCGCCCAGCAAGATCAACCGCTGGAAAGTGTGTTCCCTGAGCAAGGTCGAAAGCGCTTCAGCCCGGCTCACCGGCGAGCCGAGATGGATGTCTGAGACAATCAGGGTGCAAAATTCAGACATTGGCAAAGGTCAAAGTGAAAAAGGAACAGAGTTGGAGGCTGGTGCGTGCAACTAAACCAGGGTCAGGTAAGCTGTGAATTACGTGTGTGTTAGGAAAATATGAACCTTGAGTTACTCAAAAATTGAACTGATCCAGGGCAATGGTGGGAACCCTGGCCTCTATCTTTCACGAAACAAACAGGAACCGGATATCGGAAAGCTGTTTACCAGAAAAAATGCGAGAAAACCCCGACC
>CAZXCE010000330.1:0-9227 GCA_964639175.1 uncultured Clostridia bacterium
AGGGTGGTTTCAGGCACTTCGAGACGGGAAGCCACGTGCGAACACCAAATGTATGGTTCAGTCAGTCGGATACGACCTTCAGGTCCAATTCTTGGTCTTGGGACGAAGGTCTGTCAGATTTGATTATATTTTTGGTAACTATAGGAATCCCCAATATTTAGCCAGAGGGTTCCATCAGGTTTCAGGATACGGTATATTTCTCGAAATACTTGCCTGAGATTCTGCAAATATTCCTCCAAATTTTGTTCTGCCCCAATTTGATGAGCAATACCATAATCTCGAAGCCCCCAATATGGAGGACTGGTGATAGCACAACGAAACGTATCGGCGGGAATTTGAGCAAGCGCTGTTAAAGCATCAGAATGAATGACTTCTCCTGGCTCACAATGACCATTCACAGAGGGTTGATCAAGATTTAGAAGTGATAGTTGTCTCATCTATTCCCTCGCGAACATCCACTTTTCCCAATTCAATATGTTCGGTTTCCGCCATCTGGCGAACGGCTATTTCAATCACCGCAGTCTGACTTACTCCCAGTTTCTGGGATAGTGCAAGCAATAATAGTTTGGCCTTTTCAGAAAGCCGGAAACCGCTTGGTGTCTTTCGATTGTTCATACATTGGTTATACATTATTCAGTAAGTTATAGCAATGTAATTTAAGAAAGACCTCCCTAAAACCGGAGTCTCACGCCAAGCTGCATTTGCTGTGGCGAACCAGCCGAATTCAACACCGAATTCGGTCCGGCTGGCGTGTCGCGCCGAACCACTGAAAAGCCGTCGTTGGTTGTGCCATTTGAGCCCAGGTTGTCGGCTCGGAAGAGATTGAAGACTTCGGCCAGCACTTCAACCGAAGCCGTGTCTTTGAGGTTGAAGGTTTTTGAAACCCGCACATCGAAGTTGTAAAACGCCGGTCCGCGCTGGCTATTGCGTTCGCGGATACGCCCATCCGGCCCAAGCACCCGGTCGTTGCCGCTGTTACCGTCATGGTTGAGGTCTTCGCCGGTTACTTCGTCAATTGGGCGCCCGCTCAGTGCCGTGAAAATCCCCGAAAGTCGGAATCCGTAGGGCAGTTCGAAAACGCTGTTGGCAATAAACCGGTGGCGGATGTCTCGCGCCGAGGTCGTAAATTCATATCCCGGATCAAACTGATTGCTCTGGGCAATGTCAAAGAGCGGCTGTTCTTCGGAAACCGTGTCTTTGGTGCGGCTCAACGTGTAGTTGGCCTGAAACTGGAACCGATTCGAAAACCGCTTTTGCACGCCGAGCGTCAGCGCTTTGTATTCGTCATAGCCCAGACTGGTCAGGTTAAAAACCCGGCCATAATCTGGAAACGGCGTCACGCTCCGGTCATAGACAAAGCGCCCGGTGGTGTCAGTAAATCCGCTCGCCAGATTGAGGTTCTGGACAAATGGCACATTGCGCGTTCGGCTACCGGTAAAGGTCGCCAGGAAACTGAAGTTGCGTCCCAAATCACGTTCATAGCTGACATTGACCATCCCGGAACGGGTCAATTCAAAATTTGGGTCAAAGGCAAAGACATCTGAACCAAGTGGCGCATCGGGAATACTGGTTGGCAAGGTTTGTGGGAACGTCACCGGGACATCGCCAAAGAAGAAAAACGCCCCGTTGGTGACGCCGTTGGTATTGAACGCCTGGAACAGATAAATCGCCGGCACCCGGCCATAATTCAGCCCGAAATCAGCCCGAATGACCTGTTTCCCGTCACCTTTCGGATCCCAGGCCAGGCCGATGCGTGGGGCAAAGTTATTGTAATCATTGGGCACGGACGAAGTACTGGCAAAGGCCGGGTTGGGACGGGTCGGCTGTGGGTTTTTGGTACCTTCCCAGCGTAACCCCAAATTCAACGTGAAATTGGACCGAATCCGCCAGCTATCCTGGGCAAAGAGGGCAAATTCTTTTTGTCGGGCCTTGAAAGTCGTGGCATCTTCGACCGAAACACCATTGGCGCCAACGATTTGGAAGTAATAGAGCGGCTTGTTTGGGAAGTCAGCCACGCTGTCATAGCCATAGCCACCCTGGACGCCGCCTTTAAAGATTTCATTGGCACCGGTGAGGTTGATGTCCGTTCCAAATTTGAACGAATGCGAACCCGTCGTGTATGACAGGTGATCCACAATCTGGTACTTGTCATTGATGTTGAAGGGTACGTTTTGGAACAGGTTCGGCCCAAACACCAGACCTTCCTGGAGAATCTGGACTTCCGGCCCCCCGTTGTCGGCAATCACCTGCCGATTTTCACGCAAGTATTGAAAGCGAAATTCGTTGACGGCTTTGGGTGATAAAATCCGCGTGTACTGGGCCACGTGCGATTGGGTGACTGGTTTTTCAGTTCCAAAGTGGTCAAGCCCAATCCCAAGCGTGTTGCCGCCACCACGTTTGGTTAGTTCAAACCGGCTGTAATTAAAGCGATAGTTCAGGATATTGCTCGTGTTTGGCGTCCAGTCAATTTTACCAAGCACCACGGCTGCATTCTGATTGGCATCCGTCCGGCCCTGCAATTCCGGCAGGAAGTTTTCCAATCCAGGACCGAAATTGGCCACAAACGGATCTTTCCGGCGTTGAACATCAACGGCAGTGAAAAAGAACAGCCTGTCGCGCACAATCGGCCCACCGACGTTGCCGCCAAATTGATTTTGGGTGAAATCAGTTGGTTCACGATCAAAGGCATCATTTGCGGTCAGATTTTTATTCCGAAAGAACCAGAAGGCCGTGCCGTGAAAATCATTGGTGCCCGACTTGGTCACCACATTGATCGAACCGCCGGTGGTGCGTCCATATTCGGCAGACCCGCCACCGGTAATTACCTGAAATTCCTGCACCGATTCCAGGCTGATGGTAAACGGAGGCCGTGTTCCTCCGGCAGGTTCGGCAAAGAACGGGTTCACGAAATCAGCGCCATCAATATTGAGTTGCGTGTCATAGGTCCGCTGCCCGGCAATCGAAATCGAATTCCCAAATGAATTGCTCTCTGGGCTTCGCGCCGGGAAAACATTGGGCGAGAGGGTGATGAAATCCTTAAAGTTGCGTCCATTGACCGGGAGATTGGTCACCTGACGACTGTTGATGAGGGTTGATTCTCCGGCCCGTGTGGTTTCAACCAGCGGGACGGAATCAGCCGCGTCCACCACCACCACATCGCCGGTATCACCCACTACCAGTTTGAAGTCAATGGTTGAAACAGCACCGATAGTCACATTCACATTGGCGGCTTCGCTCGGTTTGAAGCCACTGGCAATCACTCGCAGGGCATAGGTGCCGACGGGAATGGATGGAAACGTGTAAAACCCATCACCTGACGTCTGGGTTTCGCGAACCTGCCCGGTGCCCTGGTTGGTCAGACGGACCGTGGCGCCATTGACCAGCGCGCTGCTTTCATCCACGACCGTTCCGCGAAGGGTTCCACTGACAACCTGCTGGGCTTGAACCGGAATCACGGCAAGCCAGAGCAGGAAACAACAGCCCATCCCGATCATTTTGGAAAAACTCACCAGTTGAGACCATCGGGAAACCGGGCGGTGGTACCTGTATATTGGCGAAAACATGACTAGATTCTCCTGTAAGAAGGTGAGAGTTCAGGCCGAAACCTGAACTCTGCGCTTCTTTGCGAATGGTATTTTTTCATTGAAAGACGGATTAATGTGCGGGAACAAGAAGAAGCGTTCCAAGGACAATCACGATAAACCCAATCACGTCGAGCAGAATTCCATATTTCATCATGCTTCTCAATGGTACATAGCCTGAGCTATAGACAATGGCGTTGGTCGGAGTTGAAATCGGGAGCATAAACCCAAGCGACGAAGCCATCGAAGCCGCAATCGCTGCCTGGAAACCGGCTTTTCCACCAAGCGCAATCACCACTGGCACGACCATGTTGGCGGACGACACGTTTGAAGTAAGTTCCGAAACCAGAACCGCCACCGTTGACGACACGGCAATCAACCCGGCACCGCCAGAAGGAATAATGCCTGTCAAACTGGCACCGATGGATTCGGCCAGTTTGGTTGAAAACGCCAGTTGGCCAAGCGTTATCCCGCCGCCGTACAACGCCATCACTCCCCAATCAATTTCAAAGGCTTGCTTGACCGAGAGCGTAAATTCCTGCTGCTTCCAGTTTGTAGGCAGCAAAAACAACAGGCAGGCACCAATCAGCGCCGCGACACTCTCTGGAACACGTTGGGAATAGACTTTCGCAACTGGATCCGCATCACCAATCGTCAAGGCCAAAATGCCGGGCGTGATCCACAAAACAACCGTTATCCCAAATGCAATCAAGGTGTTGCGTTCACCAGGCGTCAGACGGCCAAGTTGCTGGCGTTCGGAAAGAAATCGTTCTCGAATGCCGGGCAAATTCTTCACTCCCGGTGGGCACAGCCAGTTCAAATAGAAAAAAAGCGCCAGATACATCACCACCACAATTGGGATAGCAAACGTCATCCACTCAAAAAACGGTACTCGCCGACCAAGTTGACGCTCGATAAACCCAAGCCCAATCAGATTGGTCGGCGTCCCAACCGGCGTGGCCAATCCGCCAACTGAGGCTGAAAAAGCACACATCAGCATCACGGCACAGGCATAGGCGTCGGTGACGGCATCTTTTTTGACATCACGAAGGGTGCGGATAATGGCCACACCAATCGGAAACATCATGGCGGCGGTGGCGGTGTTGGAAATCCACATCGAAATCACACAACAAATGCCACCATAGGCAAACAGAATCCGGCTCGGACGTTCGCCAACCAGTGGGTTGGTCAATACCCAGTAGGCAAACCGCCGATCCAACCCGTGCAGGTAAATCGAGCGCGAAAGAATAAATGCGCCCAAAAACAAGAACATAATCGGGTCGGCAAACGGCCCGAATGCCTGTGCAGCAGGTGCCACGCCAAGCGCAATCACCAGCGTTGGGCCAAGCAATCCGGTAACGGCGAGCGGCAGGGCTTCGGTAATCCAGAGCACAACCACCAGGCCAAGAATGGCAGCCAACCGATGAGCTTCCGGGCTCAACTTCGACATGGGCAAAAACCACAGGCTAAAAAAGACGAGTGGGCCGAGCACGAGACCACTCCGCTGGCGAAATGACTCAAACTGGCTTTCAAGTTCGGTCACGGTCATCTGGATGGTATCGCGCTTGAGTGGGGATTCAGGTTGGGTAGACATGAAAAGGGTTCAGGGTTCAGGGTTCAGGGTTCAGGGGTTTCGGAAGGGATGAGGGACGAGGGATGAGGAATGAAAAAAATCCCCCTGTCGCCTTATTATCTTGTCACCTTGTCATCTTGTCATCTTGTCAGGATTTGGGGGTTGGGGTTCGGGGTTTTCGATGACTTCTTTCTTTCGTCCTTTTCGTCTTTTTTGTTCTTTTTGTCTTTTCCCAGGCGCCAATTGACGACGACGCTATAATGCCATCTCTGTTTCAAAAATGCTGTGCGCCGCTCGCAGTTCTATAGAAAGAAATACTCCACCCTCAGAATAGTTTTTCCCTCACGAGGTATTTTGATGAAACGTCTTTTCCTCTTCAGTCTGGCCGTGCTGTTTTTGAACGTAACCGCCCGCGCCCAGGAAAAACCCCACGCGTTTGTTGGGGCTGAAATCATTCCAATTACCGGAGCCCCCATCTCCAACGGGGTGCTGGTGGTTCACAAAGGTAAAATTGTTGCGGTTGGTCCGGCCAAAACCACCCAAATCCCAGCGGATGCCGAACGTCACGAGGTATCAGGCAAGGTGCTGATGCCCGGTCTGGTTGATTCGCATAGCCACATCGGCGGCCCTGGCGGTGGCGATAGCAGCGGCCCATTTCACCCGGATACACGGGTGCTGGATGCCATTAACGTTCGCGATGCCGGCATTCAAAAAGCCCAGGCAGGCGGTATCACCACGGTGAATGTCATGCCAGGCTCGGGTCACCTGTCCAGTGGACAAACCCTATACCTGAAATTGCGCGATGGCCAGACAATTGATGATCTTTTGATCTTTGACGCCGACGGAAAAATGTATGGTGGGTTGAAAATGGCGAACGGCACCAATTCAATTCGCCCTCAGCCTCCCTTCCCTGGAACACGTGGTAAATCAGCGGCGCTGGTCCGTGATCAATTTGTCAAAGCCCAGGAATACCGCGACAAAGTGCGTCGGGCCAATGGCGACCGTGAAAAAATGCCTCCTCGCGATCTGGCAATGGAGACACTGGTTGAAGTTCTTGATGGAAAACGGGTTGTACACTATCACACCCACCGCCACGATGACATTTTGACCGTGTTGCGAATGTCAAAAGAATTTGGATTTAAAGTGGTTCTGCATCACGTGAGCGAAGGTTGGAAAGTCGCAAAAGAAATTGCAGCCGCCAAGGCGCCAGCATCCATCATTGTGATTGATAGTCCAGGCGGAAAAATGGAAACGATGGATGCCTCATTTGCCAATGGTGGCATTCTGGATCGGGCTGGAGTTCTGACTGGGTTTCATACGGATGATGGGATTACCGATTCCCGCTTTTTCCTGCGTTCAGCCGCGCTGGCAATCCGCGCAGGCATGTCACGTGACAAGGCACTGTATGGAATGACAATGGCCAACGCCAAAATGCTGGACCTGGACCAGCGTGTTGGCTCGCTCGAAGTGGGCAAAGATGCTGATTTTATTCTCCTCTCGGGAGATCCGCTGAGTGTCTACACCAAAGTTCTGGAAACGTATGTTGATGGAACCAAAGTGTTTGACCGCAAAGACCCGAAAGATTACCTGTATGCCACAGGCGGGTATGGGGCCAGCCGCGATCAGGTGATGCACCTTGATTGCTTTGATCACGATGAGGAGTAAGAACACATGTTGAAAAAATTCTTTTTTCTTTTCTTTCTGTTTGCTTTGAGCGGAGCTGAGTCTGCCTTTTTAAACCCGGTCCAGGCACAGGTCGCCATCAAAGGCGAAACGGTCCACACCATGGCTGGTGCTCCAATCAAAAATGGCGTGGTTTTGATCCGGGATGGAAAAATCGAACAGGTTGGACCGGCTGAACAGGTTAAAATCCCCACCGGATATCGGACACTGAGCGCCAAAGTGGTGACACCAGGGCTCATTGATGCCCACACCGTGATTGGGCTTTCTGGCTATCTAAACCAGGCCCAGGATCAATCCCAGCTTGACCAATCAGAGGCGATGCAACCTGAACTCCGGGCAATTGATGCCTATAATGCCCAGGAACGACTCGTTGAGTGGGTCCGTGGATTTGGTGTCACGACACTCCATACCGGTCATGGCCCTGGAGCCCTCATTTCAGGTCAAACCATGATTGTCAAAACCACCGGCGACACGGTGGAATCGGCGCTTGTCAACCCAACCAGTATGGTGGCGGTTACCCTGGGAAGCGGGTCTCTGGCCCGGGAAGGTAAGTCACCCGGTACGCGGGCCAAGCAAATTGCCTTGCTCCGTAGCGAATTGATCAAAGCTCAAGAATATGTAACCAAACGCGATACCGCCCCAGATGACAAAAAACCAGCCCGAAACCTTCGGATGGAAACCCTTGGTCAGGTCATCAAAGGCGAACTTCGGCTGCTGGTTACGGTCCACCGCGCAGAAGATATCCTGTCAGTACTCCGGGTAGCCAAAGAATTCAAGGTGCAAATCGTTCTCGATGGGGCGGCTGAAAGCTATCTTGTCAAAGACCAGATCAAAGCCACCGGAGTGCCGGTCATCATTCACCCCACCATGTTCCGATCAAACGGAGATACTGAAAACCTCAGCATGGAAACGGCTTCGACACTGCGAAAAGCTGGAATTCCGGTTGCGCTTCAAAGCCACTTTGAAGGCTATGTTCCCAAGACTCGTGTCGTGTTGTTTGAAGCCGCCGTGGCCGCCGCCAATGGCCTTTCCTTTGAAGAAGCACTTGGTACTATCACGATTGAAGCCGCCCGAATTTTGGGCATTGCCAACCGGGTTGGATCCCTGGAAGCTGGCAAAGATGCCGACGTGGTGCTCTTTGATGGTGATCCATTTGAATACACCAGCCATACAACTGGCGTTGTGATCAATGGGAAGATTGTCAGTGAGGAAGCGCGATAGGAGATTGCGGCTGGTGACTGGTGCCTGACTTTTGGTGCTTGGTGCTTGGTTCTTCGAAAGTATTGATTTCCAAGCACCAAGCACTAACCACCAAGCACCAGTCAGCAGGTTTTCTCAAAAGTGATACCAGCTATACAGATAAACTTGAAATAGAGGCTGTCAACACAATTGACAGCCTCTACGTGTTTAACACCGCATATAACTTTCCTAAAAACAACATTTTACAAACAAAATCCATAGATTTGAATACTAACTACACAACGATTGAAGAAAAGTTCATCAAACGCTCAAATACAATTATAAAAAATTTAAATCTTTTGCATCTCATAATTTCTAAGTTTTTTGTTGCCAAGGAAAAACCTTACGTTTTCTTTGGCACCAGTCTTGCACTAGAGAAGGCATCAGTCATCAAAAGACAATCAAAAATACATCTTGAGGTTACAGGTTAAGAGGAAACAGAAATACTATGAAGAAATCACGTTTTATCGCATTGTTGACCTTCGCTATCTTCGCCATCGCCAGCCTGGGAATGAATCAGTTCGTCAAAGCCCAGTGGAAAGCCGACTCATTAAATACAACCATTCATCAAGAAGACAATGAACCCTTCGTGTTTGAAGGAATGGAATTCACCAGCAAGCGTGCGTTTATCGAAAGCGGACGCCGCTGCGCAACACACATCTCAGAAGGCGAAGTTGAACTGCGCGAAGAGCAATTTCAACAATTGCTGGCTGAAAACAGCCGGTTTGCGACCAACGTGACGGGCGGTGTGATCAATGTGTACTTCCACGTGATCAACAAAGGAACAGGCATCGCCAACGGCGACATTCCTGATTCAATGATTGCCTCACAAATGAGCGTCCTCAACAGTGCTTATGCGAGCACTGGCTGGTCATTCAACCTGGTCAGCACTGATCGGACAACGAATGCCACCTGGTACACGATGGGCTATGGCTCAACGGCTGAATCACAGTGCAAAAATGCGCTCCGCCAAGGAACGGCCAAAGATCTGAACCTCTACTCAGCCAACATCGGTGGTGGATTGCTCGGTTGGGCGACCTTCCCATCAGACTATGCCAGCAAGCCAAAGATGGATGGCGTGGTGCTGCTGACAAACTCAATGCCCGGTGGATCAGCCGCCCCATATAACCTGGGCGACACCGGCACACACG
>CAZXCE010000331.1:0-9196 GCA_964639175.1 uncultured Clostridia bacterium
GGTGGGTTGCGATGTTTTGGGGGCTACCCCCGGTAAATGTGTTCTTTTTTCTCCCCTTCGGTGCTGCTTGCCCGCGCCCCGCTGGGCGCGGGCAAGCAGCACCGAAGGGAACAAGGGAGGTGGCCTTAGTGACCGGTGGTAGGCCCAAAGCGGCCAACCGACCGGCTATCCGAACTTGCAGCCCTTCGGGATGCTCAATCCAATGCAAACAATGTCTTCTCCCACTGAAATGCAACCAAAAACCTACATGTGAAAGCTCATGCTTCCCAGGCAAACAACTTAATCTCAGGCTCGGATTCAGACAGTCTTACCATCTTTTCGTAGTGAAGCCCCATTTTTTCAAGCAGTTTGATCGAGCTTTCGTTGTCTGAGTTGGTGATGGCCACGATGCGGGTCATCCCTAACGTCTTTTTGGCATATTCAAAAAGGGCTGAGGCTGACTCGAAGGCGTACCCTTTTCCCCAGTACTCGGGCAAAAATCCATAGCCGATATCTACGTCCGGGAGGGCATCACGCTTGATCAGGCAGCAAATTCCAATCGGAACGTTACTGTCTTTAAGTTCCGTCACGTACAGCCCAAACCCATATTTGGCGTGCATGGCCAGTGGCCCATTGGTCAGGTAGGTCCGGGCTTCTTCGGCGGTTCGCACGCCTCGATCTCCAATGAACCGAATCCAGGATGGCTGATTCATCAGTCCAACCAGGAACTCAGCATCATCAAGTGTAATGTCGCGAAGAGTAAGTCTGTCAGTTTCAAGGAGTTTCATGATCAGGGTTCAGGTGGAGGAATTGAGAATGAAGAATGAAGAATGAAGAATGAAGAATGAAGAATGAAGATGATTTTGGCTTTGATGTTTCTACATTCTCAATTCTTCATTCTACATTCTCCTTTCTCCTGGGTTAGAACGCGGCAGCGCCGGCTTCGGCAACCGCGTGATCTTGTTCGCCGCTTCCGCCGCTGACACCGATGGCGCCGACGACTTTTCCGTCACGTTTGAGCGGGATGCCTCCAGCAAAGATCATAATTTTGCCATCGTTTGAAGCGTGGATCCCAAAAAACTGGTTTCCAGACTGGCTATGTTCGGCCAAATCTTTGGTTGCAATATCGAAAGCCCGTGAGGTGTAGGCTTTCTTGATTGAGATATCGATACTTCCGATCCAGGCGCCGTCCATGCGAACGTGTGCCACCAGATTTCCACCGCCATCGGCAACCGCAATATTCATCGGCTGGCCGATTTCAGCGGCTTTTTGTTCGGCGGCGGCAATCACCCGACGTGCATCTTCAAGCGTAACCATAAGTTCTCCTTAAAATAAGAAAGTGAAATGCGAAAGTTGAGCCCTGGTTGAGTAAAAGCAAAGCCAGTTTCTGTCAAGCAAAGAATGATGAGAAATCAGTTTTTTCCTGTAATGAATCTTTGAATTTTGTCACTTCTCACCAAACAGCGACAAATTCTTTCAAGGAGGAAGCAATTCATCTTTCTTGATCCTTGTAGGCTTGAGAACCGCTCTGGTGTTGGGAGGCAGCCCATCAAGTTGATGACCTGATGTGTGGAACAGTGACACCCGAGCGGTCACTCACACGGGTATATCGTCACTCGTCGTGCCAATTCGTTCACTCGCTCTGTTCGACTTCTGACCAGAGTTTTTGGTGCGTACAGTCTGGCACATCAGGGACGGACGGTACCTGGTGTTTAGAGTTTGGTGCTTGGTGCTTGGTGCTTGGTGCTTAGGAACCAATACTTTCCAAGAACCAGGAACCAAGAACCAGGAACCAAGAACCAAGGAGCAAGAATATGAACTTCAAAAATATGGCACGATTTATTACAGGCAAATTTAACAAACAAGACGTTTTAGCTACGGCTGTTCAATATCCGGAAGTGCTGCGGGAAATTATCAATCGAATGCGCGTTGGTGAAGGCAGCGAAGCACGGTTGTTACTCGATATGTATGCCGAAAAGCTTCCGCCGAAATATGCAGCTCGACTTCGGCAACACAGCGAAGACGAAGCCCGCCACGCCGAAATGCTTGAAGCCTTGCTGATTGAAATTGGTGGTACACCAAAACCAGTTGATGGCGAAACATTTATGACCGAGTTTCAACGTTTAACCGGGCATTCATCCGAGCACCTGCCGGGTCTGATTGAATTGCTCGCCGGGCTGCTCCAAATCGAAAAACGCGCGCTTGAAATGCTCAACCTGTTGATTACCGCATTACCCAATCATCAGGTCGTCCGACCAGTGTTGGAAGAAATTCGAAAGGATGAAGAAAAACACCTGCGCTGGGTTGAAGAGCACCTGAATTATCTGGCGTCACTTGGCCCGGAACATAGCCGTGAAGTCGAACTCAATCGCCATCGCTATGAACTGATTGACCAGGCTGCCTTTATGGCAATGACTGGCAGCCGGTTGGATCGGTTGAAAGCGGTGCTGGATGTGGCAGATACCTTCACTGGTGAGTTTCGACGGCACTATATGCTGGAGCAGGTCCCACGTGTGCTGCTTGGAGCTGACACCATGCAACGGCGGTTCACCGCGCTCAAGATGATGGTTGCTGTCCAGCGCAAATATCATGGCGTGCCGCCAGTTCCGATGAAGACGGCAGCGTGATGTTTTTAGGGTTTCGGGTTTGAAAACCGAGGTTCAGGGTTCAGGGTTGAAGGTTTTCGAAAGGAACTGGCTTTTCAGTTTCAACCTTCAATTTGGGTTCCAGGGAAGCAATCCTTTCATTGAGATTCCTTTTCAGGTTGTCAGGCAGATAGGGTGGAAAATACAATGAACTATTGTCTTTTTCTGAACCCTGAACCCTGAACCCTGAACCCTACTCATGATCACTTCTTCATCATCCCAACTTTCTTCGCTCCAAATTCAATTGTTTGGCCAATGCCGTGCTCTGGTGGGGGCTTCTGAAGTCACGCTTCAGGTTGCACTCCCAAGCACGGCAGCCCTGGTTTTGGAATCACTGTTTACCCATCACGAAATTCTGCGCCCTTATGCTGGAAAGCTGCTGGTGGCAGTCAACGAAGCCTATGCCTTACCCGATCAGTCAATTCAATCTGGGGACGAAGTCGCGGTCTTTCCACCAGTATCCGGCGGGGAACCCGTTCAGGAATTGACGGGAGATGCCTATTTTGTCCAGGTCACGACCACGCCGATTGATTCAGACGCCATGGTCAGGCGATTGTTGCGCGGCGAAGACGGTGCTGTGGTGACATTTGATGGGGTTGTCCGCAACAACACCAAAGGCCGCCGGACGCTCTATCTGGAATATGAAGGCTATACCAGCATGGCGCTCAAAACCATGCAGCAGGTGGCTCAGGAAGCGTTGAACCAGTGGCCGATTGATCGGATTGGGATTGTACATCGGGTAGGGCGGCTTGAGATTGGGGAGTCAAGCGTGGTGATTGTGGTGACATCTGCCCACCGAAAAGATGCCTTTGATGCCTGTCGGTTTGGGATTGATCGGGTAAAGCAAATCGTGCCGATCTGGAAACGTGAATTTTTTGAAGATGGTGATGTGTGGGTTGAGGGGCAACGTCCACCCGAATTAGGGTAGGGCGAACGGGGGCGCCGGTTGTAAAACCGTCACCCCACAGTGGTTATCCGAGATGCAGGTCTTCCAGAATTTCCTGTCGGCTGTATCCTCGTTGTTTAAGCTGTTTTGCCCAGGTCAGGTCTTTGAGAATGCGGACCGGGTCAAGCATTGGATACTGCTCGGTAATCTCCTTCAAGGCTTCTTCTGGCGGCTGCTGGCGAATCGCTTGAACGACAGCATTCAAATAGGCCAAATCAGTTGATGCAGGCACCGGACCTGTTCCTCCTCATTTTTTCTTGAACAACGCGTCAAAGGCTTTACGTGAATCGCTTGACGTCGGACCGCTCCGGGTCGTCAAGGCAATTTTGGTGTTGGCTTCAAAATATTCGCAGAAATTGGCCGCGGCTTTGTCTTTCTCAGGTTCAGCAATTGGTTCCCGGCACTGATTGGGTGCCGAGGTATCAAAGAAACGACAGTTCCGACAACAATGCAGGTCGGCGCCGCATTCGGTGCATTCAGCGGTTCGTCCGACGCGACCGAGGATGCGGACGTCACGGCCACAGGAATGACAAATCATATCCTCTGGTTCCTCCGTGGTTTAAGCTTTCGCGGATGCAGGCTGGGTACTCACCCGGAATTTGGTTTCTTTCGCAGGTAGCAAGGCACGAACGATCCCAACGCCAATCACCAGTGCTACCTGAAATGGAAGCAAGAGATAGGAAATCAATTGAATACACTTTTTGGCCATAAAACTGCTTGAATCGTGGACAGTGATCCCGATGAAATTTGGATCAGGTACAGGAAAAGAGTATCAATCTGGAGAGGAAGATACTTTAGTTATGAATCAGTCGCCATGAGTACAGTGTGACGTGCAGGAATGCAAGTTCGTTCCTAAATGGTGCTCCAGCCCAGAACAGGCTTGAGACGAGTTGCCTTGGCAACAATCATCACCCAGCCATTGCTGTTGAAGGATTGGCGGATGCCCTATCTCAGGATCAATTGACCAGATGACTATTTTTCCACGATGGTCACCAGCTACCAGCCATCGTTCATTCTGAGAAAAAGCAAAACCAGTGAGTGTTCCAAACGTCGAATTGGAAAAATGGAACTCCCGGCCTGGGTTCTCTGTGCTGATGAGTTGGAATCCCGGCTTACCTGAAGCAATCAGTTGCTTACCGCTTGGGGAAAGTGCTACCGCCTGTATTTCCGAAAATGGTGTTGCCCAGCTTGTGATCTCAGAAAAAGTTTCCCGGTCATAGAGTTTGACCAGACCGCTTTGATTTCCAAGCCCATAGCGATTGGCTTGCGCTGACCAGGTAACACAGGTTGCCGTATTATCGAAAGGATGTAACCGGTCTTCCCGACCATTGAGTTTGGCCCAGTTTCGCAATGACCTGCTGCCTCCAAACACCATAATCGAAGTTTCCCCTGCCGAGGTAAACCGCACCGCCCCGCCTTCAATTCCAAGTTTCGGCAAGGATTCAGTGACCTGAAGTATCTCGCCACCAGCCACATCAAAAGTGGTTATGCAGCCATCTTTGGAAAGCGCCACGACCGTGGTACCACCTGGGGAGAAAGCCAGAGACAGCACCCGATTACCAATGTGACTTGCACTACTGGTCCAAACCAGGGTTTGCGTTTTTGTTCGCCACAGGCATACATGTCCGGCTGAATCCCCCGAAACCACCAACTGATTGTTTGGGGAGAAGGCCACGGCAGTGATGGAGGTAAACCTTGGAAACGAATCAAAACTGCAGGCAATGGGGAGAGGTTCATTGGTGGAGAGTTTAAGTGGAAGTTGACCGAGGCCGACGCCAATGGTGAAGGCAATCAGAAAGGCTACAGCCGAGTACAGGCGTGTCTTGAGCATAGCGTACTCCCCCTTCAATGGCTGAAGAAACCGGCAACAGTTGGTAAGGTCAATGATGGTTTTTGAAAAAGGTCGAAAATCACAGAGGGTAATTTTCTTCGGCGGGGTATCTTAAACGTTTTCGAGTAAAAGCGCGATACCTAAACCACCACTGACGCATAAAGTTGCAAGGCCGCGCCGTACCTGACGCCGCTTCATTTCGTGGAGCAGCGTGACCACAATCCGTGTCCCGGTACACCCGATTGGATGACCAAGGGCAATTGCTCCGCCGTTTACGTTGAGCCGTTCGGGATCCAGGCCCAGTTCGCGGTCACAGGCAATGACTTGAGCGGCAAATGCTTCATTGAGTTCGATTAAATCAATTTCATCCAGGGAAAGTTGCTGGCGATCCAGGAGCTTTTTGGTTGCCGGAACCGGCCCAAGCCCCATCACATTTGGATCAAGCCCAACCGTGGCATATCCGATGACACGTGCCAGCGGGGAAATATGATGGGTGGTGACAGCTTCTTCGGAAAGCACCACCAGGGCCGCCGCGCCGTCAGTGATACCGCTTGAATTGCCCGCCGCCACCGTGCCGGTTTTGGAAAAGACTGGCGGGAGTTTGGCGAGGTCTTCGATTTTCATTCCCGCGCGCGGATGTTCATCCCGGTCAAGGGTTTGGGTTCGGCCACGGGAATCGGTGCGCGACAGTGTCATCCGTTCAGCCGCAAAATACCCGGCGGTTTCAGCCGCTTCGGCTCGCTGATGTGAGCGCAGTGCAAATTCATCCTGTTCCCGACGGGAGATTCCATACTGGACGGCCAGGGTTTCGGCGGTTTCACCCATAATTTTTCCGGACAGGGGGCACAAAAAGCCGTCGCGGTACATGCCGTCAACCAGTTGCGTATGGCCAAGGCGGGCACCCCACCGGGCACCTTCGGCAAAGTAGGGAACGCGGCTCATTGATTCAGTTCCCCCGGCCACAACCACATCGGCCTGTCCAAGCTGGACTTCCTGAATGGCGAGCAAAATGCTTTTCAATCCTGAAGCGCACGCCTGATTGACCGTGTAGGCCGGAACCGTTTCTGGAACCCCCGCGCGATAGCCAATCTGACGCGCCACATTTGGTCCGCCACCAGCCTGCCGGGCGCTCCCAAAGATGACTTCTTGAACGGTTTCTGGTGCGAGACCTGCCCGCCGGAGGGCTTCCTGGGTTGCTGCCACGCCAAGTTCAGCCGCCGTCCAATCAGCCAGCGCGCCGCCAAATTTTCCAATCGGGGTCCGCACGGCCCCAGCGAGGTAAGTAGGTTTCATGGGAATACCAGGGTTCAGGGTTTGAAAAACAGGGTTCCGGGTTCAGGGTTTGAAAAGCAGGGTTCCGGGTAAAAGACAAAAAGGACACAACGGACGAAAAGGACCAAAATGGTGTCAGGGTGCTATTGCGTTGAACCGCGCTCATTTCGAAAACCCTGAACCCTGAACCCGACCCCTATGGTTTCAGGATCGTCCGCCAAAGAGAGCTGTCCCAACCCGGACGTGGGTGGCGCCTTCTTCAATGGCGACTTCAAAGTCATGACTCATGCCCATTGACAGAAAGGGAAGTGGCAACTGGTCTGGGAATTGAACCGCAAGTTGATCGCGTAACTGCCGCAGGGTCACAAAAGATGGGCGAACCTGCTCCGGGTCAGGAAAATAGGGCGGAATCGCCATCAACCCGGTGATGTTCAGGTGTGGAAGCTGGCAGGACGCTTGAAACAGAGCCGGAAGGTCAGCCGGGTCAACCCCCGCTTTGCTTTCTTCATCGCCAAGATGAACCTGGAGGAAAATCGGCACCTGTTTATTGTGTTCGCCAGCCAGCCGGTTCAATCGGGTCGCGAGGGCAATCGAGTCAACCGAATGGATAACATCAAAGAGTTCCACGGCTGATTTGGCTTTGTTGCTTTGTAAGTGGCCGATCAAATGCCAGGTAAGACCCGCTTTGGGCAAGTGTGGGATTTTGGTGGCGGCTTCCTGCACACGATTTTCCCCAAAATGACGAACGCCGGCTTCAAATGCTTCCTGCAGCATTTCAACCGGCTTCGTTTTGGAAACCGCCACCAGGGTGATGTCGTCGGATGTGCGACCAGCTCGGGCACAGGCCGCATGGATGCGTGATTGAATGGCATCCAGTCGTTCAGAAAAAGTTGAAGGAACGTTCATGGCAGGTGTGTATCAATCGATAACCAAACCTTGCTCAAGCTTTTCTTGATAGTCGATGGTGTAGCGTGCCCAGGGAATGGCGTCCAGGCGTCGAATCGGAATCGGCTCGCCGGAACCGAGGCAGATGCCATAGGTTCCATCTTCGACTCGTTCCAACGCTTCTTCAACATCCAGCAGGAGTTGACGATACTGATCAATCTGGCGAGCAACCAGTTCGCGATTGGTATAAGTCGCTGCTGCATCGAGCGGGTCTTTGCCTTCTTCATCCATTTGAGAGTCTTTTTGGGACTCAATGTTCAGGGCAATTTGGAGTTCTCTCCGTTTGTCGAGCAATTTTTGATGCAGCCGTTCAAGAACTTCTTGTTCCATGAGGAGTTACCGTTTTTCTTTAAGGATAGATTAAGGTTTGCCAAAATAAAAAACCAACTCTTGCTTTGTCAACGATGGATTGCAAAAAGTGGGTAGTTTATTCGTGATTTAGAGAATTCCGTTCACAAGCCTGGAGTCTGGGTAAGATCTGGTGTTTGGCGGTTGAGATGGTGTGGCCAATAAAAATTGCCTGATTTTGAAACGTTGCTGTCACTGGATAGAGTAACGGGTCCAGATCATAGCGGCCACAGGTGAAATTAAAAAGGCAGGGCCAGCGTTCGCCATCAAAATGAACAATTCCTTTCGCCCGGTAGATAGCCGGTGGCAATCCTTCGAGAAACTGTTCAAAGGCCAGTCGCTTCAATGGTTTAGAACTGGTATAGCTAAAGGCCGAGAGATCAGATTCCTGCAGATGATTGCTGACGGTGACTGGAAGGCTGCGTGAATTGCCACGACTGAAAGGATGATTCCCAGTTGCTGCCGCCAGATAGCGCTCTAAAACGGGTGGTGTGTCAGTGGTGGCGACAATCACTGATTGAGCCGGTGAGGGTGACTGGCGGAGATGTTCGCGAAACGAAGCCGCACTGGTCGCAAAGAGCACATCGCTTTCCAGCGCCCCACGAACCGTTTCCAAAATCAGCGCCCGTGGATTGAGTTTGCGGAGTGCTCGTCGCACTTTTCCCAAAGGCCGGGCCGTAACCAGATCGAGCTTGTTTAAGACCAGAAAATCGGCACCGGCGACCTGTTCCATAGTGACGTCGCTGGTTTCGGTCGCCTGAAAAAAGTTGAGTGCGTCCACCACGGTGATGACGGCGTCTACCCGTAGCCCACAGGTGTAAACCTCATCAATGAGCGGCATGACTTCGGCAGCGCCAGTGGTTTCAATAATGATCAGGTGCGGATTGGCGGTTTCAATAATGGACTGGATCGCTGACGCAAACTCACGGTTGATGGTGCAGCAGATACATCCGTTGTTAAGTTCAATCATGCGCTCGACATTGGCGCATTCGACAATCTGGCCGTCAATTCCCAGGTCCGCCATTTCATTGATAATCAAGGCGACCCGACGGCCATTGAGACCGTGCTTGAGCACGTGTTGGAGCAGCGTGGTTTTTCCGCTGCCTAAAAATCCAGTGACAATGTTAACGGCTGGTCCAGACATTTTGAGTGAAGAATGAAGAATGAAGAATGAAGAAGAATGAAGAATGAAGAATTGAGAATGAAGAATGAAGAATTGAGAATGAAGAA
>CAZXCE010000332.1:0-9177 GCA_964639175.1 uncultured Clostridia bacterium
ATCAGTACAACAATGTCGTGGATGAAACGGTGTTTGACTACGACGGGAAGAAACTACGGCGGGTCAACCGGAGCTATGTCACCACGCTTGGGGGAAGCAATTACGCCACGAACAAAAACATCCATTTGCGGTCGCTGCCGAGCCAGGAGGCGATCTACGGCTATGATCCGGTGACCCAGGCGGAAAGTCTTGAATCAAGAACAGTTTACACCTACGACCAGTACAGCGGCGAACTGGCGGCGGGACTCGTTGGGCGGACCTTTGCCCCGACGAGCGTCCACAATACCAATCCCTACAACTCAAGCTGGACGACTCGCGGCAACGTGACCAAAGTCGAGGTATTTGGTCAAACCGGGGTGAAGTTGTCGGATTCATTCTCACAGTACGACATCGCGGGGAATGTGGTCAAAACGTTCGGTCCGGCCAATGCCGCCGGACAACGAAGGGAAACCACGATCAGCTACACAGGTGGACTCTTCAACCATGCCTACCCGAATGCGACATCCGTAACGGTCAACGGCGTGAATCTGACGACGGCGACCACCTATGACCTCAACACGGGGTTGGTGCAGGATGAAACTGGAAACAACGGAGAAACAACCACTTACGATTATGTTGACGCACTGGATCGGCTGACGCGGGTGAATCGTCCAGCGGGGATGGGGTTCACGACCTACAGTTACAGCGCGGCGGGAGCCTATCCGGTCTCGGTGACGTCAAGCGTGGCGATTGACGGGAGTCAGTCGCTGACGGCCACCAGTTTCTTTGACGGAATGCTCAAGCCGATCCGGAGCGAGCGTGACGACCCAACCGGAATGGTTTTCTCTGAAACCGAATATGACGGGATGGCGCGCCCGCGATTGGTATCCAACCCCTATCGAACCACCACCGATGAGACCTATGGCTGGACCGGGAGCGACTATGACGGACTGTCGCGGGTGGTGCGGGTGACGACCGCCAGCGATAAAAGCCTGAGTCAATCAACCGGAACGGTACTGAGCAGCTACAGCGGGCCGGTGGTGCTGGTCGAGGACCAGGCCGGGAAGCGCCGCCAGAGCCGAAGTGATGCGCTGGGGCGAGTCCGCGAAGTCATTGAAGATCCAGGTGGTTTGGGGTACGTGATGAGTTACAAGTACGATGCACGGGGAAATCTACGGGAAGTGAAACAGAGCGGTGGCCGCAACGAAGAGCAGACCCGAGCCTTTATCTATGACGGAATGAGCCGGTTGCTGGAAGCGAATGTCCCAGAAAGTGGACGCACGACCTACCAGTATGACCCGGCGTCGAACCTGACGGTGCGGACAGATGCCCGACAGGTGCAGACCAGCTACACCTATGACATTTTGGGACGATTGTTGGTCAAGAGCTACACGGTGACGGGTGATGTCGCGCCGACCCCGACAGTGCGGTATTTCTATGACCAGTTCAGCACCATTCCAGCCGCGGACCGACCGGCGGAGCTGCAAGACACCACTGCCAACAAAGGTCGGATGATTGGAACCGCCACGGATGGAGCACCAACCGAGCGGCAGGGGATGTTTTATGAATATGAACCAAATGGTCGCGTAACGCGCAGCCTGCAGTGGCTGGACGGGGTGGCCTACCCGATGTCGGTGGCGGGCTACAACCTGGCGAGCCAGCCGACGGGGATGAACTATCCATCCGGAACACAGATTGGGATGGCCTATAACGAGGTTGGCCAGACGACCCAGGTGACGCGCAACGGAGCCATGTTCGCCGGCGAAGTGCAGTACAGCGCGGCGGGTGCGGTGGTCAAACAGCAGATGGGGAACGGGTTGTTTCACGCGATGACCTACAATTCGCGGCTGCAACCGACCGAAATCAAGCTTGGGACAACGGAAAGCGCCGCCGACATGTGGCGGATGGAATACAGCTACGGCGTGTATGACACCAGTTCCGGAGGGGTGGACTCCAGCCGGAACAACGGGAACATCGGCACCATCCGGATGACGCCGGGAGCGGACCGAACGCCGATCACGCAAGCCTTTGAATATGATCAGTTAAACCGGTTGACCTGGGCACAGGAGACCTACATTCCACAAGGAGCGGAACTCACGGGTATCACCCCGGCGGAAGGGGTTCAGGGAACGACCATCCAGGTTCAACTCGCGGGTGAAAACCTGGCCGACATCGAAAGTCTGGTCTTCACCCCAGCGACGGGAATCACGGTGTCCGATCTTTCGAGCACGGAAACGACCGTGACGGCCACGCTGACGATAGCCGCCGATGCGCCGACGACGGTGCGGGACGTGCGGGCGGTGACACCGCTGGGGATGTCCAATCCGGTGGCGTTTACCGTGCAGGCCCCGCCGGGCCCGCACCTCACGACCGTAACCCCGGACGAAGCGGAACGGGGAACCGCCTTCGTGATGCAACTGGCCGGGACGAATCTGGCTGGAGCGATGGACGTGGTGTTCACGCCAGCGGATGGGATTCTGATTTCCAACCTGTCAAGCACGGCGACGCTGGTGACAGTCACGGTCGAGATTGACCCGGATGCCGTCGCCGGCGAACGCCAGGTTCAGGTGATGACTCCGGCGGGATTGTCCAATGCCTTACCATTCAATATTTTAGCACCAGCCGCTCCGGTGATTGACGAACTGATTCCCGCGACGGCCCGCCAGGGAGACAATTTCACGCTGGTCATCAACGGCAACCGCCTCACGGGGACAACCGCGCTCAATTTCGATTTGGAACAGGGACTGGCGATTTCCAACCTGGCGAGTACCGAGACTCAGGTGACAGCGACAGTGACGATTCAACTCGATGCGCTGCCGGGTGTTCGCCAGGTGTCGGTGACGACCGCCGCCGGAGTGTCGAACCAGCTTCCATTCACGATTGCCCCATTGAATTTGGTGTTGACCTCACTGACACCGGACGCACCATTCCAGGGAGAAGTCTTCACGCTGGAACTGACCGGGACGGACCTGCAAACGGTGACGAATGTGGAGTTTACCCCGGCGGATGACATTTCGGTGAGCAATGTGACCGCCACCGGAACGACCGTGACCGCGACGGTTGGGGTCGGCTCAAATGCGGTTGGGAACCGGCAAGTTACGGTGACCAATGGCTTTTCGGTGAGCAATGCACTGGTGTTGTTCCTGCCGGACGCCTGCGAGGTGTCCGGGGTGGTGGTGTCGGAATCAGGGGACATGTACGGTGGAGAACCTCCGTCGGGGACATCACGGGCGCATCTGGGATTCCAGCCCAATCTGCCGGGTTCGGGAGCGACCAATGCCCAAACGCTGGACTGGCGGGGCGATGTGGACCATTCGGGGAACGTGGTGATTGACCTGGATTTGACCCAGGTGGACGGCGAAGCGCAGCTTGAAGTGACGTTGCTGGCGGGCCTCAATTGGGATGGCGCGCAGCCAGTGGCGGAGGGAACGGAAGCGACGATTAGCGGCGCCTTGAACTATCCAGGCGGGAGTGCCGACGTGTCGTTGGCGGCGACCTTTGGCGCGGATGGACGGATTACGGCGATTGACGGTGTTCCGCTGCCGGGTCCAGGTGCAACGAGTACGACCAGGCCGGTGATCAGCCAGTTCACGGTCATGGGAGGCGGCCACGTCCAGCTTGTCTACACGGCGACGGCGGGTTGCACGCCGGCGACGGCGGCGATCCAGCAAAACTTCTATGGCGAGATTGCCCTGCTCACCTGCCGGGCGGTACTGCCAAGCGAACCACAATTGACAGGTCTCGCCCCGAACCTGGCGGCCCAGGAAACCACGCTGACCCTGCATATTGATGGAATCAACCTGGACGATGCCACCAACGTGGTCTTCACCCCAGCGAGCGGCATTGTGATTTCCAACCTGTCGAGTGTGGCAACCCAGGTGACGGTCACGGTGGAAGTGGGAGCAGAAGCCGAAGTGGGCGGACACCAGGTTCAAGTCCAAACGGCGGGTGGACTTTCCAATGGTCTGCTGTTTACTGTCCTGCCGGTGGGAACGCCGGTGATTTACAACATGATGCCGGAGGGAATTGGTTTTGGCCTTCCGCTCGCGGCGCCGATTATGTTCGATTTTGGAATGAATGGAGTTGGCTTAGCTGATGCCACCCAGGTCCATTTCTCATCACCACACCTCACGGTGACGATTTTGGGGACGGCCCCAACTGGAGTTGCTGGTCGGCTGACTGTTGGAACTGGAATCCAATATGGGGTGTATGAAGCGTGGGTCGAGACCCCGACGGGAATCTCCAATCGGCTGACGATCAGGGCGTTTAATCCCATCGGCGGGGTTCCGAATGCTGTCCCGCAACGGAGTCGAACCTGGCGCGGCGGGCAATCCAACGCCAAGCCCTCAACTGCAAGCTCTGGTTCTTCCAACCCGAAGTCTTCAACCCCAAGCCCTCAGCCTCAAGCCCTCAGCCCTGAAGAGGAAATCTCCTGGACGCAAACCTGGAGCTATGACCGGTTTGGGAATCGGAAAACGGCGGTGACCCGAATTGGAGAAACCGAAAACCGGCAGGAACTTCAGGTCAACGGACGAAACAACCGGGTGAACGAAACCGCCGGGATGAGTTATGATGCAGCCGGAAACGTGATCTTTGACAACGGAAAGAGCTTCAAGTACGACGCGGAAAACCGGATGGTGGAAGCGGTGGTCAACACAGTCACAACCCGCTACCGCTACGATGGAGAAGGCCGCCGCATCAAGAAAACGGTCGGGACGGCGGTCACGCGGTTTGTCTACGGCATGGGTGGCGAACTGATCGCCGAACACGAAGGCGTGACAGCCACACCGTCAACCCCAACCAAAGAATATGTTTACGGGCCGACGGGAATGCTGGCGGAAGTCACCGGAAGTGATATCAACTACCTGACGCCGGACCACCTTGGGTCGCCAAGGGTACTCACCAGCCAAAACGGCATCGTCGTCAATCGGAGGGACTTCTTCCCCTTCGGCGAAGACATCGCGGTTGGGGTCGGCGGACGCTCGGCGGGAATGGGCTACGGGACGGATAGCTTGCGTCAGAAATTTACGGGGTATGAGAGAGATGAGGAGACGGGGTTGGATTTTGCGCAAGCCAGGTACTATGCCAATTCAATGGGGAGATTCCAGAGTGCGGATCCGCTTATCGCGAGTGGATCAAGGGTTAACCCTCAAACTTGGAATCGTTATACTTATGTTGTCAATAATCCATTACGGCTTGTTGATACTAAAGGGTTAACAGCGGAGGATCCACAACAAAAGAAAGAAGAGCAATCGCAACAACAAAAATCACAGAGTCCACAACAACCAACAACCACTATTAAGGTCGAGGTTGGTAAAGTGAAAATTTATGCTGGTGATAAAGTTATTCGACCTAGTGGAGAGCCTGCCACGGCTCAAGGTCCCGAGGGTGAAGAACAAGAAATCACTGGTTATGGTATTGGACTATTTGTAACATACACAGTGCTTCAAGATGGGAAGCCTGCATCTCCAGACTCTGGCATTACCGTGGAAGAAACTGTGACTGTCGACGATAGTACCTCTCCTGAAGGTGCGAAGAACTTGGTCCCTAACCAACGCACTGATAACGTCGAGTTGCGGGAAGGTGGTATTGTTTATGATTTTCAGGGATTGCTGAGCCCAACAGATACATTCAAAGACTACCAGGACTTTACCCTCGTTCTTAACCAAACTGTTACAGCAAAATCCTCTGATGGAGAACCTCTTGCTAGTAGACAAAACCGCATAACCATAACTAAAACTGATGTCAAAGTTGAAGAAGTCAAACCTAAGCCATAGTTCCAGAGTAGGGAGTTTTATGTTTGCTAATCTTAATGTTAAATCTTCAACCACGTTCGCGATATTGGCTCTTTTCTTGTTTATCCAAACAAGCATAGTCCAATCTTCCAAAACAGATGTTCTAAGTCAAAATGTACCACATTTGGTGCTAACGAATGTAAGCGTAGAAAAAGTCTTAACAGAGTTAACAACAAAATATGCAGTACCTATTGGGTTAGAAGTTGCCTGGGAAGACACCTCCCATGCTTCGGATAAGATAACCATCAACATTGAACAAGGTACCGTGCGTGATGTTCTCAATGCCCTTGTTAAGAGTGATGCCAGGTATAGGTGGGAGCAAATTGATGGTATTATCAATGTGTTTCCCAAACTAGAACAAACTGGAATTCTGGATGTTGTAGTTCATGATTTCAAAATCAATGGCATCATTAGCACATCAGTTGTTAGGCAAGCGATTACTGACTCACCAGAGGTAAAATCGAAACTTGACACTTTGGGAATTCACTTGCTAAATCCCGTACAGCTTTCAATTGGTGTGCGTGAGGTAAAACGTTCATTCTCGATTAACCTTCAAAATGTGACAGTACGAAGCATTTTGAATCAAATTGCTAAATCGGGTAACACAAACTATTGGGTTGTAAGTAGATTCGGACAGAACAATGAGTTCCTGATAATTAACTTCTAACTCACACTCCGCCTAATTCTTTGGACTAAATGGTTTATTGAGTGAATTGAAAGTAATCTACCAATAAAAACGCAAAAGGCTATAGGTGTAGCTACTTGACTGGGGATTATTATTTTCAGGATTCCTCGACTGGGTCGAAGCAACAGTCAACGGCGTCACGACCTGCTACCGCTATGACGGAGAAGGCCGCCGCATCAAGAAAACGGTCGGGACGGCGGTCACGCGGTTTGTCTACGGGATGGGCGGCGAACTCATCGCCGAACACGAAGGCGCAACAGCTTCACCAGCAACCCCAACGAAAGAATATGTTTACGGGCCGACAGGGATGCTCGCGGAAGTCACCGGCAGCGAAGTGAACTACCTGACGCCGGACCACCTTGGGTCGCCACGGGTGCTCACCAGTCAGAACGGCATCGTGGTCAACCGAAGGGACTTCTTTCCCTTCGGCGAAGACATCGCGGGTGTGGAGTGCGGCGGCTTGACGCCGCTTTTTATTGCCCGCGTGTGCTTCGACTTGTTACCTCTCCGCCCCAAAAACGGTTGACGGCGACGAACGGACGTTGTGCAAAGCGGCGTCAAGCCTCCGCACTCCGAAAGTTTACGGGCCGACCGGAATGCTCGCGGAAGTCACCGGTAGCGAAGTGAATTTTCTGACGCCGGACCATCTTGGGTCGCCGAGGGTACTCACCAGCCAGAACGGTGTCGTGGTCAATCGGAGGGACTTCTTCCCCTTCGGCGAAGATATTGCGGTCGGGGTCGGTGGATGATCGGAAGACGCCAAAACTCGATCATAGCACGTTGAGTTTCTGTGAACTTTAAGACGTCGAGTCTCGCTGGAAGGAAAAATTTGCCAGAATGGATAAAAATTACTATAGTTAATATCAAATATAGTAACTTCTATCCATAAAGGAGAAAGGCATTCCCTGTGACTCAAGCACTCGACTTTATTCAACAGGCTGGGGGGACAGTTCGAGCTTCACAAGCTCTTGCCCTTGGGATTCATCCGCGCACGCTCTATCACCTGCGTGATGAAGGAAAGCTAATCGAACTGAGCCGGGGAGTTTACCGATTGGCGGACTTGCCCTGGCCTGACCATCCAGATTTGGTAACGGTTGCAATACGAGTTCCCAAAGGGATTATCGGCCTGGTGTCAGCACTGGCGTTTCATAATCTCACCACCCGGATTCCACATTGGGTGGATATTATGCTTCCGAAAGGAAGCAAAACACCGCGTCTTACCTATCCTCCGATCCGTGCGTTTCATGTTTCGCCTTCGGCGTACGAGGCGGGAATTGAAACCCAGGTTGTGGATGGAGTATCCGTTCGGATTTACTCGGCGGAAAAAACCATTGCCGATGGGTTTAAATTCCGCAATCGGATCGGACTCGATACCGTCATCGAGGCGGTCCAGCTTGGTCTGGAACGGGAAATCGTCACCGTGGCTGGTATTTTGCGATTTGCCCGCATTTGCCGGGTTGAGAAGGTCGTGACTCCCTATCTGGAGGCATTGATATGACCAAAAAAGCCATCACCAATGTGCCGGATTCAATTCGCCACCGGCTCTTGAACAAGTCCCGGGAAACAGGACGTCCATACGAAGAGTTTTTGAAATACTATGCGATTGAGCGGTTTCTGTACCGGTTAGGAAATACCAGACAGGCTGAGCGTTTGATTCTCAAAGGTGGGTTGACGCTTCGGATTTGGGAAGGCGCATGGTCGCGACCAACCATGGATATTGATGTACTGGCCCAGCTTGAAGGTGGAGCGGATGCAGTGGTGGCCATGGTCCGAGAATGTCTGCGTTTGAACTACGCAGACGATGGATTGCAATTTAACGAAGACCACCTCCGAATTGAACCGATCTGTGCCAAAATGGAGATTCCGGGCATTCGACTTTTGATACCAGCCACACTTGGAACAACCCGAATTCAGGTTCAAATGGATGTTGGTTTTGATGATGAGGTACTGCCGCCACCCCAACTCCTCCAATATCCCACCTTGCTCAACCATCCAATTCCGCAACTTCGGGTGTACCCGCCGGAAGCCTTGATCGCCGAGAAATTCCAGGCCATCGTCGCACTTGATACGGCGAACACTCGATTGAAAGACTTTTATGATATCTGGATGCTGGCTCGCCGCAGAAATTTTTAGGGTGACCTTTTAAGCCAGGCCATCAGGACCACATTTTCAAAACGGAACACTGATTTGCCACAAGAGGTTCCAATCGGGCTGACTCAGATCTTTTTTGATGACGCAATCAAAGCTAAACAGTGGAGTTCATTCCTCAACCAAAATCGACTTCCTGAAACGAGCCTAAAACTGGCGGAAGTAGCGGAAACACTGACTTTATTTCTATTGCCCGTCACTCGCGGAGCGGTATTTTCCCAGATCTGGAACTTTCAGAAAGTGGTTTGGGAGCCGACACCGGCAGAATCGCCAGGATTGAAGGACCAGTGCTGAAATTGAGAATGAACAGTCAGTCGCCAAAAATGAAAGAATGTCGATGGAATCAGGGTTTGGAAATGCGGGGGTCGCCGCTCAAAAGCCGCAACTCCCGATTCAATTCAGGCTCACTTCGGGATCACGAACGGTCTGAGGCGAGATGTCGCGCACCTGAGTCCGAACAGGCTGACAGGTTAATGGCGGTGCCGCCTTTAAAAAGAACCGCAACCAGCGAACCGAGGGAAAGCGCAATCAGCCTGAGTGAAAAGCAACTGGGAGTGGGCTTCTATTCAG
>CAZXCE010000333.1:0-9149 GCA_964639175.1 uncultured Clostridia bacterium
GTCCGTTACCATGAAGCCTTCGCCTTTAGGCGATGGAGTATTCACTCTTCATTCTCAATTCTCCATTCTCAATTCTTCATTCCTGGCCTAAAGAGGGTGCTGTGAGAATTTGAGCTATGCTATAGTCGCGAACTATTCCTGGTTCTTGACTGATCGGCGCTCTTGCGTCACCGATTTCAGTCGCTCGAAGGAATCAAGATATTAATCAACTCATTCATTCAACTGAGAGGGAAGTCGTTTTATGAATATCTCCGAGCGCCGTGTCGGTTCAGTTGTGATCCTGGATCTTCAAGGGAAGATCCTGCTGGGCGATGGTGACATTCAACTCAAGGAATACATTGCCAGATTGATTGAACAAGGGGAACGACGAGTCTTACTGAATATGGCTGGGGTGCCATATATGGACAGCAGCGGCCTTGGCGAAGTTGTCCGCTGCTATACGGCTGTCAAACGTGTACCTGGCGGAGGGGAACTCAAACTCGTCAATCTGACCCAGCGCCTCCAGGATTTATTGACAATTACCAAGCTTATCACGGTTTTTGAAGCTTTTGAGGGGGAAGAGTCCGCACTGGCTGCTTTTAAATCGGTTGATGCAACCGGGAGTAAATAGCTCAGTTTGCGAATCGCCCGCCTGGGAAATTTCGTGTGGCGGGGAGGCAATGTTCCAGAAGCGTCGCTGGTTTTTTCAGATCCAAACACTCTATCTGGTTGAAAACTTGTGCTTCACTCTGTTTTGGAAGTTTGGTACAGTCTTCCGAATTTCAACCATTCAAGTTTGACAGGCAGTCCAACCCGGGTATGAGGTGACCGCCCACCACGTTTTTCCAAAACAACACGTTTGGTTTACACTCCAGGCCAGATAATTTTGATATATGCCATTGACGGTGAACTCAAGGGAAAATCAAAACAGATTTTATCCAAACTCATTCCAAACCTGACCAAATTGTTCTCTTTCAACTCTTTCGACCTGTATCCCTTATTTCATCGTTCGCTTACCACCTTATGGTAGAACCTCGGCCCTGGCTGCGAATTCTACTGTCAGGTGTATGGCACCGCGGTACTTGTTCACCCTTAATTCCTGGAGGATTTCTTCATGCACCCCACAGTACGCATCCATAACCCACAGTCCAGAACCCGTCAGCGAGCCGGGTGGATTTTAATATCCACTCTGTTTGCGATGGTTTGTGTCTGGGGAGGCGGGGGGGTTATGTACCCACAAACCCATGCCCATTCCACTTCGCCGGCGACCCGGCTTGCCGCAACTTTGAAAATGAAAACCGATGGGTTGCCACCACAGTTTCGAACCGGATCCCGCGATTTGAAACAGGCGACCTTGCCGAAGGGACCTGTTTCAACTGCCAAAACGACACGCGGTTTGTTTACCCCATCAACTATTCCACCAGGCACGTCGCTTGAGAAGTTGACGATCATTGGCAATGGCTTTCAGCGGGATGCGTCAGCATTTGCTGATACCGATGGAGATGGCATCTTAAACTCCAGTGCCTTCGAAGAATTTATTTCTGGAGAACGGGTTTTCTCGGGATTGATCACCCGTGCAATTACCATTAGCCCAAAGACCGGACGCTTTTATGTCGCGGCGGCGGATGATGAAAATAAAGTCGGAGTGATTGGCATTTTTGAAATGACCAGTGATTATAAAGCCAGATTACTCCGGTCATTTGATACCGACCAATCCACCGCCTATGGCATGGAAGTGGTCAACACGGCAGCCGGCGATAGTCTGATTGTCGCCAGCACCACCTATACCGAATCATTGTTAAATACTGATCGGTCAGATGCTTTTTCGCTGATTGTGTACCCGCCAGCCGCTGGCGGATTTCCAGATGGCAATGATGGAAAAGTTATTATTGCCCCCAAAACCAGACTGGCCAACGATAGTCGCTTTGTGGTTGCCTTCTCGACGGGAGCGATGACACAGGATGGAAAAGGAAATCTGATTATTAACCTGGGATTGAAAGACAGCACCCAGTTTAATGGCGGATTCTTTGCCGTGATTCGTGATACCGATAACGATGGTGTCCCGGATAGCTTTAACGCCAGTCAACCTGAATTCTTTGAAAGCTTTGATGGGTTTGTCGCCGGGAATTTCTCAAATAGTATCGTGTCTGTCCCTGGACCCGGAAGCGGACGAACCTACTACGTTTATTCACCGATTGCCTTTGGTTCAGGCAACACCGCACAATCCGGAATTGTAGCGCTGGTTGATGCTGACGGAGACTTGCGAGCTGATGCCGCACCAACGGGACTTTTCCTGGCATCTCCGACCAATTCCGATCTGGGAGATGGGATCATCTTTGGTGGGGCCATTCAGATTTTTGGCCGCATGGTGTTTGCCAGCGATAATCTCTTCTACAGCTACTTTACCCAGGAAGGCAGCGACATCACCGGCATGAATTTAAATGCCACCAAAATCGCCGGTGGTACTGTTGGCACCACGGTCACCCCGCTCAACTATTCATTGGATGGAGATGAGGCCGATCTGATTACCTTTGTCGGCGTGGCTGCAACTGGTGATTCAGTGCCTCCGACAATCCAGGTTACTTCACCCAATGGCGGTGAAACCCTCCAGAGCGGTACCGAACTGGCGATTAGCTGGACCTCAAGTGATGACAAAGGCGTTGTCGCCCATGACATTGCCTTATCAAATGATGGCGGCGGGGCCTTTCCCTTTGTGGTTGCCACCGGTTTAGCTGGTTCGGCTCAATCCTTTAGTTACCCAATTCCTGGGGCGCTCGAAACCCCCAATGCCCGGATTCAGGTCACTGCAAAAGATGCTGGCGGCAATGTGGCTTCAGATAACAGCGACGCTGACTTTGTGATCCAAATTGGAACTGGTGCTGATACCGAGCCACCAAGCGTGACCGTGACCGCGCCGACGGCGGGTGCCACCCTCAATGGTGGGCGATCTGCCACGGTGAGCTTTACTTCAACTGATAATGTGGGTGTCATTTCTCACACCATCGCGTTTGCCTCAGACGGCACAACCTTTGGAACAACCCTGGTAACTGGCTTACCGGGTAGTGCTTCGTCCTTTGATTTTACGGTGCCAAATCAGGCGACAACCACAGGTGTGATTCGGGTGCGTGCTTTTGATGGGGCCGGAAACAATGGTGATGGGTTGAGTGGTGCCTTTACGATTGCTTCTGACACCGTCAAACCAACTGTGACTGTGACCTCACCTGGGGCGAGCACCAAGAAGGTCAAACGTGGCGATCCAATCAACGTGGCCTGGACCTCAACTGACAACGGAACGATTGCCAAGCACGACGTGTTGCTGTCAACCGACGATGGGGCAACATTTGGAACCTCACTGGCAACCGGATTGGCTGGAACGGCACAATCGTTTACGGCTACAGCTCCAAGCTCGAAAGTCAAGAAGGCGATTATCAAAGTGATTGCCACCGATGCTGCCGGCAATGCTGGCGAAGGTCTCTCGACCAAATTTAAGGTCAAGTAACCCGGCATTGTTTTTGGAGAACGGCTCGATCTTTCTGCCTGAATTCCACTGATAGGGGCTCAAAAAAGTCCAAACCCCAGTGAAATTTGTATTGGCAAAGAATACAACTCCCAACAGAAAAAGAGGTTGCAAGCAAAATCTGCTCGCAACCTCTTTACCTTTTTTGCTACTCTTCAAAAACGTCCTCAAACACCGTTCTCGGTTCAGCTTCTGAACCAGTTCACTCTAAATTCAAATCAAACTACAACCACGCCTTCGCTTTATCTGTTGAGAAGTTAACGCATAACCTCGACGTCCACACCTCGTTGATAGTTTCCGATTGGGGCTTACCCTGACAGGCGGACGACTGGCAAGTGAGGGAAAGCGATGAAGTGTCTCACCAAGGAGGATTTTTCCCGATGAGATTTCAAACGACAACCCAAGTTGAGAGAGGAGTTCAGTCCCGGTCAGGGTTCAAAGTACGTGCCCTGACTGGTGTGCTGGGCATGGTTGTCCTCCTCATCCCAATGCTGTTGGGGCAATTCGGATCAAGCGCCAGCACGTTTCCAATCCAAAAATCGAAAAGTTTGCAGGCAATTGAACCTGGTCAGCCCGCTTCCAGGATAAACCCAGCTACAGCAACCAAATGTGGTACCAGCAGCAAGGGAATCAACCTTGCCCTGCCTGGCGGGTTGCGTGTCCCCAGGTCAAAGCTTGATACGAGTCTGCCTTCTCATATTGATATAAACGCAATACGGGCAGCACGGAGTGGTTTTGCACCAGCGGCCATTCCATCTAATACCCCACTCTCAAGCCTGACGTTTATTGGGGATGCGATTCTGTCAGATGTTGATGTGTATGCTGATACGGATGGAAATGGAAGCCCAAATGATTCAGCCAAAGAAGATTTTGTAACAACCCCAGATCCAAGTAATGAAGTAACCAACAGCATGGTGATTAGCCCAAAGACTGGTCGCTTTTATGTTGGGGGGGCAAATGGAACTGAAGGCTTTATTTTAGTTTGTGACAATGGTGGGGGAACGTTTAAAGCCAATACGATACGTTCCTTCTCCACTGGTGCGGGAAATCCACTCGGGGTAGCGGTTATTAATACAGCGGCTGGCGATACACTCATTGTTGCCAGTACTGCTTTTGAAGGTGACAGTGTTTTTGAAGAAACCGCAAGTGATGGGTTTACCCTGATTGCCTATCCTCCGACTGCCGATGGTGCGCCAGACGGTTCGAACCCAATAATCATTTTTGACAAAGATGAGCTTCAACTTGGGGGAACCCCGGTGACCTTTTCACTTGGCGGCATGGCGACAGACGGCAAAGGAAATTTACTGCTCAATGTCGGTATCAAAACTTCTGATGGTCTGGCGGGCGCAATTGCCGTGGTATTGGATTCGGACAGCGATGGTATTCCCGATACAATCCGGCCTGACTTCTTTGTGGCTTTTTCAGAAGAGGATGTCATACCGATTGTGACCACCAGCATTGTGCCGGTTCCTCGGCCAGGCGGGGGAACCTTGTACTATGCCTATGGACCAGTGGTGTTTCGAGACCAGGTCGCGCAAGTTATTGCCTATGTGGATGCCAATGATGATCTGAAAGCTGATGGTCCGCCGGTGGTCGTTCATCGGTTGGCCTCAGGTCAAACGCCATTTCGATTTGACTTTTCCGGGATCTTTATTGGGTGTCGAATTGATATCGTCAACGACAATTTATTGTTTAGTTTTGCTCCGCTCCGCGGGAATTCGTTTACTGGGAACGAGCTTGGGTTTGGCAAACTTGGTTCAACTGGTACTGCCACCAATGTTTCATCTGTTCTTCAATTCCCAGTTCAGGGGCAAAATTTCACAAAAATTATCAGTCTGGTCACTGCCGGCCCCGTGCCGGCTGATTCAGTACCCCCGACCGTTCAGGTTACCTCACCCAATGGTGGAGAAACCTTCCAGAGCGGGACGGAGCTGGCTATTAGCTGGACATCAAGCGATGACAAAGGTGTGACTTCACACGACGTCAGTCTGTCGAATGATAGTGGGGGAGCTTTTCCATTTGTGGTAGCAACGGGTTTGGCGGGAACCGCCCAATCATTTAGCTTCCCAATCCCAGGTGCCTTGGAAACGCCAAATGCCCGGATTCAGGTCACGGCCAAGGATTCGGGAGGTAATGCCGCTTCGGATGCGAGCGACAGTGACTTTGTGATTCAGGTTGGTGCCGGGACTGATTCACAGCCTCCAGCCGTGACTGTAACGTCACCGACGGCCGGCTCAACACTCAATGGTGGAACTTCATCAACGGTGAACTTCTCCTCAACCGACAACGTGGGCGTGATTTCACACAGCATTGCGTTTGCGGCAGATGGATCAACCTTTAGCACAACACTGGCAACCGGACTGCCAGGAAGTGCCACCTCATTTAACTTCACCGTGCCAAATCAGGCCACGACCACCGGAGTCATCCGGGTGCGGGCTTTTGACGGTGCGGGCAACAGCGGTGACGGATTGAGCGGTGCCTTTACCGTCAGTTCAGACACTGTGAAACCGACCGTAACGGTGACGTCACCGAGCGCCAGCACCAAGAAGGTCAAACGCGGCGATCCACTCAACATCGCCTGGACCTCAACAGACAATGGAACCATCGCCAAGCATGATATTCAGTTGTCAAGCGATGATGGCACAACGTTTACGACGACGCTGGCGACCGGATTGCCAGGAACGGCGCAGTCGTTTACGGCCACGGCCCCCAGCACCAAGATCAAGAAAGCTAAAGTCAAAGTGATTGCCACTGATGCGGCTGGAAACTTTGGCGAAGGCATTTCAGTCAAGTTCAAGGTCAAGTAAGAATCTGGATTGCAAAAGACTGAAGCTCAACGCATAACCTCAGGCTAAAGCCTTTTGTCTCCAATGTGAACGGAGGTTGCGAGCAGATTCTGCTCGCAACCTCTTTGCTTTTTTTGCTACTCTCTCAACACGTCCTCATTTGATAACAATTGAACCATCTGGTTCCAAAGACAAACGATGGTCTCTCAACGGGCTTCCTGCCTGAACGGATTTGGGTCTTCCTCACCACCTGAAATCAGCCTGGTGTATTTTCCTCCTGTGCGCTGAGTCCAAATCCAAACTGGGCATCTTTCTGACCGTTGTTTTTGGTGCCCAAACATCACAAACATTTTGGATCCTTTATTTCTGGAAGTGCTTCTCTTTGCAGGAGTTTTGTCATTCACTGCCACCAGATCAGTTGCCGAAATCTGTGGACGCTCCTGGCCTGGAGCAGACTCATACCAATTGAGAATGAAGAATGAACAATGATTTAAGCTCATTTATTTCAAATATTTAATGGTTTCTTGATACAGGGAATTGATTCTCAAAGAGTCGTTATGATGTTTAATCTGATAGCCCTCACAAAAAAGCGCGGACCAATCAACTCAGACCCCCCGATGCACCTGATGACGAGCCGGCGGGTCGTTGTTGGGGGACTTCTGGCTCTGATGATGCTGGTAGTGATGACACCCGATTCATCAGGCAGCAGTTTGACCCAAAAACCACACCAGCTCGAATTGCCCTTCAATGCCAGATTCAAATCCCCGGTGATTCAACCCCAGGTGATTGCACGAACACACGTTCAGCCCCTGGCCAGGTCGTCCAAAAACATCAATCTGGCACCTCAGGCGATTCAACCTGGCACCGCTCTGGAGAAGGTGACGTTTTATGGGAATGGCATTACTTCGATTATCGCCGCGGCTGACACCAATAACGATAAGATTCCAGATGGGACTGCTCGTGAGACATTTACCGCTGGTAACCCTGAGCTTGAAGAGTTTACCGCACTGGCTGTAAGTGCTCGGACCCAGAAAGTCTATGCCGGGTCGCTCCTTTTTGAAGGCGCCAATGCCAACGAGGGGGTTTTAACTGTGCTTGAGAATTCAAATGGAAATTTCAAAGGCACAATAGTTCGAAAACTCCCACTTGGCAAAGGGATGCCGACAGGAATCGTGATCAAAAACTCAGGCGACGGAGATATCGTGATTGTGATGTCGGTCTACTACCAGGCGTCACCGTTTATCCTCACGGATGGCGATTTTGTTTCAATCACAGCCTATCTGCCCGGTCCAGATGGCACACCAGATGGATCCAGAAAGGTGGATGTTCTTCCGGCTGGGCAACTCATGATTGGCCTTGACCCAGTTGCCTTTAGTTTTGGAGGAATGAGCCTGAGCCAGAACGGGAATTTGATTGCCAATTTGGTGGCAAAAAATACCCTGGATGGACTTGCCGGTGGCGCCCTCTTTGTTTTTACTGACAACGATGGCGATGGAATTCCTGATAACCAAATTCGCCCATCATACTTTGCTGATTTTAATACTTTAAATACCGCCAATTTGATTGCTGCGACCAGCGTGGTGCCGCTGGCTGGGGGGAAAATTGGCGTGCTCAGTGCCGACATTTTTTCAGATGCGGAAACCGAAATTTTTGTCTATACCGATCCTGATGGCGATGGCAAAGCCAGTGATAGCGGAACCAAAATCTTTAATGAATCCCTGTCCCTTCCAGGGATTTTGTTGCTGTTTGAAGGCACCTCCGGCTATGTGGTCAACCGGATGGCTGGGGCTGGCGACAAATTGATTTTTTCTTTTATCAATTTTCAGGGAGAGCCACGTGGCTCAGGGCTGGCTTCAGTTTCAATCAGTGGAAGTACCGCCGATAAAGCCTTTGATGTCAGCAATTCCCAGACTGAGATTGTGACCTGTGTAGCCAGTTTATCCGGGAGCAGTTCCGATATGGTTCCTCCTACGGTACAGGTCATCTCGCCAAACGGAGGTGAAACGATCCGTCCTGGGGCAGAACTGGAAATTCGGTGGACCTCCACTGATGACAAAGGTGTGGTGACACAGGGGATCAGCCTCTCGGGTGATGGCGGCAACTCATCTGGTTTCACCGTGGCAACCGGGCTGGCTGGTGAGACCACTTCTTTCCGATTTGTGGTGCCAAATGGTCTTGGCACTCAAAATGGGCGAATTCGGGTCACGGCCCGAGATAGTGCTGGTAACATTGATGCTGATCTCAGCGATCAAGATTTTGTCATCCTGGGGGCAACCGGAGTTGATACCCGTCCCCCAGACGTCACCGTGTCCACGCCAGCCACGGGAGTTGTTTTGACCGGAGGGACTTCTGCCTCTGTTGCTTTTACGTCAACCGATAACGTCGGAGTGAGTTCACACAGTCTGGCATTTGCCGCGGATGGTTCAACCTTTGACACTCCGCTGGCAACTGGGTTGCCTGGCACCATCACTTCCTTTGACGTAACCTTGCCAAACCAGACCACTTCGACCGGGGTCATTCGAGTCCAGGCGGCTGATGAAGCCGGGAATATCGGCACCGGATTGAGTGGGGTGTTTACGGTCAATGCTGATACCGTACCCCCAACCGTGACCATTCTTTCGCCTGGTACCACCTTCAAAAAAGTCAAGCGTGGTGAGCCAATCAATGTAGCCTGGACTTCAATGGATAACGGAAGCGTTGTCAGACACGACATTGCGTTGTCCACTGATAATGGCGCGACGTTCGGCACGGTACTGGCAACAGGTTTGCCAGGGATGGCCCAGTCATTTCTGGCCACGGCGCCAGGTATCAAAGTCAAAAAAGCAATTATTAAAGTCATTGCCACCGATGGGGCTGGGAACGCGGGC
>CAZXCE010000334.1:0-9132 GCA_964639175.1 uncultured Clostridia bacterium
AGAACCAAGAACCAAGAACCAAGAACCAAGAACCAAGAACCAAGAACCAAGAACCCAGCACATCTTTCATTCTCAACTCTTCATTCCTCATTCTTCATAGTTTCTTCTTCAGTAGTCGGTGATGGCTTGGAAACAACGGAAAGTCGGCGGGACCGACCTGATCCGACGACATGGTAAGTGACGATAAACCGCTTATTATCAGCGAAATGAGTATTTTTCCGCTCAATCATCATCTCGATCATCGTGCGTATTTTGGGCTGATAGATTGGCAAATATGAAGCAATGATTTTGTCAAATGATTCCTGGCGTAAGTCATCAGAGACCAGCGTCATATTCCAGCTCAAAATTGCCAGATCAAGTGCAGCGTCAAAATCTTTTTTGGTTCGAATCTGACCCAACAACGGAGAGGCAAACGCCAGCAACACTTCAGACATTTTTTCCGATTCACCTGAATGATCACGGATTTCCGCATCTTCTGCGACGCCAAGATCCACCAGTTTACTGCGAAGCGTGTCGGTGGAAGGGGTTGTTTCAACTGGTTGAGGTTTGACTGTTTTTTTCTTTTTGCCAAGCAGGCTCTTTGAAGCACTCATAGTATGAAATAGTTCTTTCTATTGGGATTCTTACTGGAAAATAGCCAGGCTTTGAAGATTTTGATGTTGATCCAGCACAGGGAGGCCGCTCAAAAATTTCTTCATTCTTCATTCTCAATTCTTCATTCTTCAGGGACGGGCGATGATGACATCATCCTGGGTGTTGGCTTTTCCATCTGGTCCTATGGATTGCAACCGAAACGAACTGGCCGTTCCCTGGTATATCAACTGCCGGTTCCATCCGTCACGCCGCACCAACCTGGGCAAATATTCAGGTGCCAGAACATTAGTCAATTGCACAATATCGGGTGCTGTGACATAGCCTCCCTGTTTGGCGCGATACAGTTCAAGGCTGGTTGCCAGCAGGTTGAGATCAGCATCGGTATGATCGCGCTGGGCTTTCGCAAGGGCGGCGGTGAGTTCGGGGAGAGATTGCCATTGCTGATCGCCAATGCGTACTTCGGTTGGTTGCCACTGGCCCTGAGTGCGAGTGAATTTAAAGGTGGCTTCAATTTCAGCTTCCACAATCGCATCGGTAGATGAAAAACCAGGAATGACCTTCCGAATACGAATCTGTTTGGTTGGATAGGCGGTTCCGGTCAATTTGGCGAGGGCTTCGCGAGCTTCGCGGGAGCCAAGCAGCCGGTCTGCTGAGACCAGTCCACTGCAGGCCAGCACCAGCAGGCTTCCAAGAAGCCATCCACTCAGATATTTTCGTGTCATAAGCACTTGAACCCCCAAAAGACACTTACAGTGAGCGTTTTTTTACGGTCTTTCCCTTGTTGCGATCAGGTACGGGCTGCGTAAACTCGCGTGTAAACAATTGATCATCATCAACTTCGGGTTCATTCTCATCAGCGGGAACCCCAAAGTATCGCAACCACTGGCTGACATCATCCTTGCGGGTCGTGGGTTTGGCTTCGGTGTGGAGTGCGGTGGATTCCAGGATAGCCGTTTCCAGTTGTGCTCGAAATTCAGGCACACTGACCACTTTGGCCTGACGAATGCGCGCTCCCATCTGCAACTCACGATCATTGGTCACAATGGTGAAGTCACGCGGTGTTCGAGATTGTTCGAGCAGTTTGCGAATGTATCCGTCAGCCGTATTTCCACTCTGGGCAAAGTGGATTTTGACACTTTGGAATGATGATCCATCAGGCAAATGACGATCCGGTATGCCATCAAAAACCACGCATACCCGGACCCGGCGCAGACGGGCGAACTGAGCCAACTGGGTGAGGAGTTCGCGTTTGGCTTCGTAGGTAAAATCCTGCGCCTTGCGGCGAGCAAAGTTATTTCCGTCAATGAGGTACATGCCTGAACGTGCTGGGTGAAAAGATAAAAAGCGACGATACCATTTTGCACTGAAGCGCCTGGATTAGAAAACCGTCAAGTAATTCAATCAAATAAACTTAATGAACTACTGACTACTGACCACTGACTACAAACTGACTTTACTTTACCCCAAGCTGTTTTTTGATGAAAGCTTCCCAGGCGGTCGGGGTCATCTGACGGCTTTGGCGCAGACGAAACTTAAAGCTTTTCCATTCCGGATTGTCAGGCGTCGCAATTTCCATATCTTCAACATAGCCTTTGGCCTGATTGACCCAGATAAATCCGCCTTTGTGGTCGAGGCCAGGGCCGTCAATCCGATATTTCAAGCAGGTGGCGCGATTGTGGCGTTCAATTTTGACAAAGCTGACGTCAACATCCCCGCGATACCGAATGACCGGGCCTTCGTCCTGAAAGGTTGGATCAATCAAGCCAATCGTGAAACTGCCTTTGGGGTCAATCAAATGGGCAAAGGTCACATTGAGGCTGGCGAGATCAAAGTTGTACATGTGAAAGGGCAGGGTCTGGATGGTGACTTTATCCGGGGTGCGGTTTAAGGGTTTGATATCGGCTTCAACTGTTTTTTCAGCAGGTGAATAGTTTAAAACGGCCAGCAAGAGCTGTTTCCCATCAGGAAACATCTGCCACGATTCCAGGTATTTGGCACAGTACAGGTCCCAATCCATCGTGGCTTTGACCAGGGCTGAGCGGGTGCCGGGGCTTTTATATTTAAATGATTCCAGGCGGTCTGGCGCGGCGATATAGAGCACAATATGTTCCGGATGCGAGCCGTTTAAATTGGTTTTTACATAATGGAGGACGGTGCCGACGGGGACTTTATTGGGCTGATACCGGAATTTTTCAATCGAATTTTGTCCAAAGCTGATGGTTGTCCAGAGGAGGCAGAGAACGAATGTGCCAGCCAGTTTAAATGTCATTGCCTGGTTCCTTTGAGTGTGAGGTGCTCATAACTTATTCATTAAAAACAACCTGCGGTCGGGCTTTCCCCTTAGAGTCAAGCCGGGCAATTCCAAGCAGGTCATTGCTTTCGGTGCAAATCCCCACCAGCAGGTCTGATTCCTCCGAAATTGGATCCAGTCCAGAAATATCGAGCGGGATGGCCTGTCCCTGCACAAATTTCAGATGGTCGGTGACTGATACCTGGAACAATTTCCAATCTTTGAGCAGCTCAACCGGTTTTAATAAGCTGGCCCGGATTTGCTCCATCGGAAGCCCGGCCAGTTGTTCAATCGTGGTTGCCTGCTCAATCGTGAATGGGCCAACCCGCGTTCGACGGAGTGCCGTCAGGTGGGCTCCACACCCAAGATGCTGGCCAATGTCATGGGCCAGGGTCCGAATATAGGTGCCTGCCGAGCAGGAAACCGTAAAATCAACGTCAACCGTGCCAGTTTCATTGCGTCGGATGGTATTGCCGTGCTCATCTGGGGTCAGGGTGAGTTCGTAAATTTTGACCGGTGCGGTCGAGCGAAACACGACCTGTCCCTGGCGGGCGAGCCGATGCAACGAGATCCCATCCACTTTTTTAGCTGAATACATCGGCGGTACCTGGGCATAGTCGCCGGTATAATGCCGCATGGCTTCGCGCAGGTTGTCTTCGGTGACAACCTCAGTCGAGTTGGGCGCAGAGAGTGGTTTACCCGTGTAATCCTGGGTATCGGTGGCAAACCCCAGCCGCATGGTGGCGTGATAGGTTTTGTCTTTACCAGTCAAGAATTGGGACAATCGGGTACTTGAACCAACACACAGAATCAAAAGCCCGGTCGCAAAGGGGTCTAATGTTCCCGTATGTCCGATGCGTTTGGTCCGCAACACATAGCGGAGACGGGCCACAACATCGTGGGACGTAATGCCCATTGGCTTATCAAGCAAAACAGCACCATTCAACAATGTAGGAATCATGGGAATCCGTAGAAGGAAAAATGAGTGAATTGATAGTGACGCTGAATGAAATCGGCAAATTGTAGACGGTTCCACGAGCGAGTTGAACCCCAGAGTGTGTTCTGAAACTGAAAAAAGCAGGAATTTTTTATTTGTAGAAATAAAAATTTGTATCACAGGATTTGACCAGCGTGCATCAAACGCGAAGTTCATTTTGATGAAGCCCAGAAAAAAATAATTCTTCAACATCCAACTTGAAAAACAACACCGTAAACGCCAGTCAGTTTCACTGCCAGATATTCCAAATCAAAAATAAGCCCACAATGCCGAAAAATCCTGAATCAAGAGCGAGAAAGTGAATTTGCTTTTGGTTGAAAGTTGAAGCGCTCTGGGCTAGAGTGATGTGAGCTTTGGATACAACGTACAGGCCCCCGCGTCAAATCAATACAGATTGCACCTCCTCACATCACCCATCCACCGCACATCAAAAGATCACGCTGCATGATCTTTGAAAACCTGCGAGTTGTGTTGAGGCAATCTGGACTTATCTTCCCGACCGCGGGAATGGCCGTTGCAGCAAAACCATCAAAATACCTTTGGGTGAACCTGCCTTGTCTTCCCATCAATTACAAAGATAAGGCATACCATTTCCCCAATTACTGTCTTACCAATAGCGGCGCCAAAGCCGCAATTTGATTCTAAACCACACATATTAGGGAGTAACTATGAAGCGTAGAGAGTTTCTGAACAATGTTTTGGGTGCCGCCGTGGCTGGCATGATTGTTGGAGCTGGTTCAAAGGTCCTGGGCGGCGAACTGGTTTCAGGCGACAAAAATACCTGTAGCAGCAAGAATTCATGTAAAACCGCGCATGAATGCAAAGGTCACAATGAATGCAAAGGGCAGGGCGGCTGCAAGAGCGGCGACAACGGCTGCGCTGGCAAAAATTCCTGCAAAGGCAAAGGCGGCTGCAAAGTAGAAAAAGCCTCCTGCAAGAGCGCTCACGAATGCAAAGGCAAGAATGAGTGCAAAGGCAAAGGCGGCTGCAAGAGCGGCGACAACGGTTGCGCCGGCAAAAACTCCTGCAAAGGCAAAGGCGGCTGCAAAGTAGAAAAAGCCTCCTGCAAGAGCAAGGAATCCTGCAAGAGCAAAGAATCTTGCAAAAGCAAAGAATCTTGCAAGAGCAAAGAATCTTGCAAAAGCAAAAGCTCCTGCAAAAGCCGATAATCAGTAAGGTTTCTTCTCTTCCGTGGCCGAGGGTGCCCTTTCTCAGGCTGTACCTTCGGCCACATTTCGTCCTGGTGGAAGTTTTATGACCACACCCAATCGTTGGAATTTCCCGGATCTTGGATTCGGGGTTGGCCTTCGTACCGTCCATTTTACCCACATTCTCGAAAATCAACCCCCAGTTGATTGGTTTGAAATAATCTCTGAAAATTTTATGGAAACCGGCGGTCGTCCCATGTTCATTCTGGAACAGGTGGCTGAGCGCTATCCAATTATTATGCACGGCGTGTCGATGTCGATTGGCAGCACCGATCCGCTCAATATGGACTATCTCAAAAAGCTCAAGGCCCTGGCGGATCGAATTGGCAGCACCTGGGTTTCTGATCATCTGTGCTGGACTGGAGTCCATGGGCGAAATACTCATGATTTGCTGCCGATGCCCTATACGGAAGAAGCCCTCAAGCACACAATTGAACGCGCTCGCATTGTCTCGGATTTGCTAGAGCGCCCGCTGATTCTGGAAAACCCGTCGTCCTACGTTGAATTTGCCGATTCATCAATGCCGGAATGGGAATTTTTGGCGCGTCTGGTTGAAGACGCCAATTGCGGCTTGCTGCTGGATGTCAACAATGTGTACGTCAGCTCGTTTAACCATAATTTTGACCCAACCCTGTATATTGATGCGATTCCGGCTGATCGGGTCGTCCAGTATCACCTGGCCGGACATACCAACAAAGGCACGCATATCCTCGACACGCACAGCGACCATGTGATTGACGAAGTGTGGGCTCTCTATCGTCAAGCCACCGCTAAAACCGGTGGACGGGCCACCTTGCTTGAGTGGGATGATGACATCCCGGAATTTGACGTGGTTCACGCCGAAGTCTTAAAGGCCCGTCAGTATCTTCCGGAACCAGTTCTGGCCGTCGGAGGTGGATATGGTGACTGAAGTTCCATTAAGCCAGCTCCAGACCTGGATGCAAAGCTACATTGTGTTTCCAGGTGCGACCAGTGAAGCAATGGAAGCTGCCAGCGAGAGTGCCGGCCTTGAAGAAGAAACAGCCACTTCGATTATTCTTCCGTCGAAAACCCTGACCGGACAGGAACGTCTCAACATTTATCGCGGCATGTATCTCTTGCGGATGAATGATGCCCTGTCGGCTGATTTTTTTGCCGTTGAGCATTTTCTGGGCGAAGATGATTTTTTTGATCTGGTTGCCCGCTATGTCCAGCAATTTCCCTCCCGCAGCTTCACGTTAAACCGGCTGAGTGACAATTTCCCCGAATATATCCAGACCGATACCCAGGTGTCGAATCGAGCCTTCCTCTATGATCTGGCACGGTTGGAACTGGCGGTAACTCAGGTCTTTGATGCTGAACTTTCATCAATTCTGACCACGGAAATGATCCAGGATATCCCGGCTGATGCCTGGGAATTTGCCCGGTTTCGTCCCATTAATGGATTTCAAGTTCTGGCGTTCCGCTATCCGGTCAATGCGTATCTGGAAGCCGTACGAGCTAATACCCACCGTCCAAAAATCAAACGTCAGGATACCTGGGTGGCCGTCTGCCGCCGTGGGTACAGTGTCTGGCGTTTTGATTTAACTCGACCCGAATATGAAATGTTGATGGCCCTGGTCTCTGGAATGCCGCTTGGTGAAGCAATTCTTGCCACCACGCGCCGATTTTCAAGCCGGGGTGTAAAAGAGCAGATTTTCCAGTGGTTTCGGGGCTGGGTAACCCAGGGATTTTTCCAATCTGTCGAATTGGAGAAAGCCCAGAGTGAGTGATTTAAAACAAATCGCGGTTCTGATTTTGGCTGCTGGCGCGTCGCGACGTTTGGGACACCCCAAACAATTGCTACCGGTTGGCAGCCAAAATTTGCTTCAGCACACGGTTGAATGCGCCCTTGGCGCCGGTGTCCAAACTGTACTGGTCGTGATTGGTGCCCAGGCCGAAGTCATCAAACCAACGTTGGATGCCTGTGCCGTCCAGGTGGTGGAGAATCCCACCTGGGAAGAAGGCATGGGCGCTTCGATTCGATGTGGGATTGCAGCACTGTCACAGGTCGGAGATTTTGACGGGGTAATCATCGTTCCCTGTGATCAGCCATTTCTTTCAAGTCAGTTTCTTTCAACTCTGATCACCACGTTTTATCGCACCCGGAAACATATTATTGCCTCACAATATGCTGATACTGTGGGGATTCCAGCTTTATTCACGTCTTCTTTTTTTCCGCTTCTGCTGGCACTCGGTGGAGATAAGGGTGCCAAAAAAATTATTCAGTCCAATCTTGATCAAACGATTCTGATTCCGTTTGCTGAAGGCACCCTGGACATTGATACTCCGGCTGACGCAGCCCGTTTCTTGAATGAAGAATTGAGCCTAAAAAAGAAAGAATAAGTGCGATTTGGAAAAGATCGCCTGGTATTATTTCAAAGCTAAATCATTGAAAAAATTGTATTTTCCTGGTTAGGGCACTGAAAAGCCAGGTTCTAAACGGTATGCAAATGAACCGTTGAGATTGATGGATTGAGAGTGGTCAATATATTTTCTTCATTCAAAAATCAAAAATTATCCAATTAAAGTGATTTGTTGCCCCCCATTCTTCATTCTGAATTCTTTCTTCTTTCTTCTTTATGATTCCCAAACAATCCCCATTTCCTGCTGCTGATCAGCGTCGTTTGCGGGCTGAATATCTGGCCCACCTTGATAAAGCCCATCTCTGGCACCCATTTACCCAGATGAAAGAATGGGCCAGCACCCGCCCGCTCGTCATTGAGCGCGGGGAAGGATGCTACCTTTTTGATGTCGAAGGGAAAAAATATCTGGATGGTGTGAGTAGCCTGTGGACCAATGTGCATGGTCATCGGGTTGCTGAAATTGATCAGGCGATCCAGGAGCAGCTTGACCAGGTTGCCCATACGACGTTGCTTGGTCTTTCAAACGTTCCAGCCATTGAACTGGCTGCCAGTCTGGCTGAACTCGCACCAGGTCAATTAAATAAAGTTTTTTATTCTGATTCTGGCTCCACCGCGGTTGAAATTGCCCTGAAAATCGCTTTTCAGTACTGGCAACAACGACCAGACCCGCGACCACAAAAAACCAGATTTCTGCACGTTACAGAGTCTTATCATGGTGACACTCTCGGCTCGGTCTCGGTGGGGGGAATCGAATTATTTCACCAGTTGTATCGCCCTTTGTTGTTTGATGCGTTTCGCGTTGCTGTTCCTCAAGATAATCAGGCTCACGAAGTCGAAGCAATCTTCAAAGCCCATGCCCACGAAATTGCTGCGTTTGTGCTCGAACCCCTCATGATGGGGGCGGCTGGAATGCTCACGCATCCGGCTGGTTTTCTCAGTCGTGTTCGCGAATTATGTGATGAATATGAAGTCTTATTGATCTGTGACGAGGTTGCCACCGGGTTTGGTCGGACCGGGACGATGTTTGCCTGTGAACAGGAGCACGTCGTTCCTGACATTTTATGTCTGGCGAAAGGGTTAACCGGAGGGTACCTGCCACTGGCCGCGACCATTACCACTGATGAGGTGTATCAGGCGTTTTGGGATGACTACGCTGCCTTCAAAACATTCTTTCACGGGCATACTTACACTGGCAATCCGCTTGCCTGTGTTGCAGCACTTGCAAATCTGGAACTCTTTGAAAAGAATAATGTTCTCACCCATGTCAATCAGGTGGCTGCCCATTTTGCCCGACGGCTGGAATCGGTGGGGCAGTTGCCCCACGTTGGCGATATCCGCCAGCGCGGGTTGATGATTGGAATTGAACTGACCGACGATAAAGCCACTGGGACCCCCTACCCGGTGGAACTCAAAATGGGATATCGGGTAACCGACCGGTGCCGTGATTTTGGTCTGATTTTGCGCCCGCTGGGCAATGTGGTGGTTGCCATGCCGCCACTGGTGATTTCGGCTGAACAAATTGATTTTCTGGTGGATGTATTGCTCAAAGTCATTCCGGAAATCACTGGGGAATAGGGCTGAAAAAAACGGGCTGAGGGCTGAGGACTGAAGAACTGGTTTTCTTTCATCCCTTATCCCTCATCCCTCATCCCTCATCCC
>CAZXCE010000335.1:0-9082 GCA_964639175.1 uncultured Clostridia bacterium
CAGCACTCGCCCCCCGCATCAACATCTGCATCGCTGCCAGCGCCCAGGGCTCGGTCATCTCAGGCAAATCAAGCAACTCGTGCGGTGCTCGCCCGGCCAGCAGTTGCTGGACTTCCACAAAAACACGCTGGACATCGGCTTCCGTCGGCACTGACGGAATTACCAGACCGAGCTGATTGAGTGCTTCCAGTGAGCAGGCAATACATTCCTGAAGACGATTTTTTGAAATTAAGCTTTGAATCTGCGCATCACGCACGCGGATCGAATCGGTGAAATGGCGGACATTGGCCAAAACAATGGCAATTAACTCGTCGGCTCGTTCGGTTTGGGCACACCAGAGCGCCGTTTCCGCGGCTTCTTCGTGCAAAGCCAGGGTCAATTCATAGCACGTTTCCCACGCTGACGCCGGGAGAAAGCGCAATCCAGTTTCAAAATAATCAGCGGCTGGCTGAAAAGCCGCCGAAGCTTTGGCTTTGCGCCCGGCTGCCAGGTTTTTGCGTGCCAGGTCGGTTCGTTCGACTTCGTTGGCAAGCAAGTCACCACCCAAATTCAGGTGATTGACAATGGTAAATTGTTCCTGTTCCCGTTCGGATACGGAAAGACCGTGTTCCAACCGACGTCCAATCACCAGATGGAGGGCGGTTTTTTGTGTTTCATCCAGCAGCGAATGGGCAGCCTGTTGAATTCGGTCGTGGACAAAACAGCACTCAAAGGTCGCGTCCAGTTGGGTATCGCCAGCAGAAAATTCCAGCAACCGATACCCGTCTCCAATCGGCGAGAGGAGTTCTTCGCTGATAGCATCGCGGACATCAGCCAGAACCAGTTGCGGGGATTTTTGGGTCACCAGGCACAGATGACGAAATGAAAATTGGCTGCCAAGACAGGCTGCCACTGTCACAATTTCCTGGGTTGACGGTGCCAGTTTCTTTAATTTTCCGCATAACAGATCAGCCACATTGTCGGTAATCTGAGTCTGGGTAATTTGCTCCAGATCCCAGGTCCAGCGCCCAAGCCGGTCATCAAACCCAATCAGGTCATTTTGGGTCAGCGATTTCAGAAATTCCCCGGTGAAAAAGGGATTTCCCGCCGTCTTCTTATAAATCAACTCCGCCAGGCCGCCGACCACTGATGGATCTGAATGAAGTGCATCCGCCACAAACCGGGTAACTGTGTCTTGATCAAGGGCTCTCAGTTGAAGTTCAGTCACCGTTGTGTCTGATTTGTGAATTTCTTCAAGCACCAGCGTCAACGGATGAACCGTGGAAACCTCATTGGCCCGAAAAGCCCCGATCATCAAGAGGTTTGGAATTGGGTTGACGGTAAACAGCATCTGGAGCAGTTTCAGCGAATCAGAGTCTGCCCACTGGAGATCATCCAGAAAGAGCACCAGGGGATGATCAGGGTGTGCCCAAACCGCAAGAAAATTTAAAAAGGTGGCCAAAAACCGATTTTGGGCTTCGGTTGGCGACAGACTGACCGCAGGTGGTTGCTTGCCAAGAATCAGTTCCACTTCGGGAAGCACCGCCGCCAGGACTGATCCATTGTTCCCCAAAGCCGTCAGCAGACGGGTACGCCAGTGTTCAATCGTGGCTTCGCTTTCAGTCAGAATTTGAACCAGCCCGGCTTGAAAAGCCTGAAGAAAAGCCGCATAGGGGGTGTTGCGTTGAAACTGGTCAAACTTCCCCGCCAGAAAATATCCGTGCCGTTCAGTCACGGGTTTATACAATTCCTGGACCAGCACCGATTTTCCGATTCCGGAATAGCCAGATACCAGCAATAGCTCAGTCTGACCGGTCTTCATCCGGTCAAAAGCTTCCAGCAACAGTCGGGTTTCAGTTTCACGCCCATACAGACGTTGCGGTAACGCAAAATGTAACGCTGTATCGTGCCATCCGAGGGTGAATTCTGGAATTGGCCCGCCCCCTTCAAGCGCCGTCACACAGTGTCGCAGGTCAAAGGCCAGCCCGGCGGCAGTTTGATACCGGTCATCGGCTGATTTGGACAGGAGTTTAAGGATTAAATCAGAAACCAGTGATGGGATGTCGGGGTTAATCGTGGTTGGAGGAACTGGAGGAACCGCGAGATGACAATGCACCAGTTCGAGCAGGTCAGTTGACTCAAACGGCAGTCGCCCGGTGAGCAATTCATAGAGCACGACACCCAGTGAATATAAATCCGCCCGAAAATCCACCCGGCGATTCATGCGCCCGGTTTGTTCGGGTGCAATGTAGGGCAACGTTCCTTCAAGCACACTCAAACTTTGAAAGGTGGCTGCCTGCTGGGTATGAGTGCTGGCAATGCCGAAATCAATCAACCGGACTTCCCCGCTGTGAGGATTGTACAAAATGTTGCCCGGAGCAACGTCCTTATGAATTACCTTTTTGCGATGTACCACTGACAGCGTGTCAGCGACTTCCACGCCAAGCGACAGGATTTCAAGGAGCGAAAAGTGAGTTCCCTGATGCTTGAGCTGGGCGAGCGAAACACCTCCAAAGTCTTCAATGATCATTGCCTGCCGATGCTGACAAGTCAGCAAATCATACACGCGGATACAGCCATTTCCGTCAAAGAGCGAAACCAGTTCATACTCGCGTTTAAAGCGGGCATTTTGTTCGGCTGAAGGATACTCAGCCGCCAGCATCTTCCCGATAACCGGTAGATTATCCGTAGTGCGCACACCACGGTAAACAACCGAGTTTTCGCTTTCATAAATGCACTGCTCAAGTTGATAGTTTGACAGGACAATCATTGTGTCGTGACAGGTCGGAAGGAAAGAAATCAGGATATGCAGGGTGGACAGAACGCACAGTGTACACAGATTTGAGAAATTCTTCACCACTTGCAGTGTGTGCTACATTTGAAAACCAACTCCCAGAAACCTCTCAATACCAGGAAAAAGACCATGACCAAAGCAACCGCCACAGATCACCGCTTATTGCAGGAAATCACCCTGCACAACGTGTTGTCATTCGGCCCACAAACGGCGACGTTACCTTTGGAAAATCTGAATGTGCTGATTGGGCCAAATGGCTCAGGCAAATCAAATCTGATTGAAACAATTGCACTTATGCGGGCTGCGCCGGGAGACTTGGCTGCTGTTATTCGTCGGGGCGGCGGAATTAAAGAATGGGTTTGGAAAGGGCAAAAGGCAGAAGTGGCGGCAATAGATTTAGTGTTTAGTAATCCGAAAGGAAAACAACCACTTCGACATGTAGTCGAAATCCGTGAAAGCACGAAACAGAGATTTGAGTTTGAAGATGAGCGAATAGAAAATAAGTTCCCTTTTGGACAAGAAAAAGAGCCTTATTTTTATTATCGTTTCCAGAAAGGCCGCCCGGTATTGAATCTGGTTGACGATCAACACCGGCAACTCGCACGCGAAACGATGGATATTGATCTCTCGATCCTTGCTCAACGACGCGACCCGGATACTTATCCAGAAATATCCTATGTAGCTGAATCTTATGAAAGAATAAGACTTTATCGAGAGTGGGCTTTTGGGCGAAATACTATCTTTCGAGAACCACAGAAAACTGATACCCGCACTGATCGTCTTGAAGAGGATTTTTCCAATCTTGCATTGTTCCTCAACCGACTTCGCCGAACTCCAAAAGCCAAACTCGCAATTTTAGAAGGCTTGCGAGACCTCTATGAGGGAATTACCGATTTTGATATTAGTGTTGAGGGCTCAACAGCTCAAGTGTTTTTAACCGAAGGCGAATTTACCATTCCAGCCACCCGATTGTCAGATGGGACACTCCGGTATTTGTGCCTGCTGGCCATCTTGTGTGATCCGACGCCTCCCCCGTTGATATGTATCGAAGAACCGGAATTGGGGTTACACCCCGATATTTTGCCAAAATTAGCTGATCGCCTTGTTGAAGCATCACATCGAACGCAACTCATTGTAACCACACACTCTGATATTCTGATTGATGCTCTGACCGAACGCCCTGAATTTGTCGTGGTTTGTGAAAAACACAACGGACAGACTGAAATGAAACGGCTGAATCAGGAAGATTTGACTGGATGGCTGGATAAATACCGACTCGGCCAACTCTGGACAATGGGCCAGATTGGAGGAACGCGATGGTAAAGGCGGTTCTCTATCTGGAAGGTGGTGGTGACTCGAAAGAACTCCGTGCCCGTTGTCGTGAAGGGTTCCGAAGATTATTGGATAGTTGTGGGTTTGCTAAGCGCAGGATAAATTTAGTAGCCTGCGGTGGAAGAGGACCAGCTTTTGATAAATTCAAAAGTGCCCACAAAAAGAAAGCCAGCAATGAATTTATTGGCCTGTGGATTGATAGTGAAGACCCACTCAAAAACCTTGAAGCTACGTGGGAACACCTCAAAAATCGTCCTGGAGATAACTGGGAAAAACCAGATGGCGCGACTGATGATCAGGTCCTCTTTATGACAACGTGCATGGAAACCTGGATTGTGGCTGACCGAGAAACACTGAAAAAACACTTTGGAAGTAAACTCCAAGTCTCAGCACTCCCACCTTTGGAAAAACTCGAAGAGCGTGATCGTCACGACATATTCAGAAGGCTAAAGCACGCAACCCGAAACTGTTCAAATCCTTACCAAAAAGGTGAAGATTCATTTGAAATTCTCGGGAAACTATCACCAACTGTTTTAGGACAGCGTGATCGTATTTCAAGACCGCTTCTGCCCAGCTTTGTTCGAGTTGTGGAAATTCTCGAAAAACAACTTTGAATCAATTCGGCTGGTGATTTGAAGGATTTTGACCACACAAACCACCAGCCTGCCATTTATCGTGCCGCCTGTCGGAGTCGTTTGACTTCGTCCAACGCCGTCAGAAGCACCCTGTCCCGGTCAGCGCGAAAATCGGCCAGGGTCGGTTTCACCAGAATTTGGGGCTGGATGCCAGCGCCGACAAATTCCTTTCCGTCTGGATAGGTGTCGCGTTTGGTACAAATGCGGGCGCCACCACCACCCGGCAATTGAATATTTAACGGTTGGCCGGTGCTGCCGCCAGTTGGCTCGCCAATGAGTGTCCCGCGTTTCATCGCATCAAACGCCACGGCAAAATCTTCAGCCGCTGAAAAGGTACGCGGACTGATCAACACCACGACGGGCTTTAAATATGCCTTGTCGAGCAACGGGGCAACTTCCGAAGCCTGCCCCTGATGCCAGCTTTCGCCACGTCCCCAGGCACGAAACGAGGGTCGGTACATTCGTGTCCGCCACATCGAGGTTTTAAATGGTTTATTTGTCAAATGAGCCAGAATGTTCCATCCATAACCGCTGTTTCCTCCGCCATTGTTGCGAACATCAATGATCAGCGCATCCGTCTTCATCAGTTGCGGAAGAACTTTGGCAAATTCGGCTTCGATTTTGCCGTCATTGAAGCTGTTTAACACCAGCAGCCCAACATTGGACTCCAGAACTTTAAATTCCAGGATTGGGGATGACGGAAGTTTCAATGCAGCCCATTGTTCACTGTTCAAACGTGGAACCGATTTTTTGAAGGTTTCGCCAGATTCAGTTCGAAAGGTCAATTCAAGCGCTTGTTGAACCGGCCCCCGGAGTAATTCATAGGAAAACAAACGGGTTTCCGCATCCTGCGGAGTCGAAGCGGCGACATACGGTTGAATGAATTTTTCGGCATACGCTTTGACTGGCAGTCCATTGATTTCCAGAATTTCCAGCCCTGGTTTTATTCCAGCTTCCACAAGTTGTGGATCCCAAACCCGGCGCACCATGACCCGATTTTCAATCATTCTGGTTGAAAGCGCCGGGACGGCATACCACTGCAAAGCAAGCTCATTTGGAGGGCTCAAATTGGTGTGGCCATCTTTTAATTGAGCAACGAGTTCGGCCAAAACCCGATAATATTCATCGGTACTTTTGGTTTGCCTGACTTTTGGAAGGTACGCCAGATAGAGTTTGTCCCAATCCAGTTCCGGGACCAGATCAAAATTGGCAAAGTTGAACTTGACCTCAGCCCACAACTTTGAGAGACCAGCAATTTTTTCATCTTCGGACAGATTTTCACGGTAGGGCGACTGGAGCGCCGGGTTGTTCCACATCAAAGCCAGCCGCTTTTCGTTGCGGGCGCAGGCGTCCAGTGTGGGTTGCCAGCGCGCATCTTCGCGCAATGACTGGAAATCAGTATCTTGTTTGAGTTGGGCTGAGTTACCATATCCAAGCTTGAGCGCCCGGTTTAGCAGTTCGAAAGCATCGTCCTTTCGACCAGCCAGCGCACAGGCGCAGGCGGCGTTATACAACAACCCGGAATCATCGGCCTGGAGTTTGGTCGCTGCCACAAACAGCTCGGCACTCCGGGCATAATCTTTTTTCGCGTAGGCCTGTTCAGCCTGGGTTACCAGTGCATCAGGATTTTGCCCGGCGCTGGCACTCACCGACTGGAACACCAGCCACACCGCAAACATCAAAGCTGCAATCAGTTTTAATTTCATGGCTTGTTGTAATTTCCAGACCGCAATGGTTTTGAGTGGTTCAGAAACCGGTCCTTCCTTTGAAGAATAAGAGAATTAAGGCAAGTACTGTGGAAACGAACTGTTTTGGTTCTGGCTGGGTAAGTGAATCAAAATGAATTCTGGTTGCAAAGATTCCGGTTTTGAAATTTAACCGCGTTTCGGGAAAAGAGTGACAGTAGATTTTCAGTATAAGAAACCACGGAATACACGGAATACACGGAAAAAATTCTTTTATCTTCACAGTAGACAACGCCATGCATGACCAAACCCCATTTCACAATTTACCAGTTTTGACTGCTCCAACCCCAATGAGCCAGGATCTTTTGTTGTACTGGGTAAAGCCATTTTACATGACTGATTTACGGTCCGCAGAATTTGCCGAAAAATACCGTGCCGTTCACGATAAAATTACCATTGACCTTGTGAAAGATCTGCTCGCCGAATCCAACTGGCGACCTCGTTTTGTAGCGGCTTTGTTTGCTGCCATCAAAAATTATAGTGAGCTTGAACCCCCAATCGGCCATCTTTTACTTCGGAGCGAAGTTTGCGATGCCGGAAGGGCATATTGCCTTGCACTGGCCACGTTCAACACCCCGGAATCAGTTGATTTTCTGAGGCGTTATCTTGATTACTACTTGAAACAAAAGCATTTATGGTTTGATCAGGGAGATGCGATGGCGGCACTTTGGTACCTCGATCAACACAACGGGACAGACATCCTCACTGAATTCCTTCCAGCCTGGGAAGAATTCAATGCGAATAAACACTGGGGTTTAGAGAGGTGTCACCAGTGGTTTGCTGACCAGATGAAAGCCATCCAGCGGTTGAGAGATTGAATTTTGTCACACAGTAAACTAATGCTATGGAAAAGCCATTTTATTTCGGCGCCGTGGGTGATGTTCACGGAGAAATGCAGCGTATGGTTGCCCTGCTCTCAGGTATAGAGAAAAAGCGGGGCATCCGGCTTGAATTCATCCTGCAAGTCGGAGATTTCGAACCCCATCGTGACGAACAGGACCTCCAAACCATGGCCGCGCCGTCCAAATATCGTGATTTGGGTGATTTCCACCAGTATCATCAAGGCTGGCAGTCATTTCCCTGGCCGATTTATTTTATCGGCGGCAATCACGAACCATACGGCTACCTGGATCAGTTTCCACAGGGCGACTGGTTGACCGAAAATTGCCGCTACCTTGGCCGCTCGGGATGGCTCGAACTTGATGGCGGATTCACCATTGCCGGTTTGTCCGCAATTTATAATTCAGACTGGTTTTCTCAACCTCGCCCTGACGTGAGTTTGTTTGGGACAATCAGCAATAAGTCGTTTATTTACTTTAATGAATCAGACCTTCAATTGCTCCTTGATCTTGAGCGGAACATTGATGTCCTGCTGCTCCACGAATGGCCCGCCAATATCATTGCCCCAAATGATCAGGCCGAATTTGAACAGGCCCGCCGAAGTATGCGATATGACTGTGTTGGAAACGAGATGAGTGAAATCGTCATGCACTGGCTATCACCGAAACTGGTTTTGTGCGGCCATATGCACAAAAAGTACCGGCGGCAGCTTCAGTCCTCAAAAAATCAGGCCCTGACGATCTGTTGCCTGGCAAATGTGCATCAAGGCCCGGATTCGGTGGCGATTTTTGAAGTGAATCAGGACGGCGAAATAACTGAGATTTAGTGAGGTTGTGGTCCACGGATGTTCAATTCTGCGTCTACTGGATTTTGTGTCAGGTCAGACCGATATTGGAAATAAAGGATTTGTCAGTACCACCTGCGTGAGCGGGTGGGGTTGGAAGCACGCCGACCCACCCACTGACGCGGGTGGTACTGACTGAGCTGCCTTCCTCATTTCTCTCCAACACAAAATCAGGTAGAAGGAGGTTCAATTGGAAAGAAAACACCGTCATGAACCAAAATCTTGAACTCAATGCAAAAACATCTGATCAACCATCATGGTTTTTGATCTTGCGTGATACCAATCCAGAGATGGTCATGGCCTGGCTTGATGCTTTTTCAGACCCTGGCCCCTGGTCAATTGGCAGTGGCCACATTGTTCAATCCAAAGCAGATGCAATTGTCAGTCCGGCCAACAGCTATGGCTTTATGGATGGTGGAATTGACCTGATGTATCGCAATCATTTCGGAGTGGGTCTTCAAAACCGTCTCCAGGCATATCTGAAAGAGCACTTCAATGGATTTCTCCCGGTTGGACAAGCCATTCTAATTCCAACCTTGAATGCGGCAATCCCTCACCTGATTGTTGCCCCGACAATGGAGCGACCAATGAATGTTGCCACCACATCCAATGCCTATCTGGCATTGCGGGCTGCATTACAAAAAGTTATTGCTTATAACCGTCACGCGGTTGAACACAACCAGTCACCGATTCATCGAATTCTGGTTCCGGGATTAGCAACGGGGATTGGCGGTATGAACGTTGACACCAGTGCCCGCCAAATGCGAAGAGCCGTGGATGAAGTACTTGCAGACGCCTCTGGGGTCAATCCTGCTTCGTAAAAAACGATGTGCCCGACTTCTTCAGCCCCGAGCGTGCGAGAGTTGAGAAATGAATAGTCAGATATTACACCGACTGACCCACATCCCTTTGA
>CAZXCE010000336.1:0-9033 GCA_964639175.1 uncultured Clostridia bacterium
CGTAGGCGATGCCATCCTCTTTTGAAACCAGACCGCTCCGGATCATCTTTTCGATGATACTGTCGAAAGTCTGCATGCCTTCGTTATCACCGTCCCGCATCGCATCAACCAGTGTTTTTCCGCTGGATTCACCTTTTTCAATGTATTCGCGGGTCCGCATCGTCGAGCGAAGGATTTCAATCGCAGCAATCCGCCCTTGCCGGTCAGCCCGTGGCATCAGGCGCTGGGAAATAATATAGCGGAACGACTGGGCCAGCCGGGTCCGCACCACATGCTCTTCACTCTTGGGAAAAATCCCGATAATCCGATCAACCGTCTTGGCGGCATCAATAGTATGCAACGTCGAAAGCACAAGGTGGCCGGTTTCAGCCGCTTCCATCGCGATTTCCACCGTTTCACGGTCACGCATTTCACCGACCAAAATGACCTTCGGCGCCTGGCGCAATGCTGCCCGTAGCGCCAGCGCAAAGTCCGGTGTGTCGCTATACAATTCGCGCTGGTGAATCGTGCTGTTTTTATGCGGGTGAATAAATTCAATCGGGTCTTCAATCGTGACAATGTGGTAGTACTTGGTCTGATTGATCAAATCAATCACCGCTGCCAGCGTCGAAGACTTTCCGCTTCCAGTTGGTCCCGTCACCAGCACAACGCCATTTTTTAACTCTGAAATCTGTTTCAACTGTTGCGGCAGTGAAAGCTCTTCAAATGACGGAATTCGATTGGGAATCACCCGCATCACAATGGCGTGGGTACCACGTTGCATAAAAACATTGACCCGGAACCGCGAACATCCAGGGACGCTATATGACAAATCCGCCGAGCCATTCTTTTCAAGTTTTTCAGCATTATGGGGATTGGCACCGAGTAAAACCTGTGTGATTCCGTGAGTATGTGCCGGTGTTAACATTTCCAGACCCTGGATTTTGACAGCTCGCAACTGCCCCAACAATTCGACTTGCGGTGGCCGCCCAGGCGAAAAAATCAAATCACTGACCTTGTCGGAAACCGACAACATCATTTGCAAAATCTGATTAAAGGTTTGTGCGAAGTTGTTAGCTGTGGACATAGACAGACCGTCTCCCCCCTTGGAGCTTGTTTAGTGTGAAAACCCCGTGCGTGATGAGTCGATTTTGGTTTGAGGATTGAAAACATTTGGTGTGTGAACCGGCGTGATGTTACTGGATTCTTGACTGTCCCGCAACCGAACATCAATCCGAACGGATGATTTCTTGCCCAGAAATCTCCAGCCAGATTCCTGTATTTTTCCGGCTCAGGTGCAATGAATCTCTTTTCAGTCCGCCTTGAACCATATCGGACCACGGCTACACCATATCGGATGTCATCAGAGCCATTCCACAACCAATCCCCTTCTACCTGACCAATTCGCACGCCAAGCTATCACATTTCAAATCAACATTTTAGCAAAAGCTGGAAAAATAATTACTTTTTTGGCACACGAAATGCCCAGTAAGAAAACAACACAACAAGGGCACACCAACAACTCTTTCGCATCCAGGTGCAACAACAACCCATAACCTTTCTGGGAGGAACAATGTATGATGAACCGTTTTAAGAAAATTACCCTGCTTGGTGTGATGCTGGCCATTTTTGGATCTATTCTGGCGATCCCGACATCAATTCAAGCCCACGAACGCAGTAAATGGAGCAAATACCGAACCCCAATCACAATTGCTGGCGGCACACTGGCCGGAGCAGGAATCGGTGGGCTGGCTGGTGGGCGCAAAGGCGCCATCATCGGGGCCATTGCTGGCGCTGGTGGCTCAAGCGTTTTTGAAATCGTACGCACCAAACGCAATAACAAGAAAGATGATGACCGCTATTATCGTAACAACCGATCTTCACGAAGCCGCTATAGCCGGTCACACCATTGAGAACATAGCCAAATCGTGAAGAAGCGAGCGTATCGCGAGGAGTGAGGAGTGAGTTCCTCACTCCTCGCTTTTTTGCTATTTCGCTCCTTTGCTATTTGGCTATAATCCCCCTCACCTGATTTTTCCATCTTGCGCTGATTCAACCAAATATGAAGTTTCTTCCCACCGACCTTCCAGGTGTGATCATCATTGAACCCACCCTCTTTCGTGACGACCGTGGCTTTTTTCTAGAGTCGTATCATCTTGAAAAATTCCGTCAGGGTGGTATTGATGTCGCTTTTGTGCAGGATAACCATTCACAATCGGTTCGGGGAACGTTGCGTGGGCTGCACGCTCAGCGACAATTTCCCCAGGGCAAGCTGGTGCGGGCGATTGAGGGCGAGATTTTTGACGTGGCGGTGGATATTCGCCGGGGCGCTCCAACGTTTGGAAAATGGGTCGGGGTTACACTTTCAGCCGCAAATTTTCGCCAGCTTTATATTCCACCAGGGTTCGCTCATGGATTTTGTGTTGTGAGCGAACACGCCCAGGTTCAATACAAATGCACCGCTTTTTACCAACCCGGTGACGAAATCGGAATTGCCTGGAATGATCCATCACTGGGCATCACCTGGCCAGTCACCAGCCCACTTCTTTCGGCGAAAGATCGAGATGCTTTATGCCTCAACGACTTGCTCGACAGGTTGCCGCACTTATCGTAGGCGTGGCAGTTGGACTCCTCTGGTCAGGTTTTCTGAATCTATCCGGAACAGTTGTTGCCCAAACACCCCCACCCAGTTCCTCCCGAACACCCCTTTCCACACCAGTTGAAGTCCTTCCCCGCCCCGGTTCAGCCGCCTGGTTTTATGAACGGGCGGTGGTCAACTTTATTTTTGATCGGTTTAAAGAAGCAGATTTCGATCTTACACTTGCCTTCGAGCAAAAGCCTCAATACCCGGAAGCTCAATATTTACTTGGGGTTATGAAGGAACGACAGGGGCGTATTGGTGAAGCAATCGAATGTTTTAAAACCGTCATCTCACTCACTCCGACGGAACACCTTCCAGCCCGGTTGAGATTGGTACATCTGCTTTTGACCCAGGAACGTCCGATTGAAGCCGCCCCCCACGCTGAAAAGCTGGCTCGAATCCTAAAACTCTCAGGCACTGAAATTGCCGACGCGCGCACTCAATTGCAAATATTGTTGACAACTCCCGATGCCCGTCCGGCTCAGATTTTTGCCCTGGTGGACGAACTCAGTGATCGCATTGATGCCTATCTGGCCGATGCCCCAGGTCACTATCTGGAGTTCACCCTGGACCGTGGACTCAATGACGGGCTTGCTTGTCTCGAATATGTCAACTTAGTTCGGAAACAGGCAGAAGTGAAACCACCTGCGATCAATACCGCATTGCGCAAGGCATTTTTTACCCGAAATATGTTTTCACCAGTCCTGTATTTTCAGTGGGGTGAACTCGAAGAGCGCCAGGATCACTTGAAAGAAGCTGTAAGTGGCTATAATCAGGCCATGAAGCAAATGCTGCACCTGGGTTTTTCAGAAGGGAATCAGGATTTCTCGGCTGAACACTTTCGCGAACTCGAACAGAAACTCCAGGAACAATCCCAAAAGAAATGATGCAGCATCGAGAATCAAGAATGAAGAATTGAGAATGAAGAATGAAGAATGAAGAATGAAGAATGAAGAAAGTAGTGCCTGGTTCTTGGTTCTTCTTCGAAAGTATTGATTCCTAAGCACCAAGTACTAAGCACCAAGTACCAAGCACCAAGTACTAAGTTTTCTTCATTCTTCATTCAGCCCGCATCCATTGGAGCAGGACAGCGTCCAGTTCGTGCCGTTTAAGCGGTTTGGAAAGATATTCGTCCATACCAGCGGCCAGGCATTTTTCGCGATCTCCAACCATTGCATTGGCGGTTAAGGCGATGATCGGAATGTGGAGACTGGTCCCGTTTGAAGCACTGTCCTTGTGCTGAGAATGCCCCAACTGGTTGAGGGCTTCGAGTTGCCGGATGAGGCGCGTCGCTTCATACCCATCCATCTCGGGCATCTGGCAATCCATAAAAACCAGGTCATAGATTCCCTGCTGTAAGGCGCGAATGGCTTCCTGTCCGTTTTCAACCACTTCAACCCGGTATCCACGTTTTTCCAGCAACCGGACGGTCAATTTTTGGTTTACCGGATTGTCTTCAACCACCAGGATCACCCCACTGCGCTTTGACGTGTTTTGTTGTGGCGGCGGCTCTGCAAACGAAAGACCTGGTGCTTCAAACCTCTTTTGATTGGCAAGTTCTTCCTGATTCACAGAAACAAAGGTTGAAGCGAACAAAGATTTTAGATGGAATGGATTCACTGGTTTCGGGATCCGTGCCTCAACCCCCATTTCCTTGAGTTCACTGTCAGTCAAGATCTGGTCAACCGGAGTCAAAAGGAAAATTCGGACTGAGGCAAGCGTCGGCACGGACTTGACCATACTGATCACCGCCAACCCATTCATTTCAGGTAACTCTTTTTCAATGAGCAGCAGGTGAAACGGGTCACCAGTTTTGACGGCAGCACGAAGCAGTCCCAGGGCCTGCAATCCCTCCTCAGCCATGTCGCACCTGATCCCCCATCGGCCCAGATAGGTCTGGCAGGTCTCGCGTACAATTTCAGAATGTTCAACAACCAGGACCCGAAGTTGCGAAAAATCAGGTTGAGGGAGGGCAACTTCGGCACCTGGCGGGCTCACCGCCACAGACGGGTGAACCAGCCCAAACTGAGCCGTAAACCAAAAAGTACTTCCCTTTCCAACCGTACTTTTAACCCCAATTTGCCCATTCATCAGCTCAGCAAGCTGTTTGGAAATGGCCAGCCCCAAGCCGGTACCACCAAACTGACGAGTAGTGGAGCCATCAGCCTGTGAAAAAGATTCAAAAATATGTGTCGTGATGGTTGTGGGAATACCAATCCCCGTGTCGCTGATCTCAAACCGGAGGCAAACGGTATCTGATGATGAGGCTGATTCAACCGTGACGCGCAAGGCAACGTGTCCGGCCTGAGTGAATTTGACAGCATTGCCAACCAGGTTGAGGATTACTTGCCGGAGTCGAACCGGGTCGCCCTGTACCCAGGCCGGAACATCCTCGGCAATGAAATAGGCCAGTTCGATCCCCTTTTGATGAGCCTGACGGGCAAAAAGCTCAACACTTTCAATTACCGTGCGGGTCAAATCAAAGGCCACCAGTTCCAGTTGCAGTTTGCCGGATTCAACCTTCGAAAAATCCAGAATGTCATTGATAATCTGCAACAATGACTCGGCTGAGTGATGGGCAATCGAGGCATACTCCTGCTGGTCAGTTGCCAGTCGGGTTTCAAGCAGTAATTCCAGCATGCCCAGAACACCATTCATCGGCGTCCGGATTTCGTGGCTCATATTGGCCAAAAACATGCTTTTGGTCGCGCTGGCTTCCAGGGCTTTGCGCTCAGCCTCAAGGGCCTTGTCCTTGAGTTCAAGCGCATTTTTTTCAGAAACTCGAAGCTGATCAATGGTTTGGGCCAGTTCGCGGGTCCGGGCTCGAATCCGTGTTTCAAGACGTTCATTTCGCTGGTGCAGTGTTCGCAACCGCAACTGGGTACCGCCATATACACTGCCAATCACAATGCCGGTCATCAGGAAAATTGCCCAGGCTGACTGGTAAAAATGAGGTTGCAACGTGAACTCGACCATGGCCGGCGCCGTGCTCCAGATACCGTCGTTATTTTGAGCCCGGACGACAAACCGATACTTGCCTGGCGGCACGTTGGTGTAAAATGCGACCCGGCGCGTATCGGCTGATTTCCAGTCTGAATCAAATCCCTCAAGCCGGTACTGGAAGGTTACTTTCTCAGGCACCAGCAGACTGAGCCCGGCATAATAAAACTCGAAATTTTCTTTTCCGGGGGCAAGTTCAATTTGACGCTCGGGATAGAGCGAAAGTGATTCGTTATTGACCACGACTTTCTCAATGACAACTGGCGGTGGAATGGTATTGACCGGAATATGCCGGGGGTCAATCACAGTGATTCCAGCCAGCGTCGGGAACCACATCCGACCATCACGTGCCTTCCAACCGGCGGGTTGTGAGGCCCCGTTGCACTGGCTGGAACGCATGCCATCAGCTTTGCCATATACAACCGACTGTGCCAGAGGAAGTTCACCACGTCCAACCTGCTCAAGGTCAGCCCGCCGGACCTGAAACACTCCCTTGTTACAGCTCATCCACAAAAATCCATCGCTGTCTTCCAAAATCTGGAAAATCTTATCGTCAAACAATCCCTGCTGGGTGGTAAAGACGGTCATGCGACCGTCTTTCAACCGGTTCAGGCCGCTATTGGTTCCAATCCAGAGCGCATCGGCTGAGTCTTCATAAAATGAGAAGACAATATCACTTGATAATCCATCACGTGACGACAGGGTTGTAAGCGCGCCATCTTTGATGCAGTTGATGCCACCACCATCGGTGCCGATCCAAACAACCCCCTGGCGATCAACAAATAAGGACCGGATGACATTATGGGCCAGGCCATTGGCCACGCTATAGGTTGCGATCACTTTGCCATCCTGCACGCAATTAACACCACCACCATAGGTGCCCACCCAAATTCGCCCGAGCCGGTCTTCACACAAGGCATACACCACATCATTGGTAAGACCATTTTTGGTGTTTAAGTGCGCGATAAATCGCCCGTCAGCCCAACAATCAACTCCGCCACCAGTGGTCCCAAACCAGAGTCGCCCCAGATGGTCTTCACAAATGGACTTCACCAGATTGTTTGACAACCCATTGGCAGTGGTATAGGTCGTAACAGTTCCGTTGTGAAGGCAATTCACACCACCGCCATCGGTCCCAATCCACATCCGTCCGACACGATCTTCTAGAACTGAGCGAGTATTGTTGTTCGACAAGCCTTCCTGAGTTGAATAGTTGATGAATTTTCCATCTTTTAAGCGATTCAACCCGGCATTGGTGCCAATCCAGAGGCTGCCTTCAAAATCAACGCAGAGTGAGCGGGCATAATCCTGCGAGAGTCCCTGACGTGTGGTGTATACCTGGAGTACCCCATTTTGAAACCGGTTGAGGCCGCCGCCTTCAGTACCAACCCAGAGCGTCCCGGCTGGATCTTCAAGCAGGGTCCAGACCAGATTGTTCGATAAGCCATCGCGCTGGGTATACCCAACAAATTTCCCCTGCTCAAAATACCCAAAGCCACCACCATACAGACCAACCCACAGCCGTCCGTTTCGCCCACACCAGAGCGACGAGACTGTGGCGTGCGGCAGCCCCTCGACTTTTGTAAACTGGCCTTGATGAAATCGGTTCAGCCCGCCACCATCGGTGCCGATCCAGATATCTCCGCTCGTATCGGCACACAGGGAGAGAATATTATTGCGCGAAAGGCCGTGATATGTGGTAAATGATTCAAACCGGTCGTTGACCAGCCGGCTGAGTCCCGATTTGGTGCCAACCCAGATATCTCCGGCGGCATCTTCACAAAACGCATACACAAAGTCGCCAGCCAGCCCGTCACGCATTGAATAGGCTCGAAAAGCACGATTCTGGTAACACACCAGACCGCCACTGAGGGTACCAATCCACAACCGTCCTGACCGGTCCTCAAACAATGACCAGATACTGTTGCTTTTAATTTCCGGGGTATTGCGCTTATCAAAGACCGTAAACTGTGTGCCGTTGAACCGGACCAGACCTTCGTGGGTTCCAAACCACAAATATCCATCTCTGGTCTGGCACAGGGAAAGAATTGACGTATGCGGCAGGCCATCCTGCCAGACATCGTGTCCATACTGGGTCAGGCTTTTTTGTGGATCGAGGGCAAAAACGGAACCAGAAAGCAGGCACAGCGTGACACACAGGGATAACCACATCCCCAGCACTGTCCACAGGTGAAAATTTTTCTGCCCAGGTCGGGTCAAACATTTTGGGTCAGGAGACATCTGAAGAGACACACAACCGATCAGTGATCAAAACGTGGCGGCGGACGGGCTTTTTATCTGCTTCCTTGGGAATGCCTTGATGACAAACAGCAGCGGTTCTGCATTTTTGAGGAAAAAAGAAAACAACGTCAAGGTCCTGATTTTTTGAATTGAAGACGCTGGAATTTCAAAAAATCCGGCCCAACTATACCATAAAATCCCTCTTTACCACGCAAAGCAGCGTGATTTTTCCTTCGCATCTGGATCAGACGGGATACGGATCTGGCGGTTTTGATTCAATCGTTACCAGCCACCACCACCCATCCTGTAATACCAGTTGAATGCACTTTCACCGTTGAACTACCTTGAGAGCATTTGACCGCAATGGCATAATGCGAACCCTTTTACCTGGTTGGCCATTCCTTCTGAAGCTTTCCCTTCCGTTCCAGGCCGACCCCAATCACTTGTGGAGCAGTACCCATGCCTTCTTTTTCGTTGTTTCGTCGAACGCTGGCCGCCTTTGTCATCGGCTTTGTGCTCACTGCCGGCTTTTTCCCCGAAAACCTTTTTGCCAGCCAGCGCAAACGCGCGGCGGCTAAACGATCAGCCGCCAAACGCTCTGGCGGTGCCAAAAAATCTTCCCGCACCAAAAAGACCAGTCGGAAGAGCACCCGCGCCAGCAGCAAAAAAAGCCGTGGGAAAACCAGTGCCCGCTCAAGTCGCAGCCGACGTGGAAAGACCCGCTATGTCCGCACCCGTCGTGGAGGGCGCCGGGCCGTCTACACCCGGAGCCGCCGGGGCCGGGCGCGGAGCCGGGCTACGGTCGCCAGCACCCCACGCGCCCCACGAACGCCACCTCGGGCTCAAATTCCTTCAGACCGGGTCACCGAAATCCAGGATGCGCTGAAAAAGGCCGGGTTCTATCAAGGTGAAATGACTGGTGAGTACGATTCATCAACCCGTGAAGCCATGAGTGCGTTCCAACGCGCCAACGGAATCAAAGAAACCGGGATGCCGACGGCTCACGCACTGGCCAAACTCGGTCTGACGAAAAAGACTTCAGCCGCTGGTGACACCTCAGCTCCAGGCGTCCAGTTTGAACCATCCAAAGAACAACCGAAAAACGAGGATGAGAATAATCAGTAGTCAGTAGTCAGTAGTCAGTAGTCAGTAGTCAGTAGTCAGTAGTCAGT
>CAZXCE010000337.1:0-9017 GCA_964639175.1 uncultured Clostridia bacterium
CTTGATCCAGCTTTTATCGTCAAAACCGGGAACTTATTCTTTAACGCTCCCTTAGTGCTTTGGAATCAATATCTTCCAAGAACCAAGAACCAAGAGTTTCTTTATTCTTCATTCTTCATTCAATCAGCTTCGCTTTCGGATGTTATTTTCCCAGTGTTGCATCCAGTTTTTCACTTCTTTTTGAAGCAGACTGTAATCGAGTGGCAGTTCCTTAATTTCGGTGCGCATTGATTCTGGCAACTGGTTGAGATCCAGGTCGCTTCGGCGGACAGGAACGCGGGCAAACTGGTTGGCGGCGAAAATGAGACTTTCCGGCGTGGTGACAAATTCATAGAAGCGTTTGGCGGCTTCCAGATTGCGGGTTCCTTTCACAATTCCAATGCCATCAGTGACAATCGGTGTGCCGCTTTCCGGGTAACGAAAGGCCAGCGGCAGTTTTTTCTGCTGGTGTAAAACCACATCCGGCAGATTCCAGAGGGTCACCAGCCCTTCACCACGCCCGATTTTCTCCATAAGTTGAGTTCCATCTGTTGGGTAGCTTTTGGTATTGGCATCGAGTTTTTTGAGCCAGTCATAGCCGCCCTGTGGGCCGTTGGTCGTGGCCCAAAACCGCAGAATCATGGCGCCGAAAATTGTCCGCATGGTATCGGATTGGAGTGGTTGCCGGATCAAGACCTTGCCTTGCCAGCGTTCGCTCAACAAATCATCCCAATCTTTGGGGACATCAGCCTCAGGCACAAGTTCTTTGTTATACACAATGACTTCCGGTGTCAGATAGGTGGCATACCAGCGATCCTGCGCATCGTGCATGGTCGGTTTGACCAGTCCTCCCCAGGTTGGTTTATAGGGTTCAAGGACGCCTTCCTGAACACCCAGGTCAAAGGTCAGGGACGATGCTCCCCACCAGACATCGGCCTGTGGGTTGGCCCGCTCAAGCGTGAGCCGATTGAGAATATCCTGAGAGGCCAGATCCTGAAACTGAACATCAATGGTTGGGTTGGCGGCTTCAAACCGTTTTTCAAACTCTTTCAGGAGTTCAGGGCCGTGTGGGGTATAAACCAGCAAGGTTGTTTTCCCGCTTCCACCGCAGGCAGTCAGTGCGGCAAGGGTGAGTCCCAGTATCAAGGCGATACTGAGATTTCTGACTGGGCGCCAGGTGGGTTTCCAAAATCGTCTCATTTTTTATGTCTCCTCTTTATGTTGGGGCTGGAAAATCCAGGGCTGAGGGCCTGGGGCAATCGAAGGGATGAAGGATGAGGGATGAAATAACACCAGTTCTTCAACCCAATGTCTCTTCATCGAGAAGTCTTCAGCCCCAAGCCCAAAGCCCTGAGCCCTGGTTTCCTCAGCCCGATATTTTCAGTTCCAAGTAAATGCCAATTGCGGACCGCTTGTCGAATCATAGTGCCGGATGTCACCAAAGACTTTTCAGATTGCACAGACTGGCGGCATTATCGCAACGCATTGTGAACAGTGATTTTCCTCTGAATTGATTGTTTCAGGTGTAATGCTTGTGAATTAGTGTGAGAAAGCTTTTGGTGTAACAGCGAGTTCTCCTCTCGGTTCTACACTGTCAATTTTGAGAGACCTGCCACCTCCAAACAGGTAATGGAAGGCTGGCAGGTCTCATTTTTTTTGGATGAATCAATCCCCATTCGTCCGCCGTCAAGTTTCAAGAGTGACACACTCCTATCAATCGTATGTTATTCAAATAACTCAGTTTATGACTGGTTGCCTGGAGGAGAGTCGTTTTGGGGAAGGGATTGTCGTTGTTGGCTGACTACTGACCACCAACGAAAAACTGTTATAATTCACAACCCACAATCTATCATTGAAATCCAAGTCCGTGAGTTTAGCTCCCAACCCTGAACTCGAAGTTCCAACCTTGAAACTCCAACTTTTGAGCCCCGAACCCCATTCCGAGGTTAACGCCCATGTTTCACAAATCACTTGTTTCACTGTCATTGTTGTTGTTGCTGGTATCTGTTTCATTTGGTCAGAGCGGGCGTGGCCGACCTCAACCACCGCAACCGAAGCCGCCGGTCTCGACAAAACCGACCACCACACCGCCAACCACGGGGACGACACCTTCTGCCGATGGAAAAATTGCACCAGGCGGGCAGCTTTCTGACATTTCCCAGGTTGGATTGACCAATCGCTATGTGTTTCGCAATGGATTGACGGTAATTTTAAGCGAAGACCACAGCACGCCGATTGTCAGTGTGCTGGCTTTTGTGAAGGCTGGAACGACCGATGAACCGGAAACAGCCCGTGGTGTGGCACGGGTGACAGGTGAGGTGCTGTTGCGCGGTACAACCGCACATCCTGGGGATAGCTGGCGACAACAGGCAGATCTGGCCGGCGCCCGCTTTCAGGCCGAAGTTGATCTGGTCAGCACCCAGATTGGTGCCAGCGGGCCGGTCGAGAGCGCGGCGACGATGGTGCAATTGCTGGCCGAAGCTCTGATGCGGCCAGGGCTTACCGAAGCCTCTGCCGCACAGGCTATTCAAACGGTTCAGCGACAACTGGCTACTCAGACCGAAGATGCTGCCCGGTTGAGTGCGGGGCGCTGGTTGAGTACGGCATACCCACAGCATCCGTTGGGCCGGGCCGAAGCGATTCCGGATCAGCTTTCAGCCCTCAAACCTGAGATGGTGGCGCAATTTCACACCGCGCACTTTACGCCCAAAAACACAGTGATTTGCCTGACCGGAGATATGATTGCCCCGGTGGTACTCCGGACGTTTCAACAAAGCTTTGGTGCCTGGGCGAGCACGGCGGTGAGTCCAAAGTTGCCAGAATCAGGTCAAACGGCGCTCCACTATCAGGAAGAACGTGGGGCTACCACGGCCTCGTGGGTCCATATCGGGTACCCGGTGCCGCCAAATTCTGAGGAATCCGCCGCGTTTGACGTCCTGTGCGCGGTTCTTGGACGTGGGCGCGGTGCCCGTCTGGTGCAAAGTTTGCGCGATCAACGCGGTATCGTTTCTGACATTCAGGTGGACTATGTGACCAATCGCAATCTGGCTCATTTTTTGATCGAGTTGCGAGTCAAACCGGAATCTCTTGATCGGGCCGAAGCGCTGACGTTTGAGATCATTGAGCGGCTCCGGCGCGAGCGGATTTCAGATGCCGACTTGCAGCGAGCGAAATCATTGTTGGAAAAGGATTTCCTGACCCGAACCGAGTCAACTCAGAATCAGGCGCGAACACTGGCCCAGGTTGAAGCCACGGCGGGGTTCAAAGCCTGGACAACGTCATTGTCACGCATCAATCAGGTAACAGCAGAGCAGATTCGAGCCGTCGCCGCCAAATATTTGATGTTGCCGAAAGCGACTGTGCATGAATTTCAATCACCGACCGCTCCGCTCCGGACATTTACTCCGGAAAAATATGCCGAGACCGTCAATATTCTGGTTCCAGCGTCAACTCAAACTGAAATTCCATCTGAAGCCATCACCGATGCCAAATCAGTTCCGATGATCAGGCAGGGAACAACCCGCCAGAAACAGCAGGACGTTGGGAAGTTCATTGTGATGGCTCAGGCCGAGCCAGTGAAGGATTTCTCAACGCTGCGTGGTCCACGCGCTTTTGTGCGAGTTGACCCCAATCGGCCATTGCTGGTGATGGGGCTGTTTTTTCAAGGCGGGCGCACCCTGGAAGATGAAACCAACAGTGGTGTGACTGAACTGATGTTGCGTTCGATGTTACAGGGGACGGCCAAACAGCCGGGCGATACACTGGCGTCCGAGTTAGAGCAACTGGGCGGGGAAATCCGGATTGTCAATGATCCAGATTATTTTGGATTGGAACTGGAAATCCTCTCGCGAAATGGTGAAGAAGGGCTGCGACGACTGGTGGATGTGATTGAAAATCCAACTTTTGATAAAGAAGCCGTCAAACGCGAACGCGAGCGCCTGCTGGCTGATCAACAGGCGCTGACCAATGCAGGAAGTGAAACCGCCCTGGATCTGGCCCGATCAAGTCTGTTTGGCCAGCATACCTATGGATTTCCTCGACTGGGCACCACCGCCGTGGCGAAAATGACCGAAGTTGATGTTCAGCGATGGCTGGAACGTACCGTCAAACGCCAGTACCCGCTGGCGGTCATCGTTGGCGATACCGAAGGTTCGGTTCTGGTATCACGAGTTCTGGTTGATGGGTTTAATCGGGATGAAACCGACCGTGCCATCAAAGTTCGAGTGATCGAACCCAATCCAAAACCAGCCGAGCAAATCGGGACCAGCATGCGTCCGGTCAGTTATCTGAATCTGGTCTGGTTGGCGCCCGAAGGTCAAAAGTCAGTCGCTGCAGAGTGGCCGGTGGTGGCTGAAGTTATTGCTTCGCACCTGGCTCGTCAGGCTGAAGAAGCCAAACTCGGCGGGGCTATTTTTGACAGCCGCTATGTCCCCCATTTGCAATATGGTGAATTCATTCTCACGGCTGGAACCACAGTGGTTGAAGAACCAAAGCTCAGGTCAATGGTTGATACTTTGATCAAGGGACTGGCCACAGTTGAAATTTCCGAATCTGAGTGGCAAGGTGCCTGTCGCCGGGCGGCCACCCGTGAAGCTCAAGAGATTGAAACCTTTTCAGGTCGGGCGCGAGCCTATGCCACGGCTGCCTTTATGGTATTGCCGGTTGCGATTGTCGAACGCAATATTGAGAATGCGCTCCGGGCGGCCAGTGAAGATGGCAAAAGCGTCTTTTCAACGTTGGGGCAAAGCCAACCTGGACGCGGGGTCATCCGGGGCACGGCCCTGCCTGCAACACCAGCCACTGCTCCACAAAAAGAATCACCGTCTTCTGGAAAGTGACTTAACCGTGTATTCTTTGAAAATTCCTTGACCTGAGATTTCGAATACTATGACGAATGAAGAATTTCTGGCCGCCATCAAAGTTGTTTTTGAATCCACACTCGAAGAAAAGCTTGAGCAAAAACTTGAGCAAAAGCTGGAAGAAAAGCTTGAGCAAAAATTAGAGCCGATTCGGTCTGACCTCCGACGATTGGACACAAAAATTGATTCGGTTCGTGATGAATTGATTGAGCGAATTGATTCAACCAAACAGGAACTCAACGCACGAATTGATGGAGTGCGGGTGGAACTGGTCGAGCGAATTGATTCAACCAAACAGGAACTCAATGAGCGAATTGATGGAGTTCGAGTGGAACTGGTTGAGCGAATTGATTCAACCAAACAGGAACTCAACGCGCGAATTGATGAGGTTCACACTGACTTATCTCATCAGATCGCTGAAACCCGAAAGGACCTGAAGGCTGATAACCAGCTTGTTTTTGCGGCTGTCAGGGACGTCAACCGGTCCCATAAAGAAACCAGGCGGCGCGCAGTTCATGCTGATGCTGATGCCACAACCGCACTTCAACAAACAGAACTCTTCGAAGACCGAATTGAGTCGCTCGAAGCCCGTGTTCAACGGCTGGAACAACAATCTTCACAACATTAAACCGTGCACTGACCTGGGGTGTCTGTTGCAGAGGACCTGGATTTGAAACACGAATTATCAACTTTTGAGTTTGAAGTGGTGGTGTTGGACGCTGAAGGCAATCCAATTGAACAGGGAACAGGGATTTCACGCCAGTTTATCGAACGAATTTCGAGTACGGCTTCGCTGGATATGGTTGAAATTCCAGGTGGCTCGTTTCTGATGGGGTCACCTGAAGGCGAAGGCGATATTGACGAGCGACCTGTCCATCTGGTCTCAATACCTTCATTTTTTATGGGCAAATACCTGATCACCCAGGTCGTCTGGCGGGCAGTCGCCGGGTTACCAAAAGTCAATCGCGATCTTGTCCCATCCCCGTCGCATTTCGAAGGCGAGTTGCTCCCGGTTGAAACCATTAACTGGTTTGACGCAGTGGAATTTTGTGCCCGGCTCACACAAGCCACAGGTCGTACCTATCGCCTGCCGAGCGAAGCCGAGTGGGAATATGCCTGCCGCGCTGGGACCACGACGCCGTTTGGTTGCGGCGAGACGCTCATTTCCGATCTGGCCAATTTTGATGCCAGTTGCCCATACAAAGCTGAACCGCAGGGGATTTATCGTGCTCGAACCGTTCCGGTTGGTGTCTTTGGCGTGGCCAATGAGTTTGGGCTCTATGATATGCACGGCAATGTTTGGGAATGGTGTCAGGATGTCTGGCACGATACCTATGAAGATGCTCCAACTGATGGCCGTGCGTGGCTTGAAGGTGGAAAACAGGAATTACGAGTCTTGCGTGGTGGTTCGTGGGATTATGCCGGCTATGGCTGCCGGTGTGCGTTCCGGGATCGAGGCAACCCAAAAATTGCCAGTCCATTTAATGGTCTGCGGGTCGTTGCCAGTGTGGAGTGAAGGCTGAAAAAACAGGTTTAATACCCTCAGCCCGTTTTCTTCAGCCCCAAGCCCGAAAGTCTTCAACCTTCAGCCTTACCTGTCACCTGCTCCGATTCAGGGCCGAGCAACTGAACTTTCATAATTCCAGGTTGGGCGGCAAAGCGAAATGCCTCCAGGGCCTGGGCCAGTGGGAATTCGGCACTGATGAGTGAGGTCACCTCAATTTTTCCTGATTCCAACAGCGCCAGGGAATGTTCCAGCCGTCCACATCGTGACCCAACCACAGTGATTTCAGGCACCACAAAATTTTCTGCTTCGAGTGCCCAGTTTCCCTGAAGTGTTGATTTCAGGACAATGGTGCCACAGGGAGAAACCAGTTCCAATGCCTGGGCAAACGCGCGTGAATTGCCAGTAGCTTCAATCACCACATCAATCGTCTGTTTCAAATCAGCATCAACTTGTTCCTGGTTCAATCTCCGAGTTTGAATTCCCACCTGTTCAGCCAGGGCGCGTTTGCTCTCATGTTTACCAATCAGCAATGGATTGAACCCCCTGGCCTTGAGCATCCGGGCAATCAACTGGCCGAGTTTTCCATCTCCTAAAACCACAATTGATTGACCTGGTTGCAAGGCAAGTTGTTCCAGAATTCGACAGGCGGCTGCCAGTGGTTCGGCAAAAACAGCAACTGAATCAGATATTGTATCTGGAATAACATGAAGGTTTCTGAGTGGGAGGGCCAGATATTCAGCAAACGCGCCGTCATACGACCGAATACCGAGTACCCGGCGCAGGACACAGTGCCGGCTGTCTCCACGATGGCACTCACGGCAATTGCCACACCCAACATTGATGTTCCCAACCACACGTTTGCCAATCCACCCTGGATCTGGTGATTGCTCGACAATACCGACAAACTCATGGCCAATCGTCCCGGAAAAGCTGGCATAGCCACGAGTAATAGCCAGGTCCGTGGCGCAAATACCGGCGCGGGTCATCCGAATCAGGGCCCTACCTTCAACCTCAGGTAATGGGATATCGCGCAGGGCGAGTTGATTGTGTTCAAAACGAAGTGCAAGCATTATAGAAATACAAGTGGTGACAAGCACGGATATATCTGTAACGAAGCCAGGTGACAGCCGCCGGACGGCGGGAATAAAAAAATGTCCACGAAGCGGACCCACATTAGGGGTTCATCTCATAAACATCTTTCAATGCAAGGACATGATCGTGCCAGATCAACTGGAAGCGGGCGTTGTCCACGACCGGCTTGCGGATCATTTTCAAGCATAGATCCATTTGCGCTGGAGTGCTGGCCGGCTTCGAATAGAGTTGAAGCGCGAATTTGGAGAAATCCTTCACCAGACAATCGAAAATCTGATCCGTGAGTGCCGGTTCGATGCCGTAGGTTTCAACGTTTTCCAGGAGAAGCTGCCCATAAACCACCAGCGTAAACAACTCGCCCAACGTCAAGATGAAATCGAGGTCTTTACTCTGTGCCTGGTCGGGCGGCGCTTTCAAAAGCAGGGCTTTCAAGCCCTGGATTTGCTCTTTAAACAAATTGAGGTTGGGAAGGTCATATTTATCAAAAATCGGCTGTGGGTCGTGAAACCCGACCTGTTGCAAGTTTTTGGCTGGTCCTTGATGAAAGAGAAACTCGTCATGACAGGGCTCATTCCGCGTCGGAACTTCAGGGTAGGGAAGCGGTTTTCCAAAATAGCCGGGCATAAATTTCAAGATAAGCGCGATATTAACGTGAACTGTGCCTTCCAGTTTTGGCAGCGCCCGAATGTCACGAGCCGCCATTTCAAAATACATATTCTTTTCAAAACCTTTAGCGGCAATCACATCCCATAATAAATTGACGACCTCCTCGCCCTGGGTGGTGACCTTCATTTTAACAATCGGGTTATAGAGCAAATAGCGTCGGTCCTGCGAAGAAGCCGTGCGCATATAGTCAGCCGCTCGAAGCGCAAACAGTTTCATCGCCGTCAGCCGGGCGTAAGCTTCCACGAACATTTGTTTGACGTGTGGAAAATCCGTCACGTGCATATTGTACAGCCGGCGATTGGCGGCATGGTTGATCGCTTCGTAAAAAGCGTGGGTGCAAATCCCAATTGAAGCCCAGCCAAGGTTGTATTTCCCGATGTTGACGGTGTTGAGCGCCGTGTCCCATGCCTCCTGTCCCTGACATAAGATGTCGTCATCCGTGAGCGGGTAATCGTGGAGGACAAATTCAGACACATAGGATTGCCCGGCAATCACGTTTTGGACGCATTCAAATCGCTCGTGCTGTGAATCAACCACGAAAAACACATATTCGCCGGTGTCGGTCCGCTTGCCGAACGTGGAAACCATCGCCGCCTGATTCCCATTGCCAATGTAATATTTATCTCCCCGTGCGAGATATTTCCCATCACCCTGGGGAATCAACTCCATGTCGGTCGAATAAATATCGGCCCCATGCTCTTTTTCGGAAAGCCCGAAGGCAAAAATGGCGCCTTCCTGGAGCAATCGCGCCGCTTTTTGCTTTTGGAGTTCGTTTGAACTCATCCAAATGGGGCCCAACCCAAGAATCGAAACCTGCCACGTGTACCAATAACAAAGGCCGTAAAATCCGGTGATTTCGTTGAATCCGCAATTTCGCCAGGTGTCCCAGCGCGAATCAGCGTTGCCGTACCCAG
>CAZXCE010000338.1:0-8942 GCA_964639175.1 uncultured Clostridia bacterium
CACAAAACTAGAAAAATAATTCACGAAACAGGATTTTTATTACGCGAATGGTGAGCTCATTGTGTGAAAACTCACGAGGGTTTTTGTGATTAATAAAGATCGCTCCAACGATTTCATGTTGTGCTCTCAAAGGAACACCCACACATGATTGAATTCCTTCTCTCTGTGCAAATTCGCTTTTTTTCATCAACTCTTCAGGGCGTGTGCCAGAAATAATACTTTCCTCCTTAGTGGAGGGCATGCCGGAAATAATGATTTCTTTTCCATTTAAAACCTGTCCGATGAGCGTTCCTTTGCTAATTAATGCACGTACCGCAGGTTCTTGACTCTCTCCGCCTCGTGAGATGGCAGATATGATATAATTTTCTTTGGCCTGAATATATTCATGCAATGTAACGATGTTCTTCTCGGAGGAAAAATTTAAAGCGATCCATATTCCATTAACCAGTTGCTCCAGGTTTTTATTTGGATCCTGCCAGTCAATGCTTTCCATGATCTTTTGCGCCACGTTTCTTGTTATTCTCAAATGTTCCAGGTCTTTTGCGTTTTTCAATGCCAGGGCAGCATGTTTGGCAAAAATTTGTGCAATATTTTGTTCTTCCTGGCTAAATTCTATTCGGGCTTCTTTGTAGTTGATATACAATACTCCGAATTTTTCCTGGTTGGTAGAAACCGCAACACCCTGGAAGCCTCTGATTGTCATTTGTTTAAGTTTATTAATAAAACCCCACGGAAGCGGCGGCTTTTTATTTTTTATTCTGGAAATGTTTGGCTCTCCATACCATCCTCCTTCTTCCAAGATAGAACGAGTGTATCCTTTAAACGTTGGGATAAATTCTCGCTTTTTAAATTCTGCCCAATTGTCCCCAAGGCCAACTGACCTTGAATGAAAATAATCAAACTCTTTTGCCTGTTGGTCAAAAACCCACAGCACGGCACTATGCGCGCAAAAAAGCTCCTGCGCTTTTTCTACGATGGTTTGTTTGAGACATTCTATATCTTCAATTTTTTGAGCCAACTCTTCGGAAAAATCCCGAAGCTGTTTAAATTGAGCCAGTCGCTCTTCCTGTTTGGCTTTATCAAAGGCAATCGCCGCGCTATCAACTAAATATTGAATCGCATTAAGCTGCCTGTCATAAAATTCCATTTTTCTTTTATAGCGAATCCAAACCACACCGAGTTGTTTGCTTCCAACTCCAAATGGCAGGCAGAGGGCTGACTTCAACCCGCGTTCAATCATTAATTTGTTTGGCTCAGGTTTATATGATTTAAGATCTTCGATAACTGCCGGCTGGCCGGTTAATATCACCTTTATTGAAATCCCATTGGGACGAAGTGGACAAGACAGATACGTCGGTATCTTTGGAGGAAATTTTAAATATTGATAGGGGTGACCGATATTATGATCAATATCAATCAACGCGATACTGATTTCATCCGGACTTTCTTGATCTTTAATAGACCTCAATAATTTGTTTAGGATTTCCTGTGAACTTCCTTCGAATAAATCAATTCGTATCCGATTTTTGGCCAGATTACTTTGAATGGCCAATGCAGCGGTGGTTAAAAAAGTCTTGAGCCAGGACTCCAATTCTTTGGTAATGGGTGAATTTGTGAATTTATTGTCGGCCAGAACGATTCCTAAAACTTCCTGGCCAGGTGAATTCTGGTTGATGAGAAGCGGGGCCACGATCACTTCTGTTGTTGGCTGAAAGAACTGGTAAAAAGACCCAGGAAGTGAGGTCGAGAGGCTACTTGGTTTGACCTTTTGTAAATCTTTTTTATTCAGAGCCTGTGAGATTGAGTCTTGCAATTCGGATGTCGAAAGGTATCGAACCTGGGAAATATTTTGATTGAGTTGGGTTGACTGGATTCCTTGACTCTGAACATGCCGGATATATGCCTCAAAGCTGTCAAGGTTTTGCAAACTTGTTCTTTGCCAGGCTTCTTCTGCATCTTTTTCGGTCAATTGCCCAATCGCCTGATGGCCGACCAACCAGCTTGATGATTCATCAAACAAAAAAACAGCCGCGCGGTTAAATCCCAACCCATATCCTGAAGTCACGCTTGTCAGAATGGCATTTAGAATCTGTGGCAGTGTTCGGGAAGTGTCGTTAATGTAATTTGCAACTTTCAAAAGCAATCTTGATTTTTGGAAGGTGCGCTGATCTTGATTGAGAAATTCTGCAGCGAGAAGCGCGTTTGTTGCCCGTGAGGCCAGCCGCCTGAGAATATCAAGGTCAATTTTAGGAATTCGGCTTTCTTCCTTTTCATCTGCAACAAACAGAATCCGGTCAACTTCACCCACAGCTCGTATTGGAACAATAAACAAATGCTTGAATTGAGCCGAAGAAAAAACCTGATTGAGCTGAGACAACCTGGATGGGTCTGTGATGTAGTCTGGCTTTTTTTCTTGAATCACAGTGCCAAACATTCCGAAGTCACCTGACGGCAACCGTATTTCCTGGTCAGTACGATTGAGGGTTGATGCTTCCAGTTGAAATTCCATTAAACCCTGATCATATTTCATCAGACCACCCGCTGTACCCTTTAACAGCCGGACTGCCTGGCGAACAATTTCGTGTCGGATTTGTTCAAGATCCTTTTGCGAGTCCTGGATCAGAGGGGTAATTTCTTCGTCGAGTCGGTATAGACGATCCGCATAGTAAAAATCGTATCGTTTTAACTCAGCCGAAGTTGCGATCCAACTTAATAAGTAAGCATCTTGGTCTGTAAACTGGTGACCTACTGGCGCATCCACGTACCACACGCTATAAATTTGCGGCGGGTTTTCCTGGTTTTTTGAAGGAACTTCAAGTACCGCTCCAAAAGGACGTTCTTCAGCATAGATCGGAGCCACGAGTTCTGAATCGGCATAGTTATCAACGATCATGTAGGGCTCTCCATTGACTGTTAATCGCCCAGCCATGCCTTCCCCTACTTTGAGCATTCTGTTTACATGTTCTGGACGTGTCAGATCAACGAGCACCCGCAACTCAGTTGCGTTTTGGTTGCACTCATAGATTCCACCGCTTGTGGCTCGCAGCAATTGTACTGCCTGTTCCAGAGTGGTTCTGAGATACTCTTCCCAGGTTTTGGCAGATTGATGAGGACTTGAGAGAGAAATTGCCTGTAACTTCCTCAGTTCAATCGGTTTCAGAACTGTGAGGGCAATATTTTTAACAAACAATTCCAGACTGTTCAATCTTGTCACAACACCAAACTGTTCAATTGAAGAAACTTCCCACCAGTTACCCTGGAATCGAAAGCAATAAACGTGTGGCTTCCGGGTGCTTTTTTTATAAGTTGTAAACCAGGAAAACGTTTCAATTGAGTGAGCCATATCTTCTGATTCAAGCAGAACTTGATCAATGAGTAAAACGGTGAGGTCGCCAGAAATTTCAGGTAGAGCCGGCAAGTCTTCCCGGGTTTCAATCAGACACGGGTACTGAGAGAGAAATTCTTTTTGGATTGAATCACGCAAAGAACCAGGTTTTTGAACAAGTACAAGGTGAAACAGTTCAGTAGTGTGCGACTTTTTCATATCTGGACCATTCAAAGTTGGGTATTTGCTTTCTGATTGATCTGAGAAAATCGTTCTGATGATGAGAAACAAGTACAACCACCTGGTTAGAAGTGACCAAGAATCCATCCCGAAGGATAGATACTCATATATCATCACCCTCTAACGGAATTATAAAGATCCGTGTCCACGTCCACAAACTTCCCTAACTTTAAAAAGCGAAAAAAAGACGTTTTTAGGGCCAAAATTTACAAAAGGTTTTCGGGGGCTGAAGATTCGCAAACTCAGGGCTGAAAAACCATCGGGCTGAAAGAAAAATGGGCTGAAGATTCGCAAACTCAGAGCTGAAGAATCTGGGTATTGCAACCCGCTTTCTTCAGCCCTCAGCCAACTTCTTCAGCCCAACTTCTTTAGCCCAACTTCTTTAGCCCGAAGTTTTTTCAGCTCTGCTCCAACGTCTTCTTCATTCCGCGTTCAACCGCGTCAATCAGATATGGACGAAGCTGGCTTGATGGAACGATCCGGTCCAGTGACCCAACCGCCAGTGCCCGGTGGACGCTGTGGACGGTGTCGAATTCTTCGGCCACCTGACCGAGTTTTTCGGAATAGACGACGTTGTAGAGGTCAGTATATTCGGCCCGCAGGCGGCCTTTGTCTGGACCCGCCGCTGCCGCAATCGCTTTTTCAAGCGTCGTCAGCCGGTCATCGGCTTTGGTTCGTTTTTCGACTTCGCCGGCAAACACCACGGCGGCTGCCGGAGCGCCTCCGATAACCGAAGCAAACGAGCCTTCGAGCGCGGCGACTTCGAGGTTTTTGTTCAAGGTCTTCGAAAAGACCACATAGGCCCCGCCGTGATAGCGTGACACCACGCAGAACACAATCGGCCCCTTGAAGTTCACGACCGCCCGGCCAATTTCAGCTCCGAATTCAAGCTGGGTCTTGCGCATGGATTCCGGCGAGCCGTCAAACCCGGACAGGTTCGCCAGCACCACCAGTGGCCGATTGCCGCTGGCTGAATTGACGGTTCGGGCGACTTTCTTTGAGCCTTGCGGGAAGAGCGTCCCGGCTGTCCACTGATAAGGTCCATCGGCTGAGATAAAGCCAAGTCTCGGCAGCGGACGCGACTCCATGCCGATCATACACACTGGATGTCCGCCGAGGTGGGCATCCCAGACCACCGGGATTTCGGCATCCCGGAACCCAAACCAGCGTTCGAGTGGCTGGTGATCCTGATCAACCACCGCCCGCATCACGGACCGAATATCAAATGGCCGTTTGCGTCCAGAATTCTTTTCTTCGGTGAAGATTTCGCCGACCAGTTCGAAGCCGTCCGCTTTGTTGCCGGAATATGGGAAGCTGCGGATGTCGCGGTCCGTCGGATCGGTTGATGGTGTGTCACGTGGAAATCGTTCGCCGGGAACGACATAGGTATGGTCATAATGCCGAAGCAGGATTTCTGAGGCTTCGACGATATCCGCCGCCCAGTATTGGGCCTGTCCGTTGGGACCCATCACCCGATCATAGCCGCCGATGCCAAAGTTGTCTTCTGCCGAAACGCTCCCCGAAAAATCAAGGGCGCGTTTGCCGGTGAGGACCATCGCTCCGTCAGGCGTCATAATCAGGATGCCTCGGGTGTGCATCAGCATGGTGGCTTCGGCGTTCCAGTATGGCTGAGCGCCAACGTTGATGCCGTTGACCACGATATTGACTTCGCACCCGGCCTGGGTGAATTCAATCAGGGCCCGCAGCACGTCGGCGATCCAGTCCATGTTTTCCGTGCCGCTTTCCATTGAAATTTTTGCCCCCGCCGAGACCGGGAACCATTCGAGCGGAACGTTCATTTTTTGGGCCAGAGCAATGCAGGCCAGAATCCGCCGGCATTCGGGTTCGGCAACTGACCCCATGCTCTTGCTCGGGTCGCCGAGCATAATCACGCGGGTCATACCTTCCGGATATTTGGCGGTTTTGTTGGTAATTACGCCAACGACCAGATTGGCTTTGTTCAAGCCGTATGGCCGGTTGACTGGAACCAGTTCATTGTGTTCGTTGAGGTCATATTCTTGAAATTCGCCGGGCGGGAACTGAATTTTCTCACCTTGCGATGAAGTGAGCATTTCAACGATTTCATAGGGATACACCAGCCCACGGCGGCGAAGTTGCAGGACTTTGCGCTCATAATCGCCCAGCGGACGCATCGGTTTTTCAGCCGGTGTGTGGAATGAAACCACCGGCTCGTGTCCGCCAGGGTTGGAAATCCGCCACACGGTGTCTTTGATTTCGCCGGTTTCCGCATCTGGAAGGGCACAGCGAATCACCATCCGTTCAAGTCCCAGTCCTTCGGTGGCCGCCGAAAGTTTGCGGGAGACCTGATTGATTTCCTCGCGGTTCAAGGTCAGCGTTGGCCAGATATACAGGAGCAATCGGTTCCACTGTGGTCGTTCGCGCGGAGGCCGTTGCGCCAGGAAATGCCGCAATCCGGCAGCCGCTTCAAAGAGCATATGTTCCAGATATGGAATCTGGATAATCTGGTTGTTGCCATCGCGCACAATGGTCAGGTCGCGGACTTCGGCAATCGCAAACAGCCGTTCATCCTTTGGATTGTCTTTGGCCAGCGCCCGGAACAAAAAGACGTCTTCGACCGAGGGCAGCCGTTCGATGTTGAAGTTACTCAACCGCCAGAGGTGCAACCGTTTACCCATCATTGGGTGCAATCCACGATAGACTTTTTCTTCCTGGTAGCCTTCGGGTGATGGCCGGAAGGTAAAGTGCCAGGTGCCTTCCGCTTCATGTCCGGTCACCAGGCTGGCAACCGAGACCACAATCCGCCGAATTGGACGCAAGAAGGGGATTTCGTTCAAATGGCGTTGAATGTCTTGCTGGATTTCATCCGCCGACCGGGTGCGATCCGGGTTCCAGAGGTAAAAATCAACCACCACGTCGTGATCTTCCGGAATGGCTTTGACCAGATGGCAAAGTTCCTGACCGGTCTCGGTCAACTGGTCATAGGCAGCCAGAGTGCTGGTGACGTGGATATTTTTGCCGTCAATCGGGTGATCATAGCGAGCCGTGACGAAAATGTGTTTTTTCCCAAGCAGGTTTTGGAAGTTTTCAAGCTTACGGATGCGGTAATAGCGCCGGGTCAGGACTTCCAGAATGAGCTGTTGCATGGCCAGCGACATATCGCCAAACCGTTTGGCCAGCAAGCCAGCCAGTGGTTGTGGACAGTCGGCGAGCGCCTGGATGTGGGTTTCGCGGTCTTCGGCACCCGGCATTTCTTCGAGGTACGTCAAATGGGATTCGACGTCGGCATAAATCCGCTGGCGTGCCTGTTCAAAAATTGCCTCGTCATACAATCGGAAACGAACTTCGCGAGCCAGTTCGCTCAGGCTGGGATAGCTCCCGAGGGTTTCTTCAATTGTCCGATTTAAGAGCCACTGGAATGACTCGCTGAGCGCTGGTTGCATGGCCTCGTGGTTGGCCAGTCGTCGCTCAAGCAAACTCATCATCAGGGTCAGGTGCTGATCCATCTTCAGGTGAGATTTGTAGAGTCGTAAGAGGGCTGTTTCGAGTTCAGCGGTGCGCCGCAGGCTATAGACGCCAAAATGGGCGAGGGTGCGCAGCAGTTTATCGAGGAACGCCTGCGGAAGTTCGGTTCCCTGGGTGTCAAACGTTCGCAGATAGGTCAGCAGGTATTCCTGAGACGCGAGGGCTTCGGCGGCTTCGTGATCTTCGGTCAAGGCCAGGCGTTGGAAGAGCGAGCAGAGGTCAACAAAGATCGTCAACATCTCATCTTCGTTTCCAATCAGGTCCGGGTCAGTAACCGGCAATTGATGACAGAGTTGTCCCCGGTCAGCCATCAGTCGTTTGACTTCGGCTGGAGCGACGTCATAGCCAAGCAGGAGGCTGCGAAAAGCTTCAAAATTGGTATGACACCGGGCCTGCAATGAGTCTGGTGCGGTTGGCGCTAAATTTGAAAATCGCAACCGTTCGCCGCCAGACCCGGCTGCCGGATGGCTGGACAGTTCAAACTGGATCAGCGGGGCGCCGATATCCACCTGGACGTTGGGGAGTACCAGCACCCGGCGGACTTTGCCGGAATAGGGCGCGTTGATCGGCATTTCCAGCTTCATGGATTCGACCACAGCCACCACATCGCCAGTTTTGACTTTGTCGCCTTCTTTCACGGCGACCGATACCACGACCGCTGGGGTCGGACAGCGCACCACGCCGAAATCTTCACGGGAAATGTGGTGCTCGGTGCCTTCAACTTCAATCGTAAAGTTGGGCTGGGTGACAACCGGGAAGGTATGAAAATTCTGACCGGCGACAACCAGTCGGCGTTCGTGACGATTACTCCAGGCCACGGTGACTGGGATTTGTTGTCCGTCAACGTCAACTCGATAGTTTTGGTCGCCAAGCCGATACACGGTCAGGGCATAGACTTCGCCCTGATAGCCGAGTTCGACTGTCAGACCCGCTTCACCTCGGACCTGTGGCCGACCACGAGCGGCAGACGTGACAAATTGGGCGTGTTCGACTGAAAAATCAGCCAGATAGACTTCAATGGCTGCCTGGATTAAAGCCACTTTACCAAAGAGCGGGTTGAGCGGAGCAATGGTGGCGGCAGGAATCAGGGTTGATTGACCGTCAATGACATCCGGGCGATTGAGCATGGCCAGAATTTGTGACTTGTTACAGCGATAGCCGTGGATGACACAGGCTGAATTCAAAAGGGCACGTTTCATTCTGGACAGGGTTTCAGTCCGGCTGTGACCACTGGTCGTGACCAGGCTGATCCATCGCGACGGGAGAAATGGCTGGGCGAGCAGATTGCCTTCGGTCACGCCGGGGTCAATCCGCAACCCGGGACCCGTCACCATTTTGACGGATTCGACCGTTTTGGCACTGGCTGGAAGATCAGTGTTTTCGGGAATCGCCACCAGTTCAGTCCCAATGGCATGAAGTGGTGGAAAGGCGGGTGGGTGCGATTCGAGGCGTCCATCTCGACCCAGATGAATCTGGAGTTTGACCAGATCAACGCCGGTTCGCATTTCGGTGACTGTGTGGTGAGCCTGAATGCCTGGGTGGATCGCGACGCTCTGGACGCTCTGGTTTCTGGTTTTCCAGACAAATTTCACGCTCACCGGTCCGGTGGCCTTCGAGTGCCTGACCATTTTGACGGCGGCGGTACACAGCATCAATTCCTGGTCAGCGGAAAGGATTGGTGACGGAGACTCAACCAGGCTGGCGACCTCACTCAATTGCAGCGTGGTATCAACCACGCCGAGTGCCCACACTGTGCCGTCATCATCGGCAATGGTTTGGACCTCAATCTGGCGCAGGTCAGAAAGCGATTCCGACGCTTCCAGGTCCAGTGACAGTCCGGAGGCTCCAGCCAGCCGGGGTGCCGTTTCGGGGG
>CAZXCE010000339.1:0-8935 GCA_964639175.1 uncultured Clostridia bacterium
ACGAATTACTAACCTCTTCAGAAAGGGCAACATTATGGCAAAGACAATTCTTGTGGTGGATGACAGTCCAACCCAAATGAAACTTATGACAACTGCACTTCAAGGCAAGGGTTACAAGATTATTACCGCAGTTGATGGCGAGGAAGCACTTGAAAAAGCAAACAAAGAACAGCCTGATTTAATGCTCCTGGACGTCATTCTTCCCAAGAAAAACGGGTTTCAAGTTTGCCGCCAGCTCAAAACCGCACCTGACACCAAAGCCATCAAGGTTATTCTGGTCACCACCAAAAGCCAGGATACCGACCGGTTCTGGGGACTGAAGCAAGGGGCAGATGAATACATTACAAAGCCGTTTGAAGATGCAGAGTTACAACGGATGGTAGCCAAACTTCTTTAAGGTGACAGCACGCTCCCTTCAACCCTCAACCCTGAGCCCTCAATGGTTTTCCTATGAACCAAATGACCGATTCTGATCTGGTAAGTAAAAGTTTTAACCGGTGTAAAGACAATCCACGGTTTATGCCCCGGTTTTATGAGATTTTTATTAAGAGCAGCCCCAAAATTGCGCCGTACTTTGCGAAAACGAATATGGCCAAACAACATAGTTTGCTCAAAGAAGGAGTCGAACTTCTGATTATGTTTGGCCTTGGTTCGCTGAAAGCCAAATCCTATATGGCCAAAATGGGCGAACTCCATGGCCGGAAACATATCAATGTTCCGCCTGAACTATATCCATTCTGGGTCAACAGTATGGTCGCCACCGTGCGCGATATTGACCCGGAATTCACCCCCGAAATCGAGGCAAGCTGGCGGCGGCATCTTCAAAAAGGTATTGACCGGATCACATCAGCTTACGAATAGACATTATTGGGGATAATCCCATTTTGGAATGAAGTTCTCGTATTACGGGAAGGCGAAATGATTGAAAAAATTGTATTTCCCTCAGCCCTTAGCCCGATACCCTCAGCCCCAAATGGGATAACTCACTGGGAACGAAGAAAGAGCTAGCGACAAGTCAGTACCACCTGCGTGAGCGGGTGGGTTGCAGGCGGACATTCGACCCACGCTCCCAGGTGAAAAAGGAACTGTAACCATGCCTGAAGAAAATGATTCGACAACCAATGTGAATGATCTGGGATTCCCGGACCTGCCCGGACCTGGCGAAGGACCTGACGACCTGGAAATGCCGTTGGATTTACCGGATGCGGCACCGGCCTGGATGGCTGCGCTTGGTCCTTCCCTGGACGAACCAGAAGCCCAGGACCCGCTCCCGGAGGCTCCCGCTGATCTGCCAGGCGATGTGGTCGAACCAGCCCCCGTGACCCTGTCACCACCCCGGTTTGATGTGCTCAAAGAGCAGATTTCTTCACGACTTCAGGCTTTGGACGTGGTGGTACCAGCGGATGTGGAATTCCCCGCCAGTGCGTCAACAAATGATCAGGTGGATGAGGCTCAAGCTGAGCCCTTTGATGAATTACCAACTGAGGACCCGGCGTGGATTACGGGCAGCATCCCGGTTTTGGAAATTTCAGACCAGGCAGATGCTCCAGTGATCGCACCCCAGGTCGAACCAGTCCTCGATATTCCATCCAGAACCTTTGAGTTTCAGGCACCCGTGCCACCGGCAGAAACCTCACCATCCGAGGCTGAAGACCAGATGCCGGCTTCCCTCTCGCTGCCCCCAGAGGAACCTGCCACGATTGAAATGGGCAGCGTCGAGCCAGCACAAATTGCCGATCAAACACCAGCCGTCGAGGTTCAGGCTGAGACAACGCCAGAAGTCAGTGAACCCCAGGATGTGGTGCCGGAAAATCAAAGTGAAGCTGAACATGACGGCTTTGAAATGCCAGATACCCTGCCCGGAGTTCTGGCTGACATTGCCCGTGATGAAACTGAACCAGCGTCAGGGCCGTCACTTGAAGAGCTGATTGCCGACATTGACCATCAGGCAGCCACGGCACCAGCAACACCCATCAAGCCACAGATTCGAGCCACCCAATCTGAGGCACTCACTGCCAGAAAACGCCATGTGGTCTTTTCATTGGCTGACTCAAAATATGCCATTCCAATCACCAACGTCATTGAAATGGGGCGAATTCCGCCAATTACCGCCGTTCCATACCTCCCGGAATGGGTCCGAGGGGTGACGAACTTACGCGGCGACATTCTTTCCGTGATCGAGCTACGTGCCTTCTTTGGACTGCCGCCACTGGAACAATCAAGAGCAGGTCGAATGCTGGTTGTTCGCAGCCAGTCGCGTGGATTAACGACGGGCCTCATCGTTGACGGCGTCCACGGAATGAGAGAGCTGGACACCGATTCGCTCAAACCCGTCACGGCTGCCATTGACGACCAGATCCTCAGATTTCTTTCCGGGTTATCGGTTGAAGAAGACGGGTTGCTGATCGTGCTTGATTTGGAGAGTGTCCTGTCAGCGTCGGAACTGCGCATCGCGCATCATGCCTGAAGTTTAACTTTCCGGCTTTGTCTTACGACGGATTGATCAAATTATGAAGGATTATTTCGTTGAAAAATAATGGTTTAGTCTTTTCATAATTCAAAACTCATCATTCATAATTTGGTTCGTATTGAGGAGGATTTACAATGTTACGGTTTCTTCGAAATCTCAAAATCTGGCAAAAGCTGGGCTTGCTGGTGCTGGTGTTTGGTGCGGCCTTGCTGATTATGGGCGGACTCTACCTTCGGACTCTCAACGACAATCTGGCAACCTTCAACTCGAAGGCGGCAGGGTCAGAGTATCTGATTCCAGCTTCGAATTTGGCTAGAAACGCCGCCCGATATCGTGGATCACTGGCGAGTTTTCTGGGCGGGAAAAAAGAGTTTCAAGCCAGGTACCAGGAAGCCCAGCAAGCGGTCGAAACCGATTTCAAGGCTATCGAAACTTTGATCGCCGCTGATGGAGATCAGTTTAAAAAAGCCGACCGGTTCCGGCAGCTTAAGCAAAAATGGGAAACGCTAAAAGTGACTCAAACTCAGGTGGAGGCAAGAGAAAGCTTTGAACAAAACACCGAGTTGATCAGCGATGTGCTGATTTTTATCGGTGAAATCGGAGATGCCTCGAAAATTTCACTCGACCCTGAATTTGGCACCTATTACCTTGGACGTTCGGTTTTGGAAGAACTTCCAACCATCATTGAAGCTCTTGGTCAGCTCCGTGGCCGTGGTGCAAGTTTAATCAGTCTGAAACAACTTACGGCTGAAGACAAACAGCGACTGCTCAGCCTGTTCAGCGACTTGCAAGGGGGTAATCAACGCCTGAAACGTAATGTCAGAACAGCCTTTCAGAAAGATCCAACGATTTCTGATTCCATCACGCCATTACTCAAAGAAAGTGATGCGCCCTTCCAAAAATTTTCGGCACTGGTCACCACATTGATCTCATCCACATCCGAGACCATCACCATTGACCCGGTTCAATACTTTGACACTGGAACAGCCGCGATTGACCAGTTTGTCCCAATCAGCTCTGCCACGACCACCCTGCTCAACGAAACATTGAAAATTCGCCAAAAACAAGTCAACCAAAGTCGAAATATCACCATTGGCATTATGATTATTGGATTGGCCTTTGGGTTCTTGCTGGCGTTTTTTATCGCCCGAACCATCACCCGCCAGGTCACCAGTATTTCACAATTATTCAACGCGATTGGGATTGGTGATTTTGACGCACGCGCTGAGGTTTACAGCGAAGATGAGCTTGGCCAGATGACAACGTCACTCAACGCCATGCTCGAAAACATCCTTTCACTCATTCAATCACAGGAAGAACGCGAACAAATTCAGAACAGCATTATGAAGCTGCTTGATGAAATTTCCGGGGTGGCCGAAGGTGACCTGACCCAGGAGGCCGAAGTTACAGCAGAAATGACTGGGGCGATTGCTGACTCATTCAACTTTATGATTGGTGAACTCCGGCGCATCATCAGCAACGTGCAGGAAGTGACGGTCAACGTCAGCGCTGCCGCCACCGAGGTCCAATCCACCACCGAACACCTCGCCGAAGGCAGTGAAGCCCAGGCGGTTCAAATTGTGGATACTTCAGCCGCTATCGAAGAAATGGCCGCATCCATCCAGCAGGTGTCAGAAAACGCCGTGTTGTCAGCCACTGTCTCTGAGCAGGCGCGGGTGAATGCCAAACAGGGCTCGGAAGCGGTGCAAAAGACGATTTACGGTATGAATGGCATTCGCCAGCAGGTGCAGGAAACCGCGAAACGAATCAAACGACTGGGTGAAAGCTCACAAGAAATCGGCGAAATCGTCCAGCTCATCAGTGACATTGCCGACCGAACTAGCATTCTGGCGTTGAATGCCTCGATTCAGGCCGCAATGGCCGGTGAAGCCGGTCGCGGGTTTGCCGTGGTCGCCGGTGAAGTCGAACGTCTGGCCGAACGGTCCGCCGAAGCCACCAAGCGTATCAGCACCCTGATCAAGACCATCCAGAGCGAAACCAACGAGGCGGTGGCGGCTATGGAAACCACCACCCGGGAAGTCGTCGTCGGGTCTGAGGTTGCCAATGAAGCTGGAAAATCACTGGTTGAAATCGAAACCGTGTCAAACCGGCTGGCCGAATTGATGCAATCCATCTCGATGGCCACCAAACAACAGGCACGTGGTTCGGAATCAGTCGCCAAAGCCATGGGCGATATCTCTGACATCACTCAGCAAACAGCCGCCGGTACAAAGCAGGCCGCCGTTTCAATCCGCAAACTTTCCGAACTGGCCGATAACCTTCGGGTGTCAGTCAGTACCTTTAAGCTGCCGTCAAACGGCCATGGAAGCGCCTATTAAACTCTGAAGGCATCGGGCTGGAGATGTCTTCAGCCCGATATCAGAGCCTGGGTAGAAGGAGTTTTCATGATCGAAACCGGCCAGTTGATGTCCGCCTCGGAACACAAGATTTGGCGGCAGTTCATTGAAGACCGGTGCGGTATTGATTTCGGTGAAACACGGCTTCAGTACCTGTGCCGCCGGCTTTCGGAACGGATGCGGGCACTCAATATCACTGGCTTCCACCGATACTACACCTATCTGAATTTCAACGCTGAGAAGGAACAGGAATGGCCAAAGCTCCTGGAACTCCTGGTGGTCGGCGAAACCAGTTTCTTTCGCCACGAAGGCTCGTTTCTGGCCCTGCGAAATCTGGTCATTCCTGAATTGACCGCCAGGAAACAACAAACTGGCAGCCAGGTGCTGACGATGTGGAGCGCCGGATGTTCAACCGGACAGGAAGCATATTCGATAGTGATGACAGCACTTGATCTGATTGATCCACAGAAAATCCAGATTGAAGCGCTGGGCACTGACATCAATACAACTGTCCTGGAAAAAGCCCGCCGAGGTCGGTATTCGCCGCTCGCGATCCGCTCTCTGCCGGCAGTCTATCGGAAGAAATATTTGACTGAACTTCGGCAGGATCGAGAAACAGTCTATCAAATCAACCAGCGAGTGAGAGACGGGGTTCGGTTTGGGCATCATAATTTGAAAACGATTGAACAGAACCCGATCCCCGGACAGGATGTCATTTTTTGCCAGAACGCGTTGATTTACTTCACCGCCGAATGCCGCAATCTGGTTGTCCAGGAACTCTGTCGATGTTTGAGCCCAGGCGGATATTTGTTTTTGGCGCCAGGCGAAATTGTCGGGTTCAAACTGCCGGGAATCCAAAGCGTGAAAGTTGAAGATTCGCTGGTTTTTCAACGGCTTTAAGCATTTCAGTTAGTCGTCAGCGCTTTCATTGACCCAGGATAGCGATTTCAAACTGGTATCTGAAGCGAGACAAGAAAAGAGTCCTTATGGTGAAAAAAATTGATCCGGAAATTCTGATGGGATTTGTCGAAGAAGCCAAAAGCTATCTTCCCACCATCCTTGATTGTATTGACACATTTAAGCACGACCCTGACCAGCTCGATGCGCTCGAAGAAGCCCATCGGCTGTTTCATAGTATCAAAGGGGCGGCTTCCATGGTTGGACTCTCTGCTCTGAGCCATATTGCCTACTTTGCAGAAGAAGCCCTCGAAGAAATCGCCGCCGGTCAACTAGAGTTCACACCAGAAACCACCACTGTGTTCCTGTTGACAGTCAGTCAGGTCGAATCCTATCTGGACGGAATGCTCTCTGAGACGCTAGATGAACGTGCCATCCTGGTCGAAGTGGTCAAAGGGTTTCGTCGCTTGAAACACCTTCCTGACACTGATGATGAAGCGGCGGTTGAGAGGCTGGTGGGCAGCAGCCCGCAACCGGCCCCGACGCCCACACCAGCGGTGGCGGTCAAACCACCGGTTGAAGAACACAAAACCCTTGAAGTCAAACCAGTTATCAGTACAGCGCGCCGGACAGATCATATTGACGAGGCGTCACTTGAACTGCGCGAAGCCTTTTTGGAAGAAGCCGACGAACACCTCCAAAACATCACCCGTGTCCTGCGGTTGCTTGAAAAAGATCCGTCGAACAAAGGCTGGCAACAGGAAATCCGCCGCAGTGTACACACCCTGAAAGGGGCCGCCGGGATGGTCGGGTTTCAAACCGTCAGCCGGCTGGCACATCGGATGGAAGATTTGCTGGATGCCGTCTATGAAGACGATCTGGAACTGACCACAGAAATTATCGCGCTGATCTTTGTCACCACTGATACCCTCGAAGACCTGCTCCATAAAGGCAGTGCTGAAGTCCGCGAACGCGCCGAAGATCTCTATCAGCGCTTTGCGGCATTTTTGGGGACGGAACTCGCCGACATGGAGCCAGTTTCAGGTGGGAATCGCCTTGAACCCCTGGGCCAGGAAAGCATGATTGACCTGGCTGGGATGCTTCCCCAGCGCAGAGCCGACGACCAGGTGACCGAAGAAGATCGCTCTGAAAACCAGCGACAACCATCCCAGGTGGTGCGAGTGCCGATTGAACGGCTGGATGAACTGGTCCGGCTGGTCAGTGAATTGATCGTCAGCCGCTCCACCTTTGAACAGTATTTCAGAAAACTCAACCACGAAGTTGATGAACTCCGACTGAGTGTCGGGCGGTCACAGCGCATTGCCAACCGGTTTGAAACCGAATATGAAGTGAGCGCCCTGGGTAAAGGAATGGCATCGCTGGTCAACGTGGCGGCGGTTGGTGCTGGAAATGGGGTTACGCTTTCAGCGTCTCCGGTAAAACAAACCCACGGCTTTGACGAACTGGAATTTGACCGCTACACCGAATTTCACCTCCTGACCCGCGAACTCAGTGAAAACACAGGCGATATCAACGCCGTCAGTAGCGAACTCCATAACACCATTGGCGATTTTGACAGCTATCTCAACGGCTTAAATCGGCTGACGAGCGAAGTCCAGGACAAATTGATGCGGTTACGGATGGTGCCAGTCGGGTCGTTGACGGCGCGGCTCCATCGCACGGTTCGAGTCACCGCCGAACATCAGGCCAAACTGGCGAAATTAACCGTTGAAGGCGAACAGGTCGAACTCGATAAAACTGTCCTTGAAGAAATCGCCGATCCACTCTTGCACATCCTGCGCAATGCAGTTGACCACGGAATCGAGCCTCCGGCCCTGCGCCAGGCCCTTGGAAAACCAAAAATTGGACATATCCGGGTACGAGCAACCTATGAAGCGACCCAGGTGGTGATCCAGGTCAGTGATGACGGTGGTGGAATTGAACCGGAAGTCGTCCGGGCAGCGGCGGTTCGTCGAGGCCATATTTCCGAAGCCGAAGCCGCCCATTTGACGGATGAAGAAATTTATTCCTTCCTCTTCCTGCCTGGATTTAGCACGGCATCCGAGGTCAGTGAAATTTCTGGTCGTGGTGTCGGCATGGATATTGTCAAGGAAACCGTGACCCGGATGAAAGGCACAGTGGCGATCCAGTCCGTTCCGGGTCAAGGAATGACCCTGACCATCCGCCTGCCTATGACGCTGGCCATTCTGCGGGTCATTCTGGTCAAAGCCAGCACTGAGACATTTGCCATTCCGCTGGCCCCGGTGACGCGAATTTTGCGGATCGAAAAAGATGACATCGAATACATCGGGCAAAAGCCGGTCATTCGGGTTGAAGGCGAGGTGTATCCGCTCCTGCATCTGGGAACGGTGCTCAATCTCAAACACCCAGCCGACGAGACACTTCGTCGGGTTCCGGTGCTGATTCTCAACCTTGGATCCCAGCAAATTGCAGTGGCCGTGGATCAATTGCTGGAAGCTCGCGAAGTTGTGGTCAAATCTATGGGTAATCTCTTACAGCGTGTCCCCGGCATCGCCGGTGCCACCCTGATGGGAGACGGCAGTGTGGTTCTCATTCTCAATCCAAACGAACTGGTCCGAGGCACTGCCAGACCAGAAGCCCAGCCCAGATCAGTTGTCAGAACGCCAGCCAAAGTCCGCGAGGCGCTCCAGGTTATGATCGTGGATGATTCAGTGAGTGTGCGTCGGGTGCTTTCCAATTTTGTGCGGAACCAGGGGTGGACGCCGACCGAAGCGCGAGATGGACTCGAAGCTCTTGAACTGCTGCAGAGCGGAACGGTCACTCCCGATATAGTGCTCCTCGACATTGAAATGCCCCGCATGGATGGCTATGAACTCACGACCACGGTTCGGTCCAATTCGGCCTTAAAGCATATTCCGATTGTGATGCTCACATCTCGTGCCGGAGAAAAACACCGTCGTAAGGCCATGGACGTTGGTGCTACCGACTATCTGATCAAACCCTATCAGGAAGAAGTACTGCTGGGGGTGATGCGACAATTGACTCAATAATACCGGTTAGGGTTCAGGGTTCAGGGTTTGGGGAAAAGGCAAAAAAAGACCAAAACGACATAAACTCGAAACCCCGAAACCTGCAGGCCGTAAACGACCTGCCTCAGTTCAACCGCCGCTGCAGCGGCGAAAACCAAAAACAACCTGTATTCGAAAACCCTGAACCCTGAACCCTGAAC
>CAZXCE010000340.1:0-8826 GCA_964639175.1 uncultured Clostridia bacterium
CCAGCAACAACACCGGACCCTGAATTTGCTCCAGTGAACCAAAGGTATAGGCATTGAGTTCACGGGCCAGGGAAAACGAATACTGGGCTGCCAGATCCGTGACGACTGAAAAACTGAGCATGGCGAGCGTAAACAGCAGATACAGGTAGCGAACCCAGCGATACTTTTGAGATAAGGCGGTCGGGGTTGGAAACTCAGAAAAAAAGCTAAAGCACAGATACCCTGAAAGCCACATCGCGATACCGCTGTAGAGCAGGTAAAATTCGCGCAATCCGCCTGGGATCAAAATGGAGTTCATCCCAAAGAGAGAAGCCGCACAGACAAAAAATAATCCGCCGGTACGCGCTGTTTTGTCTTCCCATCGCAGCCAGCAAACCCCAAGGCCAATAATGGTACAAATCAACGGGGTAATCAGTAGAATCAGATAAAAGCCGAATTGATAGGAAAAAAACCCCTCAAACGTCGTGGTCGGAAGATCAATGAGACAGGAGGTCAATTTGCCATCCGGTTTGCGGATCGTTAAGGGCAGGACTCCATTTTGTTGAGCCGTCTTGCGAAACTGACTGTATTCGACAAAACCGGTGAACGGCACCCCGGTCTGAGTCAATAACTCGTCACCTGATTCAAGTCCAACATAGGCGGCTGGTGTTTTGGGGATCACCTTGGCCACCAGGATTTTGCCTTCGGTGGGGTGATACTCTTCATAAAACCCTGGGGAGGCCCACGAGAAAGTTGCCTGAGTTGAATAAAACGCCTTGGTGCCAATTGAAACAACCGCACAGGTGGTGAGCACCCAGAGCAAGGTCCGTGAGATAAGTTGGGAGGCTTTCATAATGACACTCCGAGAAATTCGGGGACAGTTGCTGAGGTCAGGTGGGGGCAGGGTAAGCCAACTCGAAACCAAATACAATGCAGTGTGTGCAGGTCAATGTGGGTGAACCGGTACGGTTGATGGCGTGCCTGCCTGAAAGGTCTGAAGTGCCAGTTCCTTTCAGAAACAGCAGCCGCGTTTCAATGTTCGACCAGACCTGACATCCCCTATTCAATGCGTCAACTTTCCTATCTGAACGCGTTACCGCCCTGCGTTTTTCCGAGTCTGAAGATCAACATAACCGGCGCTTGAAAATTGGTTTGGTTTCACTGGTTATGCACTGTTGACTGACTCGATACCAGGTCTGGATGGTGAGTCAGGGTCTTAACTTCAGCAGGGCTTCAAAACTTTGGAGAGGCTGTAAAATTCACGGAAAAATCTGGACTTTTTGACGCATTTCTGACGCGTTGTGCCTTTACAAAAACATAACTAGGGCCTAATCTAACTTACTGTCCCCAATCGCTTTTCTCATCAACAATCTCTTTTGTATTCATACAATTCAATCAGATCGTCAACCAGTGACACGGTACAGCTCACCCCCTGAAATTTCCTGCCGACTCTCCCTCTGCTGTACCCTGGCCGTCCCCACTGTGGACACCGATTGGACCCGTAGCGCGCCGCACTCTTTGTGTTTATGAAAGGCAGGGCTGTTTTATGGCCGATTTGAAACTCACATTCCCTCTTCGTGGTTTGCGCAACCAGATACCTTTGTCCATCCAATTTGTGAAACACACCCTCGGTGGTGTGTTTCTTTTCTTTTTGGTTTTAGGCGGAAATTTTTCGGCCTTTGCGGAAGAAAAATATTCGTTGACCCAGCGTCCAGTCGCAAAGTCAGATGCCGAGTTTGACGACTATACGGCTGTCTCACAGGCGACGGCGACCCCTGAAAAAGTGCTGCCTTTGGCTGAAGCTTTCCTTGCCAAATATGATTCCAGCCAGATGCGCGGAATTGTATATCGCGATATGGTTTCAGCGCTGAGCCGGCTGAATCAGTTTGATAAGGCCTTTGAGGTTGGCGCCAAAGCCCTGGCCGAAAAATCAGACAATCTGAGTGTGATGGCTCAACTGGCGGATGTGGCCAGTAACGCCGCGCTCAACGGAAATCTGGCGTTTTCTGATCAAGGAATCAAATTTGGCCGAGATGTCATCGCCCTGTTTGAAAATGGAAAACGTCCGTATGAATTTACCGAAGAACAATGGGCTGGCGTCAGACCAAAACGCATGGCGCAACTCTATACATCAGTCGGTATTTTACTCACACTGAAGAATGAGTCAGATGGCGCCGTGAATATGCTGGTCAAAGCCCTCCAATTTGAGGGACGCGATCCCTATACCCAGTTGATGCTGGCCAAGGCGTACAAATCAATGCTGGATAATCTGTCAAAAGGAGCTGGAAAGACCCCGGCTGTTCCCAAAGAGCTGACAGGGCAGATCCAAACCGTTCGCGAACAGATGATGTTGAGTTATACCCGGGCCCTGGTGCTTTCCGAAGACCCGCAGTTTAGCTGGCTGCATCCTTCGGTTGAAGCCGAAGTCACCTATGTCTACCAGACGGTTCCAGAACTGGCCAAAATACAGTCAATGACCTTACAGGCCCTGACGGATCGGGTTCGCACCGAGCAGAACGCAGAACCCAGCAAATAACTCTGACAAACCAACCGTACCCGAGAAAAAAAACACCGACGGCACGAATCACCAGTTTGGGGTTCGTGCCGTCTTGTTTTTTATACTATAGTTAGTTTATGCCTCGTCTGAGTGCCTCATCAGTTCAAACTCAATCACCATCCGGTTCCCAATCTGTGCCTGGTTTTAGGGACTATTTTCCTCCATTGATCGACTGCAGGCGTGATCTTTCTAACAGCTAGCCGCACGTTACCTGATGTGCTTTTCATAAACCCAGGCCCAAAGAGCTGGACCTGCCGTTCAGTTCCAACCAAAAAATCCCTTTGCAGTTTACCTACCCTGAGCGGAGGGTGTTGCCCTGGGAAACTGCCGATTATATTTCGGCTTGAGAAAGGAGAAAGCTGGGAGATTTGCCTCCACAGCTTGCAAAAAATTATGAAGATACAGTGGTTTAGAGTTCTTTTACTCAATCTGGTATGTGCTGGATTGATCCTGGGTGCCACCCTCTGTCTGGCCATCACTCCCCCAGTCAAAGGAGAAAAAATAAAAGTAGAAGACGTGATTGCCAAACATGTGGAATCGCTTGGAACACAGAAGGCGCTGGCTGATGTCAAAACCCGAGTGATTGCCGGGACGGCCATGTTTCGATCAAAGACAATTGGTGCCACCCAGTTACAGGGCCCGGCGGTGGTGGCTTCAGATGGCGCGATGAGCCTGGTGGGAATTGGTTTTAATACAGCCGAATATTCACAGGAAAAAGTGGCTTATGACGGCAAGAATGTCACTGTGGGATACATTCGGCCAGGCACCCGCTCGGCGCTCGGAGAATTTTTGCTGGCCCGAAATGTGATCTTTAAGGAAGGGCTGTTTGGTGGGGTCTATTCGTCCGGGTGGGCGTTGCTCAATCTTCCAGGTCACGAGGCCCGAATCGAATATACGGGGACAAAAAAGGTCAATGGCAAAGAGGCTCACGTGTTGAAATATGAACCCAAAGGCGGGTCAGATGTTCAAATCCGGCTCTACTTTGATAAAAACACGTTTCAGCATGTTCAAACCGAGTATGAGCAACTCATTTCAGCCCAAATGGGGGCGAATCCAGAGCAGTCAGCCAGTCAGCGCAACTCCCGAATCAAACTGACCGAAAAGTTTTATAGTATTGCCATTGAGCAGTGATTGGTTTTACCGCACGTCTACAAACTTGTTTTACTGGTCGATGAACAACAAAGTGGTCGGCAACTGGAATGGAACTTCGAATTCCAACAGTTTGTCTACAATGAAAAGCTTGACCCTAAATCCTTCAATATCCTGAATAACTAGGGCTGAAGACGTCGGGATGAGGGCTGAAGAAGTGGTTTTCTTTCATTCCTCATCCCGACGATTGCTCCGAGCTTGCGAGACTTCCGCCCCGATTTATTCCACGACCGCCAGAATTTCCCCAGCCTTGACCGTTTGACCTTCCGCCACGTGAATCTCTGAAACTATTCCATTTCGAGTGGCGGCCATCTCGTTTTGCATTTTCATGGCTTCGACCACGACCACCCCTTGACCTGCTTCGACTGCATCTCCAACCTGGGCCAGGATTCGAACCACACGGCCTGGCATTGGCGAAGTAATTGGCTGAGGGCCGGTTGTTGCGGCGGCACCGCCTTCGCGCCGCAACCGATCAAGCACCTGGACTACGCTTACTTTCCCATCCAAAAAAACTTCAATTTTTCCATCTTCGCGATTGGCAGCCCGGACATGATAGATGCGCTCGTCAATTTGAAAAATAAAATAGCCCGGTTCGGGCTGACGAACCCTGGCCTGGACTGACTGTTCCTGAACCCGAGCCGTGAGCGAGCCATTTTCCTGGTTGAGTTCAACTCGAACCGGATGTCCATTGTGAGTGATTTCGTAATTCATAGGTTTTTTTCAGTTCTTCAATTGGAATAAGCCCAGGGCTGAAGAAATCGGGCTCAGGGTAGGGAACCCGTTTTCTTCAGCCCCGAGCTTGCGAATCTTCAGTCCCAAGCCCTGAGCCCTGGTTTCCTGAGCCCAACTGCTTCAAAACCGGCTGGCCTGGGCTTGAAGCCAGCCCCGGCGTTTCCAGGCGCTTTCCTGTGATGAGCCGTTGGTTCCTGTTGGGTTTGAATGGGTGGCCGCCTGACTATGGTGTAACAGGCCCGCAAGGATTCTGACCAGATCGGCTTCAGTGGGGAGTGATTCTTCAGGCACTGTTGTTTTGGCCTGGTTGAGCCGCTCAAAAAACCGACCGATAAACCCGGTATCCAGGGTCCCAGCGCGAAACTCGGGGTCTTCGGCAATCTGGCGGAAAAAATCCAGGTTATTGCGCACACCACAGAGGACAAACTCACGCAATGCCCGATCCAGGCGGGAGATTGCCTGCTCTCGCGTTTCTCCCCAGCAAATGAGTTTGGCCAGGAGCGGGTCATAATCAATCGGAATATTCCATCCTTCGTACACCCCTGAGTCAACCCGAACGCCTGGACCCTCTGGCAGAACCCAGGCCGAAATCAGGCCCGGTGCTGGCATAAAGTTGCGGTCTGGGTCTTCTGCGTAAATTCGGCATTCAATCGCATTCCCACGCAATTTGATATCTTCCTGGCGAAATGGCAATTTTTCACCAGCCGCCACCCGAATCTGAAGCGCCGCCAGATCAATGCCCGTGACCAGTTCGGTGACCGGATGCTCGACCTGAAGCCGGGTATTCATTTCCAGAAAATAAAAATTATGATTGGGGTCAACCAGGAATTCGGTTGTTCCAGCGCTAAAATAGCCGACTGTTTGTGCGACACGCACGGCTGATTCACCCATTAATCGTCGGAGTTCTGGATCGTTGAGTGGGGAAGGGCATTCTTCGATGACTTTCTGGTTGCGGCGTTGAATCGAGCATTCGCGTTCACCAAAGTAAATCAGGTTGCCATGCTGGTCACCCATTAGCTGGATTTCAATATGGCGCGGGCGTTCGATATAGCGTTCCAGATAGATCGTACCGTCTTTAAATGAGGAAACTGCTTCTGATCGAGCCAGATCAAAGGCAGAGGGCAGTTCAGCCGGGGTTCGGATGATCCGCATACCTTTGCCGCCCCCACCAGCAGCGGCTTTTAACATAATCGGAAACCCGATTTGTTCGGCCACAACCAGAGCTGCCTCAATCGTATCAACTGGATCCTGGACACCTGGAACCACCGGGGCGCCGGCCCGAATTGCAATTTCGCGGGCACTGATTTTATTGCCCATGGCGTCAATGGCTGATGGTGGTGGGCCAATAAACACCAGGCCGGCAGCTTCAACCGCCCGGGCAAACTCGGCATTTTCCGACATAAATCCATATCCCGGATGAATCGCCTGAGCCCCGGTTTTATGGGCAGCTTCGAGGATGCGCTCTGTAACCAGATAACTTTGCATCGCGGGTGACGGCCCAATGTGACAGGCTTCGTCTGCCAGCCTGACGTGCAGGGCATTCTGATCGACATCAGAGTAAACGGCCACCGAGGCAATTCCCAGATCTCGACAGGCACGGATAATACGGACCGCAATTTCACCACGGTTGGCAATGAGAATTTTTTGAAACATAAGCTTGGTGGAGGATGTCTTGTTGGGAAATGAGTGCTTTTGGGAGTCAGAGCATCAGATATCTTTTCTGGCCGAGGATGAAACCTGGCCCAAAAGAAACCCGATTAATCTCAATCAATTGTTGAGATTTCTGATTCCAGGCAAAGAGAAAGGTGGGGCAACCAGGGATTTTAAGATTAGACAACGATTGCGTTTCCGGGTCTTCCTGGGTGGTATCGCACGCTCACGCGGCTGCCCACGACATAGGCCCGAAGGTTTGCCATTTGGTTGGTATCAAGCGTCTGGCAGGATTCATAAGTGACGCCTGACACCTCATAACGGTAATACACGGTGCAATGGGCTCCGAAAGCAATGTCATCAACCGCGACCGACTGGCCGTTTTGAATCATATCAAGAATGATACCTTCAACGATCCTGCCGTTTTGCAGCAACCACTTTCGGCGCTGGACTTCAGGATCCTCGCGTGGCCAGAGTTTCCGAAGCCATTTCTTCCAACCGTGTTCTTGAACAGATGACGACACAAGTTTTGACAAACCCCTTTGTTGAGAGTGGAACTGCATTGAACTGGCAGGAACTGTTCCTCAGTATATCACACTGAGTTGCTGGATCCATCGCGCCAGCCACAAGCTGTCCAGGCTACTCATCATCCGTGATGCGGAGTTTGTCATTGGCGCGAAAGACGTGATTATCGAGCACAATATCATCGGCTGAATTCAACCGACCGTCAGCCCCGGCTGAAACCAGCCGATACTGGTTAAACACCGGGACCGAGTTTTGTGATTTCCCTACGGTCGATGAGGCCAGTTGACCCGTGGGAATATACCGGATGCTGCCTTCCCAGTAATCAACCGTGGCGGTGGTGAGCAGGCCTTCGCGTCGCAAATCAGAGAGTTGTTCTGGGAGGGAATTATGTTTTTGTCGGTAGAGTTCAAGCGCCAGGCTGACTTCGAGCATGCGAGCTTCAGTGGCAGCAAGTTGTTGAATCCGGCGGTTTTCGATCCACCGTGGCAGATGAAAGCCAAGCAGGGTCAGGATCAACCCGACTGTGAGGGTGGAAATACCAAATCCGGTCCAGGCCATTCGCCAACCACCAAACAACTCGGGGTTGCGGCGTGCATTGCGCAGCGCTTTATAGCTGATGATCATTCCAAAAATGCTGAGCAGGACAAACCATTTTGAGAAAAAACAGGCGGCGCCGCTCAAAGCCAGTGTCAATCCAATCATTGCTCCGCCCAATTGGGGAATGGTTGCAATTGGGGTGGTGTCAGGCATCCCGACCGAGCGGGCGCCACAGGCACAGGATTGAAACACTTCGCTTTCGACAAGGTTGCCGCAGCTTGGACAAAGCATAGTTACACCTTTCAATAAAAGGACAGAGTACCCTGAAAATGAAAACTCAAACCAGTTTTGGGTGTCTGCACTTGATGTGAAGGTTGTTTTCGGTGCAGCCGACCCAGAATATATATTAATGAGAGGACTTGTTTCCTCACCTACCGTCCAAACGCCGCTTCGTTGACTTCGGACGGAACCAGCGTTTCAGGTGAAGCGGGTTGAGCATGAAGACTGACAGCTTCGGCATATTCAGATGGGGGCTCAACCGTCAGACGAGAGACCGGTTGGATTTTTAATTGATCAAGCCGATCTGATTCACGAAGCGTATGGTACATCCGATGAACGACTGTCCAGTGTGACAACACAGCCAGGATCCACAACACCGCCCGCATTTTATGGAGGAACGGGTTGTCTTCCGGGCCAATTTCAGTCAGCGAGCCGATGATGATGAGCACCACCCGCTCTGGTCGTTCCAGGAATCCAACTTTACATTGATGAATGACGCTCTCGGCGCGGGCCCGAGTATAACTGATCATCACTGATCCCATTAGTGCAATCCCGGTCAGCGCGACATAGAGCGTGCTGTGATATTCGGTCTGACGGGCATAAAACGTCATAATTCCAACAAACACAATCACATCTGAGTACCGATCCATCACTGAATCGAAAAAGGCGCCAAAGCTGGTGACCCGATTGGTCAGGCGGGCGACCCGGCCATCCACCATGTCAAACAGGTTGGCAAAGATCATCCACAGACCGGCTTCAAAAAACAGACCGCACCCATAAAGATAGGCACACCAGATATTAATGAGAAGGCCGAGAAAGGTCAGGTGGTTGGGATTTGGAATCAGGCGAGCCACCCCACGGACAATCGCATCCAGGATTTGGGTTCCATAGACGCCGATGCGTTCGCTCAACATAGGAAGGGATGCCTCAACAAGGATGATTAGGGATGTGTGCTGATTGCTGGATCAGAATAGGCAGTATCGAGTGGCGTATAGTAGACGTGAAGTCGTTCTTTGTCAAGAAATACACCTGATCCGCCACCCAAGCCTTGACAACAATGAAATCCCTGATGTACGGTCCGCAGCTTGTAGTTTTCGCTCAAGTTAACCTTGATTTACACCGACATCAAACAGTTCTTGTACCGAATCTCACCTGATGACCAGGACAAGGGAGACTGTTTTTTACCAAGGCGTTGTTTACAGATTGTCAAGAGACTCGGCCCTCAATGGCCAGGCTTGAGTCGTGTACCCACGACGCTATCCTAACGGAGAGCCGATATTGGTAGACTGACTCAAGCTTCACTTGACCAGACCCCCGTGCAAATCACGGGAAACGATTGGGAAGAATATACAGGTACCAGCGGATGCCGCCTCAGTTCGCTGCTCTACGGTGATAGGTTAAACAGGAATGGGAGTCAG
>CAZXCE010000341.1:0-8791 GCA_964639175.1 uncultured Clostridia bacterium
GAGCGTCGTGGGTACACGACTCAAGCCTGGCCCTTGAGGGCCGAGTCTCTTGACTCCTGGAATCTCCTTCTCGGAGCGACTCTATCATCATTTGAACCGGCACGTTTGTCTTTCGGTATCAGCCTTCATAAATTGGAGATGAAGGGAGTTCGGGTCTGTTTTCCCCTGCTCATCTGGGTGAACCCCAACCGTTCCGCACCGGAATTATTTGACAGTTGACTGCAACCTGATAAGTGCTTTGTCTGGGATGGCTGATTCGGGATCAGCCTGTTTCTTTTGCTGGTAATAACGGATCAGGTGTTCCCGCATTCCCAGTGCAACCAGTTGGGGAAGCTGGTTGAGGCTACATGAGTCAAACTCTTCTTTTCGGGCCCACAATCGCAATGCTTCATCAAATGCCTTATGTTGGGCAGCCATCACAACCAGTTCAACGCAATCTCCAGAAAAATAAGGGTTTTTATCACTCCGTGAACGGCCATAGATGAGGAATTCGGCTGATTTCCAATCGGCGATTTTGAGGTATGAATCCCACAGGAGTTTGTGCATCCTCCACGGAACCGTTGATTTGTTCGTATGAACCAGGGGTTTCATCAATGAAATCGCTTGCTGGTATAACTCGTTCTGAAAATAGGCCTGGCTCAACTCGTACTGTTTTTCTGGATCATTTTTGGCCAATCGCTCCAGCCGCGAGCAGATTTTTTTTCGCTGATCTGGTTGTGCTTTTCGAATCTGGTTACAAATCTCACCTTGCTTCCCATACCAGGATGAGCCTGTGGCTAACGTTTTCCACAGGCGTCCGTTGGGAAACACCCAATACTGATCTGGGTTCTTCAAGTAGGGTTTTACTTGTTGATAGAGGAAAAAGGCATAGTCCGTATGATCAATCGGAGCCGTTTCAAATTCCTGAATCCAGCGGCTTATTCTTGGGTTGATATCAATATTCCACTTGGATTGAGCCGTTTCCAACCACTGGAAATAAAACTTGAGGATTTGGATTCGCTTTTGAGTTTCATAGAAATCTGGACCAAAAGGAAACCGGGCAATGGCCTGATCAATTGTTTCTTCAAAAAGTTTGAGTTCCTGACGGCCCAGATAATAGCTGGCACGGGAAATCCAGTATTCAGGTTTTTGTTGATAGGCTGCCTCATTTTCAAGGATTGATTGTTCAATGACTCGTTCTCCTGACATTCTCTGAACAATGCCGGCGGAAAAAGCAAAGCCACTCAGTGGAATGCCGTGAGGCTTGAGCCGGGCAACTTTCTCCATCAATGGTTGTGCTTTTTCGGGCTGACCTTCCTTGAGATAGATTTCCGCCAGCCCATGATTCACCTTTGCCCAAAACAAATGCTCCCAATTGATGTCGGGCAGTTGGGCAGAGAACCATTTTTGTATCCACACTTTGTCGGCGGGGGTGAACGGACGGGTCAAGGCCAGTTCCAAAAAGTATTTCTGGACGATTGGGAAGGAGAGTCTGTCTTCCATCTGAGCCGCAAGCTCATAACAATCGGAGGCCAGGGCTGGGCGGCAAACACTGGTCATCCAGTCCAGGGATTCGTCACTGTAGGCAATATTCCAGTACTCAACATAGCGACAGGCACGCCGTCCATCTTCGGGGTGTTGTTCAACTTCAGCTCGGAGTTGATCCAGCAACGGTTTGACCTCGCCGTGTTCCCGCAGAAATATCAGGCGATAGATCAGCCAGTCTGGATTCAGTTTGACCATCCTGGCCAGCCAGGCATCGGTTTCCTGAACAGAGCTGGCTGTCCTCAGTAAATCTAAAAACTTATCTGCCCGGATGCCATTGACAGGGACGGACACCGGGTCGGATTCAATCAATTTTTTGACCAGTTGGAACTCACCAAAATACATCAAATCATCAAAAAGGCGGCACGTCAGTGATTCATGGCTGAGTTTGATGGACGGAACGGCCTGAATGGCCTTTTCAATCCGGGAAAAGTGACCAGCCTGGGCATACACCCGCAATCGAAAAAGGAATTGGGCCGGAGTGTCTGATGTGGGTGGTTCGGCGGCAATGTGATTTGCCAGCGTTGTCAAATCATGTTTGAGAAGCCAGTGTTCAAGATTGAGATCCTGTTTCCAGTTTATTTTTGGGTTGGTCGGTTGCGTCGTTGCCGATTGAACTGTGAAAAGTGGTTGGGCCGTTGCCCTCGTTCCAGGCATGAAAACAATGCTCAATGCTGCAAACCATACTATCCAAAAGAATTTCATAACTTGACCTCATCAATGATAAACCAGAACCGGCTTCTGTGGTGTGCGGGGACGTGTCACCGCTTTTCCATAAGAGCGACTTGTCGCTCCCAGATCGTTGGTGTGAAGCAGCGTACCGCAACAGGTCGCAGCATACCAAAAGAAATATTGAGGTGACCTGGTTGCGGAAAAGTTACCTGGCACACCCGGTGCAATACGACCACTGACTCCTGTCACATTGTTTTTGAGATGTAAACAAATTTTGAGGAGTGCTTTCAACCCAATACACCACCTCTTTTCCATTGTCAGGACAGGGGAAGAGTTACAAGACGAGTTCTCACTAAGAATTTGTGGTCATTGGAAACCTGAACTTCTTTTTTTCGCAGTCATGGTTAAAAAATGTTTTCGAGCACGATGACATGGTTTGATGTGATTTCCTGCTTAAGGTCATGAAGGCAGTTCCAACTTCCTTCGCGATTTTCAAAAGGAGACAGCGTTTTTCAGAAAAAGAGACCTCGCCGGAAATAGTTATCTAAACGACCTGAACTAAAGTTGATGTAACACACACAGGACAGGTGTGCTTTCTGTTTGTAAGACTATAAATAGATGAAATTACTGAGCTTAATGATTTTTAAAGCTTGAATTATTTACAAATGATGTATTCGTCAAACACAGATGGTGCCTCACCACAAGGAAAGTTGTGAGGACCTGGCGATTAAATGAGAGGATTGTATGTCAGAGAAAAAAAACCGAATCCAAATCACCCGAATCGGGTTAACCCTGGGAATTACCCTACTGCTTGGCTGGCTGGCCTTGATCAGTGCCCCAGTTTCCCGATTAGAAACCAGGCAAACGCCTGCCAGACGTGGAATCCAAAAAGGAACGTCTGCCAAACTCACGCCAGGTCAGGCCCAGATTGCCCAGGGAGTGACTGCGCCTGAAACACGAGGGAGGTTTACCCCCAATGCCAGCATATCGGTCGAACCCGTCTCGCTGGCGGTGCCTCCATTCTTTGATTCAGTCACCGGGACACACTCTCTCCAAAAGAACGCGATGAGTTTTGATGGGCGATTTGTCGTTTATCGGAGTTCGGCTTCCAACCTGGTGGTGGGCCAGATTGATTCCAATACGGCCAATGATATTTTCGTCTTTGATCGGCAAACCGGAACTGCCGAACTCGTCAGCCGGGTGGCCGGGACGAGCGCAACGGCGGGGAGTAGCATTTCAGATACTCCGGTCATCAGTGCCAATGGGAGATATGTTGCCTATCAGAGCTTTTCCACCAATCTGGTAACGGGTCAGGTTGATACAAATTCCCAGGTAGATATTTTTGTCTTTGATCGGCAAACGGGTATTACTGAGCTGGTCAGTCGGGCGGCTGGGACGAGCACGACCACCGGGAATAGTGATTCCCAGTCCCCAGTGATCAGTGATGATGGGCGCTACATTCTTTTTGTGAGCCGGGCGACCAATCTCGTGCCGGGTCAAACCGATGGCAATGGTGCCACGGATGTTTTTATCTTTGATCGGCAGACGGGCACGACGGAACTGATCAGCCGGGCTGCCGGGACAACCACAACCGCTGGCGACCGTGAATCAGTGTTCCCAGTCGTGAGTGTTGATGGGAGGTACATTGCCTTTCAAAGTCGGTCAACCAATCTGGTGCCGGGTCAAATTGATACCAATGAGAACAGTGATGTTTTTGTGATTGATCGTCAAACGGGAGTCATTCAGATCGTGAGTCACGCCGACGGGGCGGGCACCACGACCGGCAACAACGTGTCAAATCTGCCGGTGATCAATGCAAATGGCAGGTACATTGTCTTTGGAAGTGCAGCGACCAACCTGGTGGCCGGCCAAAGTGACGCCAATGCTGCAACTGATATCTTTGTTTTTGATCAGCTCTCGGGTACGACCACGCTGGTGAGTCGAGCTGCCGGGACAACTGCCACAACTGCGACTGGTCAATCAGGTTCCTTTACTGATATCAGTGCGGACGGGAGAATCATTACATTTCAAAGTGCCGCGACCAATCTGGTGACTGGTCAAACAGATACAGCCAATATCGTTGATATTTTTGTGTTTGATCGGCAGGCAGGAACAACCGAACTGGTGAGCCGGGCGGCTGGGACCACCACCACTGCCGGGAATAATCACTCGTTAAGGCCGCTGATAGATTCCAGTGGGAGATACATTACGTTTGAAAGCCTTGCCACCAATCTCATCGCCGGCCAAACCGAGATGAATGATGGGGAAGATGTCTTTGTGTTTGATCGGCTGATGGGAATTACAAAGCTGGTGAGTCTGGCTACGGGGACCAGCGCCACGACGGGAGCCGGGAATTCATTCTTACCCATAATCAGCCGCGATGGAAACTCAATTGTATTTTTGAGCAAGTCTGACAATCTGGTGCCAGGAATCCTGGATTTACCAAGGACAGATGTCTTTGTCTTTGACCAGATTGGGGAAACCACGAGTCTGGTTACCCGGTATGCTCCAGGTTCAGCCAGTCTGACCGGATCAGACTTTAGTGCGGTGACGACATCCAATGCAATCAGTGCCGATGGTCGGTTCCTGGTGTTTACCAGCAGTGCGGTGAACCTGGTGTCAGGACAAATTGACACGATTGATACCACCGATATTTTTGTGTTTGATCGTCAGACCGGGGTGACTGAGCTGGTCAGTCGGGCGGCTGGCACCAGCACGACCACCGGGAACAAGGCGTCAGGTTCACCAGTCATCAGTGCCGATGGGAGATACATTGCCTTTGATAGTTCTGCCTCTAATCTGGTACCGGGGCAGACTGATACCGCCTCCACCACGGATATCTTTGTGTTTGATCGTCAGACCGGAATGACTGAACTGGTCAGCCGGGCGGCTGGCACCAGCACCACCACTGGGAACCAGTTTTCACTGATCCCAGCCATCAGTGCTGATGGCCGCTATATTACGTTTCGGAGTGATGCCACCAATCTGGTACCAGGCCAGACCGATACCAACGCCACCGCCGATGTCTTTGTGTTTGATCGCCAGACGGGAACCACCGAAGTGGTCAGTCGAGTGGCCGGGACGAGTACCACAACTGGGAATGGTTTATCCATATCCGGTGTGATCAGCGCTGATGGGCGGTATGTTGTTTTTACCAGTCTGGCAACCAATCTGGTATCAGGCCAGAATGATGCCAACAATGAAAATGATGTTTTTATCTTTGATCGTCAGATGGGCACCACCGAAGTGGTCAGCCGGGCGGCTGGATTCAGCGCGACCACCGGGAATAAGATGTCAACGTCTCCGGTGATCAATGCTGATGGGCGATACATTGCTTTTACCAGTACTGCCACCAATCTGGTGCCAGGTCAGAGTGATACCAACAACGGCAGTGATGTATTTGTCTTTGATCGTCAGATGGGCACCACCGAAGTGGTCAGCCGGGCGGCTGGGTTGAGCACGACAACTGGAAATTCGAGTTCGTTGAATGGGGCGATCAGTGCTGATGGGAGTTCGATTGCCTTTGAAAGTAACGCCACCAATCTGGTACCGGGCCAGGTTGACGCCAATGCTGCCTCCGATATTTTTGTTTTGAATCGCCAAACGGGAATAACTGAACTGATCAGTCGGGCTGCCGGACTGAGTACCCAGGTTGGAAACAGGTCGTCAACGTCGCCAGTCCTGAATGCCAGTGGGAATTTCATTGCCTTTTCAAGCTTTGCCACCAATCTGGTGACCGGGCAAACCGACGTTTCCACCACAAATGATATCTTTGTGTTTGACCGAACAAACCAGGAGATGGTGTTACTCAGCGGTGTGGGAGGATCGCCCACAATGACTGGAAATGCGCCTTCTCTGCATGTCGTGATGAATGCCAGCGGCCAGTATCTTGGGTTTGATAGTACCGCCACTGATCTGATTGCGGGAGATTACAATTCAAGTTTAGATGTGTTTCTGGTCCAGTTTTGCCCAACCGTCACTGCAACAATCGGCGGTGGTGGGCCGATCTGTGCCGGAAGTTCAACCACTGTCACGGCGACGATCCTGGGCGGTACCCCGCCCTATACGGTGACGTTGACCAATGGTGGTGGTGCCCAAACTGGAAACAGTCCCTTGATCTTCCCGGTGGCGCCTGGCGCCAACACACCCTACGCCCTGCTGTCAGGAACCGATGCCAATGGATGCCCAATCACTGGCAATGGAAGCGTCATGGTGACCGTTTTGCCGCCTCCGACTGTCAATGCCGGGCCAGATCAAACCGTTTGTACCAGCAATCTGCCGGTGACCCTGGGTGGGGCAATTGGCGGCAGCGCGACGGTTGGAACCTGGAGCGGTGGTGGTGGGTCGTTTAACCCTGGACCGACGGCACTCAATGCTCGTTACATGCCAACCGCCAGTGAAATCGCTGCTGGAATGGTCACTTTGACATTGACCACAAATGATCCAGGTGGGGTTTGTTCACCGGTTTCCGATACGGTGACAATCTTTATCTTAAATTGTGCTGAAACCGGCCAGTTACTGGTCGCCGATACGGCAAATAACCGGATTCAACGCTTTGATGGAACAAACTGGAGTCTGATTGGTTCCGGCGGTGTCGGTTCCGGGGCGGGTCAATTTCGCTTGCCAGAAGCCGTTACCTTTAATGGGGCCGGTCGAATCTACGTTGCGGATACCGGCAACAACCGCATCCAGTGGTCAACGGATGATGGAGCAACCTGGGCGAATTTTGCCACGGTTGGTTCTGCCTCCAATCAAGTTCGGTCACCACAGGGCGTCTGTCTGGATTCGGCTGGGAATCTCTATGTGTCGGATACCGGAAATGGGCGGGTCTTACGTTTTAACAGTGGAACTCCTGGATCTGGCGTGGTGATTGCCAGTAACGGCGCCGCCAGTGGGCAGGTTGGAAGTCCCCACGGGCTGGTGATTGACACCACGTTTCGGTTGTTTGTGACGGATGAAAGTAATAGCCGAATCCTGAGTATTGCCAGTGCCAACACTGTGACGACTGCGACCAGCGGCACCATCATTGCCTCTCAGGGAACGGGACTCAACAAAGTCAAAAATCCGCAAGGCATCACAATTGACCAGGCCGGGGCACTCTATATTGCCGACACGGGGAATTCGCGAATCCTGCGCTGGGTGAATGCCAATCCAAACAACAGTTCAGCACTGGCAGTGACCGGATCGCTTCTGGGACAGGTCAACCGGGCGGAAGGAATTACCACCAGGTTCTTTACGTCTGGACCGTTTGCCGGAAGCTGGATGCTCGTGGTGGGAGATACCGCAAATAACCGGATCCAGGGGAAATTTATCCAGGCGGGAGGCTGGTCGCTGGTGGGTGCTCCAAATAATGTCGGCTCAGGCACCGGACAATTTCGGACACCATCAAAGATTCAGTAAGGCGAATGAAGGGTTGAATACGCTGATCCCCCGGATTCTGTGGGGAAGCTCTCAAATGAAGCCAAAAGCCTGAATAAGCCTTTTGCTTTCAATATAGAGCTTATCATTCCACAAAATCCGGGGGATGAGGAACCCTGAACCTTGATTCCTAAAGCTTGCTCGGTGTTCGGAACTGCCCAGGGGCACTCCCCAGGTTGTTGGGCGCACCCAGGAGTGACCATCCACCGCCGGACACAAGTCTCCCTTGCACACGGTGATTGGAGGTATCACTGACAACGAGCATGGGTTGACCCAAAAATGGCCCTGTGGTGAAGGTGAACACCGCAACGCCTTCTGCCCGGTTGACCTGTCCCAGTTGGGCGCCAATCAGAGCGACAGCGGTTGCGTTGTTTGGATTGGCATTGACCCACCGCAAGATGCGTGAGTTTCCGGTGTCGGCAATGTAGAGGATTCCACTGGCATCCAGGGCCACGTCCTGTGGATTCTTCACCCGATTGAGCCCAGTTCCGAGCGTCGCAATCACACTGCCACTGGTGCTGACGTTAACGGTATTGGCAGTGGTGATTCTGAGAATGCGGCTGTTGCTTTCATCTGTGACAAAGAGGGTAAAGGCAGAATTGATGACCAAACCGTGCGGACTTCCGACCTGACCGCTGGCTGTTCCATTGCTGGCAATCACGACGGCAAACCCTGGATTTCCACCATTAAACCGCACCACCCGTCCGTTTCCGGTATCGCTGACATAGAGGTTCCCATCACTATCAATGGCCAGTCCCTGTGGTGCACGAACTTGATTGGATCCGCTGCCCAGCGAAGCAAACGTTTGCCAGGTGGTTCCACTATCGGTTGACCATTGAATGCGATTGTTGCCGGTATCAGCCACATAGATTCGAGTTCCATCCGGGCTGATGACGGCGGCTTCAGGGAGGCGCAACTGAGTACTGGCGGTTCCGGCGACACCCGTTCCGAGCAGGACACTCCAGTCAGTTCCATCAAATCGTTGTATCCGATGATTTTGGGTATCAGCCACCAGGAGCGTCAGGGAGGACAAATTCAGGCCGCAGCCAGTTGGGCTGCTGGCGGTGATTTGTGGAAAATCAAAGGTATCGGTATGCGTGGTTCCTGCGGTACCCGGCTGACCTGGGGCTTGCGTTCCAAACGGTCCACCAGTGCCACCTGTCACGCTGAGGGTGCC
>CAZXCE010000342.1:0-8785 GCA_964639175.1 uncultured Clostridia bacterium
CTTTTTCTTATCCTGGAGGAGAAGAGTTCGTGTTTTCAACCCTTAACTGGCATTACTGACTACTGATTACTGACTACTGACTACTGACCACAAACTGGAATTATTCTTCAAGGATCGTTTGGGCATAGCTTCGGATTTCTGGAGAAATGGACGGATTTGCCACATATTGGGCCAAAATCGGGCGGGCAAACGCCAGCCTGGAGCGATCTGGAAAGAGGCGGTAGAGTAATACCACAAGTCGATTGACAGAATATCGCCGGGGTTGTTGCAACCACTGTACAATGACCGGCTCAATGGTTTTATCTCCGAGCAGAAGGAGCCCCACGGCGGCTTCAGCCGAGTTTCTCGCAGCGAGACAGCGCAGTATCCCTTTGGTTTGTTCGACTTCCGATGGTGGACACTTCTCCAAATGGTTAATTCCAAGGTTCATTGCAAATACCCCATCTTGTTGGAGTTGGAATCGAACATAGGGTGGAACTGTTTCTAAACCAATGGCCAAAAATGCCTGATCAAAATCCTGAGGACCCAGCAACCAGCGAAAGTGGCAGTCATCGTGGTTGTAATAATCCGCCTGGGGATGAGCCAGGAGTGGGGTGTTGGTATTTAATTTCTGGTACTGTCGCTCCAGTCCCCGATTCAGCTCATCAGCCCGAAATCCGAATTTCACCCAGGACTCAGTGCCGGCGCCTTCACGGTACATCTTCATTAAGGTCGGAAGGGCTGCTTTGGCCTTGAGTTCGCCCAGCGCCCAAATAACGCCGGCCCTGACCAGGCTCGACTCGGTTTGGAGTGCCTGAATCAACAGCGGAATCGAAGCCGGGTCACTGAGTCCCGCACAGGCATAGGCGGCATTGCGTCTCACGAGCATATTTGGAGAGGTCAGCGCCTGATGAATGGTGGGAACGATGCTTTTGTCGGTACAGCTAAAAATTTGTTTTACCAATTTTTTGTAGAGTTCAAATCGGTAACAGTCTGGAGGTTGAGAGTTGAGCAAGAGTTGTAACAATTGCGGGTCATTGGAAACGGCTGCCCCGAGAGCTTTACAATAAGCCCCTTGATATTCCCTAAAGGGATTGTCAATCAATTGCTGGACAAAAGCTGGTGTGATTGGTTGGCCAAAGGGATTGTCTACCTTGGGTTGTGGCTCGACCGGGGGCTGTGATTTTCGCTGGATTTGAGCTGATGGACGGCTGATGGGGCTGGTTTGCCCAGGTGGTCTGGACTGGGAAGCGGAGAGACGGCCAGGAGTTTCTGTGTGTGGTGTCGCCTTGTTTTCTGATGAGGTGTCACGACTTTCGATTGGTTGACTGTCGGAGTTGATTGAAGTCAAGGCGCGCCGAAACTTTGTGTTGTCTGGGTCTGCCGCCACAATGGCTTCCAGGAATGGTCGGTGCCATTCTTTTTTCTGGCTTGAAATCAGCCCTTCCCATTGTATGAACTGAGACTCGTCAAGCCTCCGAATTTTGGCGAGCGAGACAAGTAAATCAATGGCTGTTTTGGGATCATCACTCAGCCACGCCAGGGACGCCCTGCGGAACGGGAAGTCTGCATACAGTTCAGCATGATTTCGGATCCAGGTTGTCAGTTCGGCTTGTTTTCCAGTGATCAAAAAGAGGTTGCAAATCTGGTCAAACTCCAGGTCTCTCAAAATGGCCTTGTTTTCGAGCAACTGCAATCCGACGCGCCGTGTGTTTTCAACCTTGCCCAGCGTTGAATAAGCGAAAAATAAATGTTTCAAAATGCCATTGGGATAAAACCCCTCACGGTTGCTATAATCGCCTGTGGGGATTGAGTACCGGTACTCTTTCCATTTATTTTCTTCTGGGTCAGGCATCGAAAGCGGTTGTTTGGGAAGTTTCAGGCATTGTTCAAACTGGGAAATGGCTTCAGGCAGGCGATTGAATCGCTCATAAATCAGTCCCGAGCGATAGGCGATTGTCAACGGAGTAAACCCGGACTGGCGCAGGTATTCCAGTTCAAGTGCAATGGCTTCATCCTCTTTTCCCTCCAGTTGTACAATTCGAGCCAGGACCCTCCGCATTTTGAGATTTCCGGCTTGAATCTGGCTTTCAAGAACCTGCTTCAACGTTGCGGTGAGACCCAGTGAGGAAAACTGTCCATACACCAGCCGAATAAATAAGGGCTGGGTAAACCAGGCTGGCTGCGTCAAATAAAGAAGGTCATCTGACTTTATCGTCATCCTATCGCGCCAGGCTTGTATTTCAGGATTTTTGGCTATCGGACTTAATGACGAAAAAATTGTTTCCGGATAGCGGTCCAGATTCACCCTGAGCAAAGCATTCACCAAAATATCGAGCCCTCGATTTCGCTGTTGATATTTGGTCAGAAAGAAGGCGTATTCGAGGGCAAACTGTAAGCCTGGTCCAAACAATTGACCCTCAAGCGCGACAAATTGATGGATTTTCCAAATCCGTTCAAATTCTTTGGCGGCTTCATCCCAGGCACCAAGCGATAAAAATCGTTGCAAGAGCAAGTTGTCAGCCTGACTTCCTGGTCCATAACGAAAAGGCTTCAACGTGAAAAATGAATTTTCCAGATCTGATGAACCGGAGGGAGATTCTGACAGACCTCCATTTTTTCCAAGCACCTGAGGGCTAACCAGATAATAGGGGTGTGGTAGTTCGTCCTTATTCCAGGTTTGGATGACTGTTTGATCAAGTGAAGCGGTAAATTTTTTATAACAGGTTAATGCTTCCTTAGGCGAGTCAAGTTTAAGTAGTAATTCACCCTGTAGCAGCCAGAGTCGTGGGTCGGGACGCGATCTTGGTTCAGATTCAATTGATCTGAGAAGTTCAAGATAGCCTTTGGGATCAGTTTTGGCGATGCGAAGAGCGAGGTGCTCCGCATTGGGAATTTTTATATATAGGGCAAAGGCTTGCTGTTTGAGACCAGATTCTTCCAGCTTTTTGGCCTGGGCAATCGTTTGCTCTGAAGACTGCCAGTGCTGAGAATCTGGCTGACCAGCCAGCACCGATCCATATCCAATCAGTATCCAAACAATGCCACACAACATCTGCGGAAATCTGGATTTCCTCATTGTTCCCTCCGGTCAAATGGTGGTGAATTTCTCAAAGAATGGTTCTCGTTGCTTCAGTACTCAGGTAATTCTATTCCTGGGCCAGTCTTTGAGCCTGTTTGCGAAGTTCCGAATCAAATGTTGGCTCGTTGGCCAATTGAAGCAAAATCGGGCGGGCAAATTTGAGCTTTGATTTGTCCTTTACCCGAGTGAGTTCAGATAATGTTCTTCCTGAAAAGGAATAAGTTTGAGGATGTGAAGATGAGACACGCTTCAACCAGTCCAAAATAACTGGCTCAATGGTTTGGTCGCCCAAAATGATCAGGTTCACGGCGGCTGAAAGGGACCTCTTTTCCACAAAATGCCGGCAAATCCCTTTGTTGTGTTCGATCTCAGTCGGTGGGCAATCTGCCAGATACCGAATCAGATCCTGTGCGTTGCCATAAAGAGGATCTTCATAGATCCGGAGTCGGATATAGGGTTGGGCGTGCTGGGGACCAATCGCGATGAACGCCTGATCCAAAGTTTTATAATCTAATAGCCAGGACGTGGACCAATTTGAGCCATAGTCAACAAAAGGTGGGGTTACCGGTACGGTACTCACCTTCAATTTCTGGTAATGGCGTTCCAGGTCGCGGTTCAACTCATCCGTTCGAAATCCAAGACCAAAACGCCGCCCGACAGTGAGCCCTTCAACGTACATTTTCATCAACGCCGGCACGGCTTCGTAGGCTTTGAGTTCCCCCAATGCCCAGACCACACCGGCCCGGACCAGACCTGATTCGGTTTTGAGTGCCTGAATCAACAACGGAATCGAAGCCGTGTCCTTGAGCCCGGCACAGGCATAGGCGGCATTGCGTCTCACGAGCATATTTGGAGAGGTCAGTGCCTGATGAATAGTCGGGACCACGCGTTTATCGGCGTAGGAAAAGATTCGTTTCAGGAGGTTCCGGTAAGCCTGAAAGGATTCTTCAGGTTGAGGTTGCGAATTGAGCAGCAGTTTCAGGAGTTCAGGATTCTCTGAAACCGCAGTTCCGAGGTTGTAAAAACAAAGCTCAGTATCATTGTTTTCTCGGATAAACGGGCGATTGATAAGCTGCTGAATCGAGTCAGGAGTGATGGCGGACCCGCACGGGTGTTTCACCTGAGCCGCTTGATCAACAGGCATTCGCTTTTCAACCAAACGAGGTGATGCAAAGAGCGAAACCGGTTGAAACGGTGAGTGGTGGTCAGAATGAAGTGGTCTGGAAAGCCCCGGTGACGGCGTCATCTGGGCAGAAACTGGTCGAGAAACCAAAATGCGCTCAATGGGTTGCCGTGCTGAAGCCTGCGGAGACGTCATCTGTTTTTTCGGCTCAGTTGACGCCGGGGTTGAGAATTTCACCGGCCATTCCGAAGTCGTCATTTTTGGAAGCACTGTGTTGGGCAAAATCATCAGTCCTCGCGTGCCAAGAACAAATGTCTTTCCGTCAATGACCTTTTTCCACTGAATCCGCCCGCCAAGATAGGGCATGCCTTCTTCATTATTCCCTGGACCTGGCTTTGGTCCGGTGTCATCGGTCACCAGCGACCGTTCAATGCGACCAGTTTGGAAATCATAAAACCCCGGCGACGCCGTGACTCTCAAGTCATTGATGGATTTTGGCCAGTACTCAACTTTGAGTTTTTGGCCTTCAATGTCCACTGATTTGATTGGTAACGGTGGCAGTCCATCAAAGGGGCTTAACGATGTCAGCAAGCTGGTTTTTGGGTCAATCAACATGAGAATGTCAGAACCGTTCGAGATTTTGTTGACCACCGCCAGTTGCTGCCCCATCGCACCAGCCATGACCAGGTTAGAGGCCAGTCCATCACGGGTCGTGAGATTGCCAATCACCTGAAAATTTCGGTTCAAAATGGTGATTCCAAAATTCGTTCCGACCCAAATCCGATCATGGGTGCTATCCGGCACAACACAATTCACATAATCGCCCCAAATCGTTCCCCACTGCTGAGATTTTGTCAGCAAGCGGAAATTCCCTTCAGGCGAGAGCACCCCGAGACCTCCTGATTGACCAGGGTATTCGGGTGGGGATTGGTACCGTGACCTGAACTCATAATGTGGATAGGCATAGTTTCGTCCTCCAGAGGTAACACACCCCACAAATGCGGAGTTATCAGGCAAACGAAGGTAAAAATTTAGGCTACAGTCCGGAGGGATTGGTCTTTTTGATTCAGGTCTGGAATACCACTCGATTCCAGCGATACCGCCATCCGGTAACCGGTAAATGTGACCAGCTCGCAGGTATGGAGGCAGATCAGACTCCATTTCCGTGAGCACCTGGTGTTCACGGGCCCGCAAGGCTTGTTTTTCAGCCTCAGAATTCAACGCTGAATGTCGCAGAAATGAGGCTTTATTGGTGGTTGGATCAACCAGGAGCAACTCGCCGTGTGTCCCAAAAACCAATTTCCCTTGCCAGTGACCATAAAAACTGACCCTCCTATCAAGGGAGGATTGGGGTCTCGAAAGGCTGGTTTCAATTTCAACGGGAGTGATTTTCAAGGTTTGTGAGTCAATCAGACATAACTTTCCTTGAATACGAGTGTTCTCCTTTTGAAAAAGAGTGGCCCATACTTTACCGTTGATCAATCCCACCAGTTGAATCGCCGGTGTGAGGGAAGACGGAGGTTTGGTCCAACTGTCAGTTGCCGGGTCATATCTCAAGCTCAGTACTTGAGTTTCATCCATGTCACTGGTTTGACCGATTTGAACCCAAACATAGCCTCCATCAACCAGCCATTTCACCTCTTCATAGCTGGACTTCTCAGTCAGGTCTTTAAATGGATAGACCCGCAATTCACTGGTGAGTGTGTCATATTTGCGAAGCGAGGTTTTGGTGCTGATCCAGAGGGTGTTTCCTTGCCGGGCCAGGCTGGTCACGGCGTTTATTTCTTCTCGATGGCCGGGAATGGCAACAATCCGGTTGTTGGAAAGCTCGGTGGTTTGATACGCCTCTCGCTTTTCCTTTTCTGATAGTTCCTGGTCACATGGAAACCCACTGACCGCATAGGTTTTCAAATCAACTCGTCTCACCCCCAGCTCGGTTCCGACCCACAAGGCATCTTGAATCACCGTCAGGTGGGACGCGGCACATTCGAGGGCCACCTGAGTGAGCAACTGACCTGAAAAATCATAGACCGCCACGCCCCAGGGATACCCAACATAGACGTGCTTCTGGTCGCGGCACAAACTCAGCACATTTTCATGGCTTCCAAATACCTGAATTCCTTGAGGTGTATTGGCCCAGGGTGGATTCGGTTTCGGATCGGAGACCAGCTTTTGACCAGCTATCACCCGTTTTAATTGTGTCGTGGCAATTTCCCAGGGAGATGCTTCAAGCGCCTGGAGCAGTGTTTTTTGGTCTTCCACACGGTTCAAATGCTGAATGGCAATGGTCAGGGCGGTATTTCCCTGAAACAGGTCGATTGGCTGGAATGAGAAGGGCTTGAGATCAGCCTCACTCCAGGTTTGAGCCAGCCTCAAGGCCAGGGGAAGCATTTTTTCAACCTGACCTGTTTTTTCATAGAGTCGCATCAAGGCATAAGCCAGCGCACTGCCCTTCTGGAACTTCTTTCGATCCACCGAATCTTTTGGCCGAATCCATTGAGTCGAGAGTTGTTCAAGGTTGGCGAGCAGTGCCGGGGTCGGCTCCAGATGGTCAAAATAAAGCGGAGGTTGATCGTCAGAACCATTCATCTTGAGGTGATTGAACCAGTAGGCAAGACTCCCTGGTGTAATCAGTTCACCTTCGGGCTTGAGCAAAGCAAACAGAAAGACCGGGTTTTTCGGGTCAGCCTCAAACAGGGCATTCAAAAAAGGGCGAACCAGGTCTTTGTTTCGACTGGCAATCACGGCTTTCCATCGCTTGAACTCCCCTTCATACATTTTCTTTTGTTTGGCCAGTGCCGCAAGCGCTTGAATCAGGGCTGCCGGGTCATCAGGGATGGGGTCCAGTTCGAATTTTTGAGAGGGGAACGTGGTGGGTGGGTTTGAACTGGCTTGTTCTTGGCGCGGGGCCGTTGATCGTGGCAATCCAAATGGTGATTGAAGATCGCGTAATCGCGATTCGGCAGCCAGGGCTTTCCCGGTCTCGCCGAGTAGAAAATAATCAACCACCAGCCGGTCGAAGACTTTTTCACGCAGAAAATCTGTGAAAAAGTCAGGTTCGTTAGGGTTTCTGTACGCCTTCGACTGGAGAAGATCAACATCATCCGGATCCGGGATTGAAATCGGTGGATTCCCAGCCTGAAGCGTTTGTTCCAACATGGCGGTTGCTTCTCGCAGGCGGTTATATCGCTCATAAATCAGCCCGGAGCGATAGGTGACCGTGAATGGCGTAAACCCGGCCTGACGTACATATTCCAGTTCAGTTGCCAGCGCCTGGTCTTCGTTTCCTTCAAGCTGCAAAATCCGCGCCAGTACCCATCGGGCCTGGTTCCGGCCCTGGCGGATTTGCCGCTCAAGCGCCTGCTTCAAAACATCAGTCTGGTTATTCAACTGAAAGTATCCAAACGCCAGGCGGATAAATTCACTTTGTGAGTATCCACTGTGAGCATTGGCCAGGTTTCGAAGGGTTTCATTGTCAACAGGCAGCGGAGTTGGCTGATTGTTTTGGTTCTGAAAGTTCTGGAATTGGGCTCTCAATCCAGGGTTTTGTTCCAAATCAAGCTGTAAAAAGACATTGACCAGAAGGTCACGACTTTTTTGGGGTTGATTGGATTTGGTCAGAAAAAAGGCATATTCGAGCGCAAATCGCAGCCCAGGTCCGAACAATTGTTTCCCCTGTGCCACCAGTTGATGAACTTTCCACATCCGTTCGAATTCTTTGGCGGCATCATCCCAGGCGCCGAGTGTCAGGAAGCGCTGGACCAGCCAGTTATCAGTGTGACTCCCCAGGCCACCCGGCCACAAAGGCAACTGGAACATCCCGTTCTGTAATTCGAATATGGTTGGACTTGAAGGATAATAAAATGAGGGCACCCAGCCCTTGTCCCAGGTCTGATCGGGTGTTTTCCCAATGGCCGCCACAAACTTGCGGAAAGCTGTCAGTGCATCTTTATTTTTTCCCAACGCCATCAACAAATCCCCTCGAACCAGCCACAATCGCGGGTTACGAGGGGTCTTTGAAGATGCTTCAAGCTTATCGAGTTCCGCCAGGTAGGCTTTTGGATCGGCCTCAGCAATCTTTGCCGCATAATGTTCACCGCCAGGGAAATTGAAAAAAAGGGCAAAGGCTTCCAGTTTTTTCCCTTGAGCATCCAGGGCCAGTGCCTGGGAAGTTAATTCCTGGGGTGTCGGGTCTGGCTTCTTCGTTTCCTGAAGGGCAAGTACGGGTGTGCTGGTAAATAACATTCCTACAAAAAGACATAGCACGTGAACAAATCGCAATTTATACATGTGACCCTCCAGGCAAACGGCGGTGCTCTGTCAAAATGACACCAGTCGGCTCAAAAGCAACTACTGCTGCTTTTAACCGGCCTCCAATGGCTGAACCATTGGGCTAAAGCCAGAAAAATACTGGGTTTGGGATGACTGACACCGAGGAATTCATTGACCTGAAGTCAAAACAATACCTGATTGCTTTTGTTATGGCCAATATTTTGAGAGGTGACCAGAGGATGGTCAGCCTGGCAGAGCGATCTGGATGGAGTGCGTTAAGTACCTTACCGAAAATTTCCAAACATTTTAACCACGGAAAACACGGAAAA
>CAZXCE010000343.1:0-8769 GCA_964639175.1 uncultured Clostridia bacterium
CCCGGAACCCGGAACCCGGAACCCGGAACCCGGAACCCGGAACCCGGAACCCCGAATCTATCAATGCATGGTCAGTACCAGATCATTGCGATGGATAACCTCGTCATAGAGCTTATACCCCAATCGGGTTGCAATCTCCGCTGTTTTGGCCCCTTTGATTTTATCAATATCAACCGAGCTGTATGAAACCAATCCACGAGCAATTTCCTGACCTTGCTCATCAACACAGGCGACTGGCTCGCCGGCTCCAAAACTGCCTTCAACCGCCCGGATCCCCGACGGAAGCAGGCTTTTGCCACCACGGATGACTGCCTGACAGGCACCCGGGTCCAAAACCAGCCGCCCGGTTGGGTTGAGGGTAAAGGCAATCCAGTGTTTGCGGCTACTCAAGGCTTCCTGACTTGGAAGAAACAACGTTCCAATCGCTTTTCCAGCAAACAGGTCAATCAGGCAGTGCGGTCGGCGACCACGGGCCAGGAGCGTTGGAATGCCAAACCTCGACGCCGTTCTGGCCGCTTCTAATTTGGTGACCATCCCACCTGTGCCAAACGCACTCTTGGTCTCAGCCGCGAGAGAAGTAGTTTGACGGTCCAGGTTTTCAACCAGTGAAATCAATTGGGCGTCGGGGTTGGCCTTGGGGTCAGCGTCAAAAAGTCCTTCGATATCTGATAAAATCACCAGCAAATCGGCATCAATCAAATTGGTAACCAGTGAACTCAGGCGATCATTGTCACCGAGTTTGATTTCTTCGATGACCACGGTGTCATTTTCATTGATAATCGGAACCACCCCAAGTTCAAGCAGTGCAAAAAGGGTGTTGCGGGCGTTGAGAAATCGCCCTCGATCAACCAGATCATCCTGGGTCAGCAAAATTTGTGCCGCTTGAAGGTTGTGGGTGGCAAAATGGCGTTCATAGGCCTGCATCAACTGGCTCTGGCCAACAGCAGCGGCGGCTTGTTTATAGGGCATGGTTTTGGGACCGGCGGTCATTCCCAGCCGAACTCGACCCGCCGCAATCGCACCGGAGGACACCAAAACGACCTCCTTGTTGGCCTGGCGAAGATGAGCCACCTGGGTGGTTAAGGAGGCAAACACCTCTTCACTCAACCCGGCCCCGGCGTCAACCAGAACGCTGCTGCCGATTTTAATCACAATCCGTTTGACATTTTTTAATGAGAATTTTCGCATGGTTTTTATGTTCAAGTGTTTCAAGAAGATCTGGACAGAGCTTTCAATTCGAGCAAATCCTCAATTTGGGTAATACACCAGTCAACTTTGGACGCATCAGGGCATGGCTTGGGAGGATTGCTCTGGAGCCAGACTGACATCATTCCCACTGATTTCGAACCCAGCACATCGGCAACAAATTGATCTCCAACATAGGCTGTTTTCTCGGCTGGGAGGTTCATCTTTTCAAGCGCAATCTGAAAGATTTTTGCATCCGGTTTGCGGACATTGACCAGAGTCGAGTCAATCACCAGTTCAAAATACTGATCAAAACCAAGGTCCTGACACCAGCCTTCGGCATTTCCCCAGTTATTGCTAATACAGGCCAGCCGATAATCTGGTGACAATGCCTGGAGCACCTCGCGGCTTCGTTCCAAATACGCGCTGGCATCAACGAGAAACCGACGGGTAATGTCAGTGGCATCAACACCTTCCAGCTCCGGATTGCGTTGATTGACCACATGCCTGACCAGATGTTCAACCGTGTGTTCGAGACTCAGAGATCGTGCCCGGTCATCAAGGGCGAGCGTCCGCCCGGCTTCGATCACAAAGGGGAGAAATTGTTTCCAGGTCACGTGTGGGGCAGATTCCTGGACATACACAAAAAACCGTTCATACCAGGCAATTCCTGGCCCATCTAAAGTACCGCCAAAATCAAAAACCAGTGCTGAAAGTGATTGCTTCATATTTTTCCTTGATCCATCTTGCCGAAACTACCTGTCATTTGCTCAGTTTTGGTCACCAGAGAGTTAATTGAGCCAGAACCAAAGGACATAGGAGAATGAAGAATGAAGAATTGAGAATGTGGTTAGTGGTTAGTGGTTAGTGGTTAGTGGTTAGTTTTTGGTTCTTGGTTCTTGGTTTTTGGTTCTTGGAAAATATTGATTCCTCACCACTAACTGCTTTCTTCATTCTTCATTCTCAATTCTTCATTCTTCATTTGTATTTGGTGGTTGTGGTACAGGATATGCACTCAGTACAGTACGGTATCCTCAGAAAGTGACCCTGGGAAAGAAAACGGTCTTTATAGCATTCCAGCAACTTCCTTTTCCAACGGTTTCATCCGGGTGGTTTTTGGTACTCAGGTGATCCCACCAGCCGGCACAATTGATTTCCCAATTTTTGATTTTGCGGAGAAGCAACCATGAAAATACTTGTCGCCATTGATTCATCGCCCTCGTCTGATTCGGTCATCCATCAGGTTCTGTCCCGCCCCTGGCCAGCACATTCCGAAATCTGTGTTATGACAGTGGTTGACACCAAAGCCTTTATTCCATCGGTACCCGGGGTTGAGAGCGTCACCCGGTTTCAGGTTGAGGAAGCCGAAGGCCTGGTCAGCCGGGCGGCGGCAAAATTCTCCCGGTTGGGAATGACCGCCTCGACGACCATTTCTGAAGGCTACCCTCAAGCCGAGATTCTGGAATATGCCAAAGAGTGGAAGGCAAATTATCTGGTGCTCGGTTCGCACGGTCATTCAAGATTGGTGCGATTTTTCCTGGGCAGTACCTGTCAAACCGTCCTGCGAAATGCGCCGTGTTCGGTTGAACTGGTCCGGGACCGCCGGTCAAGTACAGAGAGTACTACCCCACAACCGTTTAAAGTTCTGATTGCAACGGATGGCTCAGAGTCCGCCATCCAGGCCCTTGATTCAATTAAACATCGCCCCTGGCCAAAACAAACTCAGGTCCGGGTTGTGAGTGTGTATGATCCAAGTGTCCCAGTGGCGGATCCAGGGTTTTTGCCCTCTGACTTAATCAGTCGAATCCAGACCGAACATCGGAAAATGGCTGAAGATCTGGTGGTAGCTGCCCAACGTCAACTGGCTGGAATTGAATATGACGTGTCAACCCATGTGCTTGAAGGTGATGCCAAGGTCCGTATTTTGGACGAAGCCAGTCATTGGGAGGCTGATTTAATTGTGCTCGGATCACATGGGAAACGCGGGCTGGTCAGGTTTTTGATGGGCAGTGTTTCCGAAGCCGTGGCACTCCATGCGCCATGTTCAGTCAATGTCATCAGGCCAGGCTAAAATTGAAAGCGCTGACAAGTCGGTGCACTCCAAAAATATTTACCGGGGGCTGGGTGAGATTTCCCAATTGACCGTGAAATAATGCGCACTGGACCTCAAAATTACCGACGAGATCAGAGGCAGGCGCCAGTGGAATCACCACTCACTTTTTTTCTTTCGCGTTTTTTCTTATTTTTTCGATGAGGGAATAGCTCATTTAACTCATTGAAAAACAAAACTTGTTTTGCCATTGAGACAGTATTCTTTGGATAGGTCATCAATCCCAGTTCACTGGCTTTTTATAGGAATGGCACACAGGTTGCCTTAAAGAAAACCGTAGGCACAGCCTCAATACTCTGCGACGGTGCATCTCCATAGTCTTCTAAAAGGAGGTCGTATGAAAAGCGAAGCGGTTGTAAAAACAAAAGCTGAAGCCAAGCCGGAGCTTCCAATTTTTGTTAAAGCTGAGCACCTTTTCGAGCAGATGGAAAAAATGTACCGGACCATTGCTGATCGTGCTTTTGAACTTTTCAGCCATCGGGAACCAAACCTTGGCAATGATTGGGAGGACTGGTTCCGAGCGGAATCAGAATTGTTGCGAAGGACCCCGGTTGAAATGACAGAAGCCGACGGCGCGCTGAAGGTGACAATCGAAGTGCCTGGATTTAAACCCGAAGACCTGAAAGTGAGCGTCGAACCCCTGAGCCTGATGGTTGACGGCAAGGTCGAAACGACTGAGGAAAAGAAAGAAGAGGAAAAAACGGTTTACACCGAATATCGGTCAAATCGTATTTTCCGCACGCTTCCGCTTCCAAAGGAAGTTGACCCAGCCCAGGCAAAGGCGACGTTAAAGGATGGGATTTTAACCCTCACACTGCCAGTCGTGGTTACTGAGAAAGGCACCAAGGTTGAAGTAAAAACTGAATAGCGCTTTGAAATTTCCCGAATGAAGTTTCTCGAACTTCAAAGCGTGGATCGTCAGCTTACCGTGGAGGACGACTGAGTTGGGCACTCAGTCGCCCTCCATAGTTTTTTCTGGCAATTTTTCACCAAAAGCTACTGAACGACCAGATTCAGGGTGGCCATCCGGGTCCGCCCGGTTGAGTCCTGACCGGAAAATGTCACCGGGTAGGTTCCAGCGGCAGCACCTGATTTGGCTTTGATTGTAAATTCAAGGCTGACGCCGCTGGTGGATTGAGTGGAAGGAGTTATCTTCAGTTTCTGTGCCCTGGTGTCTGGCGGCGTTACCGTTACAGCACCTGAAAAACCAGCCGTGCGGTTTATTTTTATCCCGACCTTTATTTTTTCCCCTTTTCGCAAAGTGATAGAACTCGAATCAAACCCAAGTTCGAAATCAGGCGACTGAACTGCAATCGAAACCACTGTGGTTCGGGTAATCAGTGGTTGTCCGCCCATCGCTTTCAGCCTGACCGTCAAGGTTCCACCTGGCGTTGTCGGTGTTGTTTCAACCGTCAAGGTGACAAGGCCATCTGTCTCCACTGAACTTGACGACAATCGAACGGCAACCCCAGCCACCGGAGCATCAAGGAATGCTTCTAACCCAATCGTTCCACGAAAACCATTTCGACCTGTGGCCGAAACCATAAATTCCGCCGTGGCACCAGCAGTGATGGATTGTGATGCTGGGGTTGGAATCAGTGAGAAATCCGGGTTTCCAGTGATTGAGAAATTTCCCGCGCTGACGCCATTGCCCTGATTACCGGCTTCATCAATTGCGCTTACCCGAATGCGACCCTGCAGGGTGTCCATGTCTGGAACCGCCCAGGCAAAGGAGCTGGCGGCACCGCCTAATCCAGTCGCAATCGCAGTTGAAAAAGTGATTCCCCCATCTGTCGAGAGCGCCACATCCTGGCTTTTGACTTCAAAGTCATCCTGCGATGTCCATTTAATTTCAAATGAACTCGATGGCATCAACACTTCCCCGCCATTTGGTGAAACGATCTGCACCACAGGGGCAGCGGTGTCAGGATCTCGTGGAAGCTGCCAGTCCCACATTCCACGTCCGTGGGTTGCAATGCGAAGAAATCGGAAAGTTGGGTGAAGAGCGATATTAAAGACTGGAACGCGTGGCAAGCCGGTGCTGAAAGGCTCCCAGTTTTTACCGCCATCCAGTGACCGAAATACCCCTATGTCAGTGGCAGCATAGAGTTCTTGTGGGTTCTTTGAATCAACAACCAGATCATTGACCGGAACATCCGGAATTCCAATTGAAGAAGGTCTCCAGGTTGGTCGTCCAGCTCTCAAGTTGGTGGTTTTCCAGATGTGCTGCCCCAATGCCAGACCATAGCCATTGAGGGTAACATAGGCCGTATCATCATTCGTTGGGTCAATAATGGTTTGCGTGACAAAGGTTCCAGCCGGAATTGGCCCGGAAATATCATCAAATGTGGTTGAGCCCGTGGTGGTACGAAATATCTTTCCATTATTGAGTCCAACCACACGCAGGTTGTCATCAACTCGGGAAATACCGATAGCTGTGATTGGAACCCCAAGGGTCGAACCAGGCATCTGGCTAAAGGGACCACCAACCGCAGTCATTGTGTCTCCGGCATCCGAAGAGCGATAGAGCTTTTCAGTTCCGAAATACAACGTGCTCGGGTTTCCTGGCCCCAACTCCATTGGGGCATAGAAAAACGTGTTGTCGTTACAATTGATTCCATTGTCAGCCGCAATCGTTTCGTCGGCGCATCCCTTGTTTGATTGCCGGATCCCGCATCCGCGCCAATCCCAGCTCGCACTTTCGGCACAGGCGGTGGTTCGGACTCTGAGAAAGCCGATGATGTTATTTCGAACATTAAAATAGGTGTGATACATCAAGACATTCGAGGTATCGCGAACATTGTGGTCAATCGCCACGGCCCCGCCGTCGCTGATGTCAGTCTGAGACCAGGTTCCATCCGCTCTTCGAAATTCAGTCCCCAGGTCCTGGGTTCCACCGATACAGAAATTTCGATTGGTTGGGTGCAAAGCAACGCTATGAAATAGAATCGTAGCCAGATCTGGCGTATTTAAACTGGCCCAGTTCATCCCTTCATCAGTTGATTTGAAGATCCCGGCATCATTCCCGGTATAGACAATGGAGGGGTTGGTGGCTGAAACTTCAATCGCGTGAGTATCAACATAGAGTCCGCGTTCCCGGCGGGCAAAGGTAGCTCCATCACCGGATCGGGCAAACGTAATGCTGGCACAATTTCCAACCTGACCAGCTCGCCCCTGGCCTCCAATATAAATCACTTTTGGGTCAAGCGGCGACATGGCAACCGCAATGTCATAAAAGCACTGACCTCCACAGTAACCGCTGATGCCTGAAACTGGCTCTGACCAGGTTACACCGCTATCAGTCGAACGCCTGAGCACTCCGCCCCGCCCGGCAAGCGCTCCGCTTCCACAACCTTTCACCGTATCAAGTTCAGAGGTTGCCGCCAGGATCGTTACACCTGAGTCAGTTTTGACAGCAGCAAACTTGACATAAGCGTTTAAGGTAGTAAGCGGAGACATTTGCTGGAACCGTGGACTGTCAGCCTGGGCATTGGTTGAACGCCAGATTCCCCCAACACTGGTACTATCCGGGACAAAATTAAAACTCTGCACAGCGCAAATCAAAATGTCTGGGTTTCCAGGTTCATAAACCATATCGGTTACGGGCCGGGCTAATCCGTTTCCTGGAATCGCCAGCCGGGAAAACGTTGGTGAGGTGGAATCTGTATTTTGCGAGCGAAACAATCCCAGGCCAGTTGTCGGCAAAAAGGTCAACCGGCTGAAGCCGCTACCAGCAAGAACTGTCCCCACCAGGATGTGATTTGGGTTGGTTGGGTGAACCAGAATTTTTGAGACCGAACTCCCGCTCATAATGTCGGTTCCAGACCCATCCCGGTTAAAAGGCCCGGTCAATTTTGGGCTGGTTTCGGCATCGTCAATCCGATAAACCCCAACACCGAAAAATCCTGATAAAAATGGTTCACCGGTTCCGACATACAGGGTTGTGGGTTGGGAAGGTGCGATCGCAATGGCGCCAATCGAAAGGCTTTGGGCTTCTTCCATGAGGCCTACCCAGTTTTTTCCACCATCCAGGGTACGAAATAATCCACCAGAGGCGGTTCCGATATAGACAATATCGGGATTTGTCGGATGCACCGCCACCGCATTGACCCGGCCACTCACAGTTGATTCAAAACCGCCTGGAACAAAGCCATTTGGAATCGGTGCCGGTCCGATTTCGCGCCAGCTACCTTCGGCCTGTCTCCGGCCAGGTCTGGCCTCAGCTCGCTTCATGTCGGCGATGGCTTTGATCCTGGGGTCATAGGGCAGGTTGTGGGGTAACCCACGCATCCGGGCCACGTATTCAAACCGCCGAAAGAGAAACTCTTTTTTATCTATCTTTCCCTGTAACCAGGCTGGTAAATCTGGATCAAAATCAGCGTCGGAGTCCGGTTCCGGCGACGGCTTTGATTGGGCTAAACCGGAATGTTGAACCCACGGGGAAGCCAGTCCAAAAAGCAAAAGCAGGCCCAAAGCCCCAATCAGGACAAAAAAGGATCTTTTCATAAGTGATGACAACTCAAACTTTGGTGTGAGGATTCGATTTTGTCGGACTGGTTTGGAGCAGAATCATTGATCAAACGGATGTTGGAATGGGAGAAAATTGAGGTAACCGCAGAGGAACCACCAGCGACCGCCGAAAAAGTACCAGCGAGCGCTGGCGATCAGAGTCCCTGAATCAGTGATCGAAGGTGCTTTGACTGACGTTCGCTGACCTGAATCACCGTCCCATCTCGATCATTGAGGGTTAACAGGAAGGTACTTTTAAAGAATGGGGCGATTTCTTTCACTTTTTCGATATTTACAAAAGCTGACCGATGGGCCCGGAAAAATGGCGGCTGCGGGAGCAGGGTTTCCAAATCAACCAGCCGATAATTGGTTGGAAATCGGGCCGAATCAGTTTGGACTTTGACAACACTGTCTTCAATTACCACCAGCACAATATCGCCGGTTGGAATCAAAACAAACCGATCTTGTTTCCGGGCAACAAGTTGCCGTGAGAAATTTGAAGTGGAGTCAGAAACAACCTGTCGGATTTTTTTGCGTTCGGCATCAACTTCCGGTTCAACCTGATGAATTCGGCAGGCACGGCCAACCACCTGAGCCAGCCGCTCACGATTCACTGGTTTGAGCAAATACCCAACGGCATTGGCTTCAAAGGCTGCCAGCGCATAGGCATCATAGGCGGTGGCGAAGATAACCAGCGGGAGCGGGTTTTGCAGGGCCTGTAAAACCTGAAATCCAGTTAACCCAGGCATTTGAATGTCCAGAAAGATGAGATCCGGGCCCAATGCCTCAACCTGTTGGACCGCTTCCATGCCATCACCGGCTTCCCCGATAATTTCAATTTTGGCGTGAGGAGCAAGCAATTTTTTCAGCCGTGATCGGGCTGAGGCTTCATCGTCAATGATTAAGGTTTTGAGTTTCATAGGACCAATTAGGGTTCAGGGTTCAGGGTTCAGGGTTGACTGGGG
>CAZXCE010000344.1:0-8749 GCA_964639175.1 uncultured Clostridia bacterium
TAGCCTTCTGATAAATCGAGGATACAATCCTTAAATGGTATAATTCCGGTTCTTCAGTCCTCATCTTGAGTGCGATCAGTCGCTTCATTGCCTGAACCTTGAACCCCAAATGGCATTACTTCTCAGGTTCAGGCATTTTTTTTCATCTGGGCGATGGTTCGATTCTTCAGTAATTCGAAAAATTCAGCGCGGATCCGGTTCCACTCTTCGTGCAGCGGGCATCCTGCATTGTGGGTGTCGGTACTCTGGCAATAAGGGCATTCGACAAACTCCGGGTTCGGGTCGAGGATTTGGAACACTTCCCAGAGCGTGATTTGTTCGGGCGTGCGAAACAGTTCGTACCCGCCGTGGATACCTTTGCTTGATTTGAGAATTCGATGCCGGCGGAGTTCGCCCAAAATCTTTCGGAGATAGACTGACGGAATGACCTGGGCATCAGCGATTTCACGCAACCCGCATGGCCGTCCCTGGTTTTGTTGGGCCAGATAAACCAACGCTCTGATTCCATATCCGGTGGCTTTTGAGAGAATCATGGCGTTTGCCCTCCGGGATTTCATGGGTTCCAGGTTTCAGGGTAAAACAAAGACAAAAAGGACAAAAGGGACGAAAAGAACAAAAATTCGAAAACCCGGAACTTGGAACCAGGAATAGTTTTCAGAGTGCTTCGCAATCAAATCCGCATTCAGTGTCCTGATCAAAGGTTTGACTGGGCGGGCCAGGGTACATCGGAAGACTTTTGGGCGGGCCTACCCGCCGAAGGAACGATTGTGCCGCTTTGGCCAGATAGGGAACTTCCGAAGTGATGAGGGATTGCGAAAATTGCCCGGCGAAGACAGTCAAATGATCAGTGAGAAAGTGTTCTGCCGTTTCAGCTGTAATCTGGGCTGATTCGGGGTCGTTTGCGGCCAGGGCAAAGGCTTCTTTGAGCCGAAGATAGGACAGAAACCCGACTTCAATCGCGATATGATCGGGGGCTTCGCGCGAAGCCGGTTGATATCCAAACGCGGCGTAGTAACACGCCAGTTCTGACAACAGATATCCGGGCTGGGCCATGGCGATATAACTGATTTCACGAGCTGGAACTGGCCCTCCGGGGCCAAAGATTGAATGGTAAAACCCTTCGGAGGCTTCCTGAAGCGCGGCGGTGGCTGACGCTTTCAGGTCCATGTCACTTGTTTGGGCCGAAAGTTTGGTGATTTCACGCTGCCAGTGGCGGCGAGGGCAATCAAAAAGCAGGCTCAAGAGCCGCCAGTCAGATGATTCCTGAAAGAGTTGCACCAGTTTTGGATCAAGGGAACGTTTTGGATTGCTCATGGTCCCACCTTCATGTGTAAGGGCACCCAGCCGGTTCGCATCTTCCGGGCGCCGACTTCCTGGTGACTGCCTTCCCACACCGCAAAGGCAATCTGGGATCGAACCTGTGGGGACAGGCCCGTCGGGAGTTTTCTGACAATGACCACCTGCCAGCCGGTTTCAGTTCGGACGCCAAGCCCCCGAGCGCCTCGGGCAACCGGTGTAATCGTGCCGGGGCCTTCGGAAATCAAATCTTCCACCGGGTTGTCACGCGGACCAACCCGCCGGTTGCCAGCCGCGCTGGCCGGAGCATAGCGTTTGGCCATTTCCTGTTGTTCAGGTGAGCCTTTTGGCAGCGACTGAGCTTCATAGGGGTAATGATCCGGCTGGGCATTTGGATAAATGGATTTGATCGAGTCTTCGCGGCCATTGGTCCAGGCTTGCCAATCGGCTTTCCAAATTGTGATTTCAACTGGTTTGCCAGCTTCGCCCATTTGTGGCGCTGGCACGTTGGTTTCGATTTTGGTCGGCACCTGAATCGCACAGGCATCGGAAAAATACGCCGGTTTTTGGACTTCATTGCGGGTTGTGTCTTCCCACTCCAGCCGAAAAGCAATGTCTGTTCCATTGGTGATAGCCCTCACATGCACATCCGGCGTGGTTGGTTTCATCTGGCGTGGTTCAACCAGATCCTGTGGAATCAACCTCGCCGTGTGTTCGGAAACAGTGTCCCAGACCGGGTCTTTTGGGTTGAGTGGGACTTCACGAGCTGACACGGCGATGACTTCGGTGGTTTGAACGGGTCCGGCTTTTTTGTAAGAAACCACCACCACAATACAGATTCCCATCACGACCAGCAACACAATATATTTCAGAAATGCGTTCATAGGAAAACCTCCTGATAAGTCAGTAGTCAGTAGTCAGTAGTCAGTAGACCAAAACCGGATCGTTGAATCCGTCGAATCCTTGAAAAAAATTGTTCCTAACTGACCCAAATGGAATCAAATACACTTGACAGATAATTCAAAATCCCAACACTCGACGACTGACGACTGACGACTGACGACTGACGACTGACGACTGACTTTCGACCCAATCAAATTTCGACCAGATCATCTGAAAATTCCTGTCCACGACGGACCAGTTCGGCGGCCAGTTTGATGGCTTCGATCAGGCTTTGAGAGTCAGCCAGCCCGCGTCCGGCAATGTCAAACGCCGTGCCGTGGTTGGTGGAGGTTCTGATGAACGGGAGACCAAGCGTCACATTGACGGCTTCGCCAAACGACAGGCATTTGATCGGAATCATTCCCTGATCGTGATAGGAACACAGGACAATGTCAAACTCACCCCTCGCCGCCCGCAAAAAGACGTTTTCTGCTGGAATTGGTCCGCTGATATTCATATCGGGATTTTCAGTGACGCAGGTTTCAATCGCTGGAACCATTTCCGATGCTTCTTCAAGGCCAAACAAACCTCCTTCAGCCCCGTGTGGATTGACCGCCGCGACAGCAATTCGTGGCCGTCGAATGCCCCACCGGATCAGTTCACGATGGGTGAGCGTCAGCATCCGTTCAATGCGTTCTTTGGTAATGTAGGTCAATGCCCGGCTCAGGGGAAGGTGATTAGTCAGGAGCACAACCCGGAGGACGGCTGAGACAAAGCCCAGGGCAAAAGTGCGGGTTCCGGTCAAATGGGCGAGGAGTTCGGTGTGTCCGGTAAAGCTATAGCCACCAAGCAGAAGCGACCGTTTGTTAATTGGACAGGTGGTTAATCCTTCAATAATGCCAGCCTGATAGAGTTTGACCGCCGCTTCGATGTATTCGCCTGAGGCTTTTCCGTAGGTCGGAGAGATTTCACCCCAGGTGAGAGGTTCAAACAGATTATCAATGGTGCACAACAGCGGGCGGTCACTTTGGGTTGGAATTGAGGCTTCAGAAAACCGGGCGACCAGTTCATCAAAGGGCCAGACGTCCATCTCAAATGGAAGGTCAAGGTGGCGGGCGACCTGGCGCAGGTGATTGGCGTCTCCGACCAGAACCAAATCAGCCACGGCACGCACCTCTGGGTCAGCACAGGCTTTGAGGGCAATTTCTGGGCCAATTCCGGAGGGGTCTCCGATGGTGATTCCGATTCGGGGTTTCCAGGTGGACGGGGTAGAGGCGGAAAACTCTTGTGTCAAGGTTTGATATCCTAACGTACCAGAAGTCGTTCTTGGGTTGTGGGGCCGGGCTGAAAGATGAGGCCGAGATGCCAAAAACAGAAGGCACAGGAGCCAGTCGAGAAGCTTCTGGCTCACCACAGCATCTTGCCCTTCAAGCGAGTTCCACGATTTTGGGGACAGCGCCGGTTCAGACGTTCGGGAAGTATCATAAATGTTGGGCAAAAATCAATATCGGCTGTAGTCCCTGCCGGAAACGCCGTTCAACCTCCAGTTGCCACTATTCAAGCTAAACACTGAAAAGATAAGGGGATTCGCCCCTTTGTGCCACGCAACGCACCTTGACAGTCGGTTTTGCGAAATGGTACTTTTGGCCGAATCCCCACACTAACCTCCTCCACATCCAGTTCTGTATGAGCAAGAAAGTGTCTGAATTTGTTTTTGATGAACGCACTCGTGACATTTTGTTATCGATTGTGAAACTTCATATTGCTACTGGTGAGGCGGTCGGTTCCCGCACGCTTTCAAAAAATTCCAAACAGACCCTGAGTGCTGCCACCATCCGCAACATTATGGCTGATTTAGAAGAGGCGGGGTATTTATCTCAGCCCCATCCATCAGCCGGGCGGATCCCAACCGACAAAGGCTATCGCTATTATGTTGACAACCTGATCCGGGGGGCCCGGGTTTCCCGGTCAGATGAGGAATTTATCCACCGGTCCCTTTTGACAGACCCAGAGTTGACCCGTGAAAACCTCCTTGAGCGGACATCCCACCTGCTGTCGCAAATCTCGCACCATGTCGGAATTGTCCTGTCGCCCAGGTTCTCGCAGGATATCATTCAGCACATTGAGTTTATTCGTTTGTCAGAAGGGCGGATCCTGGTCATTGTTGTTTCGCGCACCGGGATTGTCCACGATTGTGTGGTGCGACTCGATGAAGATTTATCACAGGATGAACTCAATCGCACGTCGCGCTATCTGTCGGAAAACTTCAAAAACTGCAGCCTGGGCGCCATTCGCGAAGAACTTCTGGTCCGCATGACCGAAGAAAAAGCCCTCTATGACCGGTTGTTAAAGAATGCGATTTTGCTGTGTAGCCAGACCATTGATCACGATGCTGAGCAGGCAGATGTCTATGTTGATGGAACGGTCAACATGTTGAATCAGCCTGATTTTGTTGATCTTGATCGTATGCGAGCTTTGTTCCGGATGTTTGAAGAAAAAGGGCGGCTGGTGAAAATTTTGAACAAGTGCCTGTCAATGGTGCCCGATGGCGGGATTGCCATCCAGATCGGCGCCGAAAATCAGCTTCCAGGTATGCGTGATTGCACCATTATTACCTCGCCCTATTCATTTAGTAATCAGGTCATTGGTGGAATTAGTATTGTCGGGCCGACCCGGATGCATTACACCCGAGTCATCAGCATTGTGAGCTATGTTTCCCAACTCTTTAACCAGTTGCTCAATGAAGAGGGACCCTTTGAAATTCGCCCGGATGGTTCACTTCACCTGGTTGACCCAAAATTGAAACCCGTTCAGTTTGCCCTCCCCGTTCCAGAGTAAGCTGTGGCCAGTGTTTTTCTCACGCCACACCGCTTCCGGGGTGCTGACAACCAGAGGAAATTTGGTTCACAGGCTGGTTTTTTTCGTGGATCTGTCACGCCGCCGCTTGGCAACATTGCCTGGTTTTCGGTAAGGTAGGGAAGCACGCAGTTTTCCAAAACCAGTGTTTCTCCACCACTGCCCGCATCCATTGGTGAGTTCATCACCTGTCAATTTTTGTTTACGCTAACGCTCTTTTCATTGCTTTACCGTCTTGAGTTGACTGTCCTGGGCCGCAACTGACCAATTCCATACCGCGTTTTTGTAATCATTTGCTGTTTCATCCACCGCGAACGGCTATTGTTGATCCCGAACAGTTGCCTTTGTCCTTAGATGTATCGATCCTGGCTGGTTTTGGTTTTCTGCGGTCCTGTCTGATACCAGCCGTTCGAAACTGAGAAAAAAGAATGAGAGAGCGGCTAAATATCTTTACCTGTTACCTGTGTTCATTTCATTTCTGACATTGAGCCACTAACCACCCGGAGGGTCTGTGACGAATATTCCCGTTCATTTCGAGTCATCAAACCAAAAAGAAGAACCCGCGCCCCAGACGCCGGAACCACGACAACCTGAATCTGGTGCCATCGAAGCCAAATCCCAGCCAGCGGTCGTTGCGGCGCAACCTGCTGAAGCTCCACCAGCAGTCGCCTCGACCGATGTGGCCGAGCCGGAACCTGCACCAGTACCTGAACCTGCCTCCAAAGCGGTTGACCTCGTTGAAGCTCCGCCAGAACCGCCAGTTGAGGCCAAGCCACAGTCAAGCGGTGGTCTTACGATGGAGGAAACCGTTCAACTTCTGACTGATCTGGCGATGTTGCAGGAAAACCTGGCCCATGCCGAACAGCAAACACTGCTGGCTCGCAAACACGTTGAAATCGTTCAAGAGCAACTGGCAAAGGTCAACGAGGAAAAAAATTCGTGGCACGAACAGCTCCTGCGTCAGCGTGCTGAATTTGAGAATTTCCGCAAGCGGGTTGAACGTGAAAAACAGGAACTGCGACTGCAATCCAGAGCCGATGTCATCCGCAGTACCCTGGAGGTGCTCGATAACCTGGAGCGGGCACTCAGTATTGGCCAATCAGATTCCGGGAATCTGGAAGCTTTTCTCGAAGGGGTCCAGCTCATTCAGAAACAGTTGTTTGGTTCCTTGACCAACTTTGGTTTGACGCCAGTCAAAGCGGTTGGCGAAATGTTTGATCCTTCGATCCACGAAGCGGTCGCAACTCAGGTGTCAGAAGAGCTTGAACCAAACACCATTGTTGATGAACTCCAGCGCGGTTACTTACTTGGGGATCGCTTAATCCGTCCTGCGCGAGTTCGTGTCGCGATTCGAGGCTAACCTGATCGGGCGTGATCCTGGGCAACAGAGGGAACTCCCCCTGGTTTGGCGCGGCGATTGGCAATGGCGGCCACTGGTTTTTGGCCTTTTTGGCCGCCGGCTTTTGTGTTGACTGATTTTTGATGAATGTTCACCCACCAATTGGCGGCACTTTGCTGGTTGTCACTGTGACAAAAACAAAAAACTGCCAGATGGATGTATTTAACCGAAAACACTCCTTCACTCCCGTACTCAGTCGGGGGGATTCAGTAAGTCTTTAGGAAAGGCTGAAAAGTTTATGGGGAAGGTCATTGGCATTGACTTGGGTACGACGAACTGTTGTGTGGCTGTCATGGAAGGGGGAACGACGCAAATCATTCCCAATAAAGAAGGTGGCCGAACAACACCATCTGTCGTCGGGTTTACAGACAAGGGGGAACGACTCGTAGGGCAGATTGCCAAGCGCCAGGCAATTACAAATGCAGCCAATACTGTCTATGCCGTGAAACGGTTGATTGGGCGCAAATTTAACTCCCCTGAAGTCCAGCGGGCACGGGAAAGTAGTCCGTACGAAATTTCTGAAGCCCCCAATGGCGATGCCCGGGTCCGTGTCCAGGGACGTGACTATAGTCCACCTGAGATTTCAGCCATCATTTTGCAACGACTCAAGGCATCGGCTGAAGATTTTCTTGGCGAAGAAATCGAAGAAGCCATCATCACTGTCCCGGCCTACTTCGATGATTTTCAACGTCAGGCAACCAAGGACGCCGGAAAAATTGCCGGGCTCAATGTTCAGCGCATCATCAACGAACCCACGGCGGCGGCGCTGGCTTATGGTCTGGGCAAAACCCAATCCGAACGAATTTCAGTCTATGACCTGGGTGGAGGAACGTTTGATATCTCCATTTTGGAAATGAACGATGGCGTTTTCGAAGTCCTTTCCACCTGTGGCGATTCGTTCCTGGGTGGGGAAGATTTTGACCAGCGGATCATTGACTGGCTGATCGAAGAATTTAAAAAGCAGACCGCCATTGACCTGCGGGCTGATCGGCTGGCTCTGCAGCGATTGAAAGAGGCCGCCGAACGGGCCAAATGTGAAGTTTCCACCTCGCTGGAAGCCAATATCAACCTGCCGTTTATTGCGGCTGATGCGACCGGTCCCAAACACTTAAATATCAATCTGACCCGGGCCAAGTTTGAAGAACTGGTCTCTGACCTGGTTGAAAAAACCGTTGAGCCTTGCCAGAAAGCCCTCTGGGATGCCCGTCTCAAACCCGAAGACATTGACCAGGTGCTGCTGGTGGGTGGACAAACCCGCTCCCCAATTATCCACGAATGTGTTCGCAAAATTTTTAATAAAGATGCTTCAACCGCCATCAACCCGGACGAAGTGGTGGCGATTGGCGCTTCGATTCAAGGCGCGGTTCTTACTGGTGAAGTCAAAGAACTGGTTCTGCTGGACGTGATCCCGCTTTCGCTGGGGATTGAAGTCCGGGGTGGCTTGTTCCAGAAAGTTGTGGAACGCAACTCAACGATTCCAATCCGCAAAGGCCTGACCTTTACCACCGTAGCCGATAACCAGAACTCAGTTGAAGTCCATATTTTGCAAGGAGAGCGTGAAATCGTGGCCGGCAACCGGTCGTTGGGACGGTTTGAACTGGTTGGGGTTCCACCTGCCCCGCGAGGAATTCCTCAGATCGAAGTTGTGTTTGAAATCAATGCCGACGGGATTGTCCAGGTTTCGGCTCGTGACAAAATGACCGGGCTTGAACAGGCGATGCGTGTGACCCCGTCGTCTGGTTTGTCGGCGTCAGAGATTTACGACCTGATCAATGAAGCCCAGATCAATGCGGAGGCTGACCGTAAAACCAAGGAATTGCTCTTGCTTAAGAGTCGTCTCGAAGGGTTGATGCAAAATACTCAGCGGTCATTTAGTGAATTTGGCTGGATGCTGTCAGCCAACGATCAGGAAATGGTTCGCGATACGCTGTTGCAAGCCAAAGATGGACTCGCCTCGCAGGATCCACTCTTAATTCGACAACTCCTTGAAGCCCTTGAACATGCCGCAAAGGTAATCACTGATGCCATGTTTAGCCCGGCTGCTTCCGGGCAGGAACCAGGCCCAACCAGCGAGGCTGATGCCGGCGAAAGTGGGACCAAATTGTTGACAGAATAAGAAAGACGGTTAAGTTTTGAGTTCTGAAATTTTCGGGCTGAAAAAAACAGGGCGGAAGACATTGGACCAGAGGCTGGGGCTGAAGAACGCGGGCTGAAGAACGCGGGCTGAAAAATTGGTTTTCTTTCATCCTTCATTCCTCATCTCTTCAATTGCCCCGAGCTTGCGAGTGTTCAACCCCAAGCCCTGAGCCCTGGTTC
>CAZXCE010000345.1:0-8713 GCA_964639175.1 uncultured Clostridia bacterium
AAGTTGATACCCGGCTGGCAGACAAATGGTGTGAAGTCACCTCCGGCAACGGCTTAATCAAATTCATGTTTGCCAAAGGTATAATCATCGGAACTCTGATTAGAATGTGGCGCCGTTGGATCAATTCCCCACTGCCGCATGGCTTCGGGCAGAAATGAATGATTCAACAACCCCTGAGCTTCTTGCGGACTCAGGTTGTACCCTACCGAAGCCAGCCGTTGCCGATGTCGTTCTAGCATCTGGAGCGCCAGTTCCATCGCCGCCGCTCGGGCTGAACCGTGGCTGGAATGCTCCGGGTGACGTTCTGCCCAGCCAATTCCTTTGGCAAGCTCCTGCATGCCAAAAGGCACGCCTGAAACAAAATATGAAGCGTCAAATTTAGAAGCCAGCAGCAAAGCGATGTACTGTGCCTGCTCTTGTTGATTGGAATTGAGGTAGATGATCACGCTATCGGTACGTTCGTTGATGGAACCTGGGCCCCCAATCTTGGCCGACTTGATTCCGTAATTCCCAACCAACTGGGTGGAAATGTATTTCCAGACTTCAGTTGCTGTCAGAGGGTTGAGCCGCAGTGTCAACCGGGAATAAGTCGGATCTTTGCTGACTTCTTTGGTACTTTCCGCCCGATAAAAATCCTGATCTAATTCGCTGATACTTCTTCGTGCTGGATTTTTGGTGAGTGTTCGGTTGGTGGTATATCGGTTGGTATGAGAATCTTCCCGCTGAGGATGCGATTCCACCTGCATCGCCCGGCTATCAAAATCAATATCCACCAGTTTATCCAGGTATTTATCATAATCCTTTTTGGGTAACTGGCTTGGAGGCGTGTACTCAGAGTAAGTATTGTAGGCTTCTTTCTCTGTCTTTTTGCCCGAACTCAGCATTTTTGAACCAAATTCCTGCATGCCCGAGACAGAAGTGGTCAGATTCAATCGTTTCATTCGGTCTGATTCTGACTCTTCCACTGGTTCTCGGGTGGTTTGATCCATCCAGACTTCGTGCCCGTCTTTTCTTCGTTGAAGCCGATACCGGTTGCCCCACGAACCAAGCACATCGTACCAGTCGCCCGTTTCTTCATCTATGTACACATGGTTGATCGGGTCGCCGACGAATTTTCCCTGGATCACACCTTTCGCCATCGTCGAAGCCGGTGAGCCAAATCTTGAAGCCCTATTTTTATTTGCCATTGCCTGCAGTTGAGCAACTCTTTGAACCTGCGGGCTCTGGTTTGCGACGGCGGTAAGTGCTTTTAATTGACTCACCTGTGGGCTTTTATTGACTTTCGTCTGGAACTTCCGCTGCGTAGTTGCTTCGAAATACTCGTCTTCCAGTTCAAGGGATTTTGGTTCCGTCGAATTAACTGCAACACGCTGGATGGTTGGCGATTGGAAAGCCTGACGGGTAGTGGTGTTTCCCTGACCGGGATGACTGCTTTTTTGGGAGAAAGCTTTCATACGTTCCGTAGCTCCACCTGGGTTGAACAAGCAAAGGGAAGGGCTATCAAACTGTTACAGGGTTGAATGATCTTGTACCCGGTTTCCGCATTTGAAGCAAGTTAATTTCTTTCTTGTTCCTCTGTCGCGGAAAAGTCACCTGAATCTGAGAGTTCCCACCTGCAGAGCAATGGAAAGGAGCCGATGGTTTGCGCTTTGGATGCACTACCGGATCCTGATCCGGAAATATTCGCACCCGTCCAGGCGAAAACCAACCGTTCCGCAACGGAGAGATTTATGGGTGTATATGGGTGTCAATATGGAGGTTTGCCAGGAGGTTCTATGTTTAAACCACAGTATCATCCAATTTCTTATCAGGCCTTGGAAGCTCCCAAATCGCGATCAATGGCGGGTTTTTGATCCAGTTCGCCAGTTGTACCAAACAAAACCAGTTTCGGTTTTTCAAAGAGCAAATACACCACTGGCGTCAAATACAAGGTCAGCACTTGCGAAACAGCGAGACCTCCAACCACAGCCAATCCAAGTGGTTGGCGTGATTGCGCTCCCGCACCGATGCCCATGGCAATCGGGAGCGTTCCCATCAGGGCCGCCATGGTTGTCATCATAATCGGACGAAATCGGATAATGCAGGCTTCAAAAATGGCTTCTTCGGCTGGACGGTTTTCGGTGCGCTGGGCTTCGAGGGCAAAGTCAATCATCATAATCGCGTTCTTTTTGACGATCCCGATCAGCATAATCAATCCGACGAAGGCATAGACGCTTAAATCCATCTTGAAAAACATCAGCGTCAACAGCGCTCCCAACCCGGCGGAAGGCAACCCGGACAAAATCGTCAGCGGGTGGATAAAGCTTTCGTACAAAATCCCCAACACCAGATAAATCACCAGTACCGCAATCAAAAGTAATAAGGCCAGTCCAGTCAGCGAAGATTGAAATACATCGGCTGTTCCCTGGAAAGTGGTCGAAATCTCAGACGGCAAGGTTTGCTGGGCCAGTTTTTTGACCGCTTCGGTGGCGTCTCCGAGGGCTGCCCCTGGCACCAAATTGAATGAAATCGTGACCGATGGAAGCTGGCCTAAGTGACTGATGACCAGCGGGCCGGAATCGCGTTCGAATGAGGCCACCGTGCTGAGCGGCACCAATTTTCCACTGCTGGAACGCACATATAATAAGGAGAGCGATGACGGGTCGCGCTGGTATTCGGGCTTGAGTTCCAGAATCACCTGATATTCATTCGTCGCCGTGAAAATTGTCGAAACCTGTCGCGTGCCATAGGAATTATTCAGGGCGTCTTCGATCTGCTGGGCGGTTAATCCAAGCGCCGACGCTTTGTCCCGATCAATTTTGATGGTCAGTTGCGGGTTGTTGACCTGCAAATCACTCGCAATATCCTGAATCAGCGGAATCGTGTGAAGTTTTTGCTCCAGCGCGGCGGCTGAAGTAAACAGGGTGTCCGGGTTTGACCCTTGCAACGTGAACTGGTACAGGCTTTTTGACACCTGACCGCCAATTGAAACCGTGGGTGGGTTTTGCAAAAAGACTTCGATACCGGCAACTTGCGCCAGTTGTGGCCGAAGCTGGATGATGATGTCATCGGCTTTGGCAGCACGTTCGTGCAGCGGTTTCAGTAAAATCAACAACTTCCCCGAGTTTGACGAAGCGCTGGCGTCGCTGGTGCCAACCGTTGAAGAAACGGCCCTCACATTTGGATTTTTGCGGATGATATCCACCAGTTGCCGATGGGTTTCAGACATTCGTTCATAGGAAATGCCTTCGGCGGCTTCGGTGTAGCCAATAATCTGGCCGACATCATCGCTGATCAAAAATCCTTTTGGAATCACAATAAACAAATGAGCAGTCCAGACCGTCAGGACTACAGCAATCAACAACGTCGCGACGCCGTGTCGCATGACAAACCGCAGGCTCACTTCATAGCTTTTCAAAAACAATTCAAATCCGCGTTCGGTCAGTTTCAAGAACCAGTTGTGCGATTCCGCGTGTCCACTTTTCAAAAACCGGCTGCACAACATCGGTGTCAAACTGAGTGAAACAAACCCGGAGACCAGAATCGCCAGACTGATGGTCACGGCAAATTCCTTGAACAACCGTCCCAAAATGCCGCCCATAAACAGCACTGGAATAAACACGGCAACCAGCGAAATGGTCATGGACAGAATCGTGAACGAGATTTCCTTTGAGCCGTTAAATGCTGCTTCCAGAACGCCTTCGCCCAGTTCCATCCGACGCACGATGTTTTCAAGCATGACAATGGCGTCGTCAACCACAAATCCAACCGAGAGCGTCAGTGCCATCAGTGACAGGTTGTTTAAACTGTAGTCGAGCAAATACATCGCCGCATAGGTCGCGACAATCGAGGTTGGCACCGCCAGACTGGGAATGATCGTGGCCCGCACATTGCGCAGGAAAATGAAGATCACCATGATCACCAGCGCCACCGTCAGCACCAGCGTGAACTGTACATCGTGAAATGATTCGCGGATGGCTTCTGACCGGTCATAGAGCACTTCCATTTTGAGCGCGGCTGGAAGTTGTTGTTGAAAGACCGGTAACAGTGCCCGGATGGAGTCAACAACCTGAATGGTGTTTGAACCCGGCTGGCGTTGAATGGCCAGCGTCACCACCTGCTGATCATTGAGCCAGTTGCCGATGCGATTGTTTTCGATGCTGTCGAGGACAACGCCCAGGTCCCGGAGTTCAACCGGCGAGCCATTCCGATAAGCCACAATCAGTCGGCGGTAGGCATTGGCATCCACCAGTTGACCGTTCGCCTGAATCGTGAGCGATTTATAGGTTCCGTAAATTGTCCCGACCGGCAAATTGACGTTTCCCTGCTGAACAGATTGTGCGACTTCGTCAATGCCGATGCCCCGCGTCGCCAGTGCCGTCGGATCAAGCTGCACTCGAACGGCATACTTTTGTGAACCAGTCACCGCCACCTGCGCGACGCCGCTGATGGTTGAAATCCGCTGGGCAATCGTCGTCTGGGCAAACTCGTCAACTTTTGAAAGCGGCAGGGTTTGTGAGGTCAGCGCCAGGTACAAAATCGGCTGATCTGCCGGGTTGACTTTCTTGAGTGATGGCGGACTGGGCATTCCAGGGGGAAGTTGTCGCGTCGCGGCTGAAATTGAGGTCTGAACATCCTGTGCCGCTGCGTCAATGTCACGGCTTAAATCAAACTGGAGCGTGACCTGGGTATTGCCCTGGGTGCTGGTCGAGTTCATCGCCGAGAGTCCGGCAATGGTCGAAAATTGACGTTCGAGGGGCGTCGCCACCGAAGACGCCATGGTTTCTGGACTGGCGCCTGGCAGACTGGCCGTGACCTGGATGGTTGGGAAATCTACGTTCGGCAAATCACTGACCGCCAGCGCCCGATAGCCGATAAAGCCAAACAACAAAATCCCCGCCGTCACCAGCGTGGTCATAATCGGACGGCGAATGAACAATTCAGCAAAATTCATGGCTGATCCCATTTTCACCACAGAGGACACAGAGGAACACAGAGAAATACAGAGTGAAGAATGAAGAATGAAGCAATTTTTCTGTTCCTGGTTTTCCTCTGTGGTCCGCTGTGTCCGCTGCGGTGAGTTTTAAACTTCCCATACAATTATTTTGGGGCCGGAGTAAGTCCTGGCTTGGGTTCGGCATCCGGCTTGACGGCAACTTTGGCACCTGGAATCAGCCGCAAATGTCCATCAGTGACCACGGTTTCACCAACCTGCACGCCGCTGGTCAATACGGTGAGATTTTCAATGGTTGGCCCGGTGGTTACTTTTCGAATTTTGACGGTTTGATCGGCTTCGATCACGTACACGATTGGACCTTCCTGACCGGTTTGAACCGCCCGCGAAGGCACCACCAGCGCATCTGGCTGGGTTGTGAGCGTCAGCGTGACATTCACAAACTGACCTGGCCACAACACACCTTCCGGGTTTTGAAATGAACCTTTGAGCCGGATGGTTCCGGTCGTCAGATCAACCGTATTGTCAATAAAGGTCAGTTGACCGGTGACTTTGAGCTTGTCGTTTTCTGGAGGGTTGGCGGCAATGCCGAAACTGCTCGACGTCCGATAGGTTTTGATTTGATTGAGATCTTTTTCCGGCACTGAGAATGAGACAAACACCGGGTCAAGCTGATTGATGGTGACCAGCGGCGTGGTGTCATTGGCCCGGACCAGGTTTCCGGCATAGACCATTAAATTGCCGGTTCGGCCATCCATCGGTGATTGAATTTTGGTGTAACTCAATTGAATTTTGGTGTTTTCAATGGCGGCCTGATCGGCCTTGAGCACAGATTGAACATTGTTGAGCGTGGCCCGGTCAGCTTCCACGACAGCGGCGGCGGTTTCGACGTTGAGCCGGTACTGGTCGCTGAGTTCCTGGGAAACGACGCCTTGTTTGAGCAATTCCTGATAGCGGTCGGCCTGCTTTTTGGCATTGTTGAGCTGAGCCAGATCGCGGTCGAGCACCGCCCGGGCCACGGCTTCCTGGGCCTGATCTTTTGCGAGATTGGCCTGTGCCTGTTCGAGGGCCGCTTCAAAGGGCCGTTGATCGAGCGTAAAGAGCAACTCTCCTTTTTTCACGGTTTGGCCTTCGGCAAAATGGACTTTGAGCAACTCTCCGGATACCAGCGACCGAATCTGCACCGTTGATGACGCTTCGACGTTGCCAATCGCCCGAATTTGAATCGGGATGTTTTTCTTTTCAACCGGCTGGGCTGAAACCGGCACCGGATCGGGGGTTGGTGTGGGTCGTTTGGCATCACGACCTGGGAATTTTGAAGCGACGGTTGCTCCGACAATGGCCACGACCACCAGCCCAACTGCAACCATCCAACCGCGACCGCGTTTTTTGGGCGGCGTTGGTTTGGGTTCAGGCTGCGGTGCAGCGGGGGTTTCAAGTGCCTCATGTGACATTGGTTGTGTCTCCGACAAGGTGAGAGATGAATGTGAGCGTTGGAAAAAAGCTCAGGAAAGCTGTGTGCCGGGCGGGCAATGACCTGTTGAGGTCGGCATCGGACAAGACGGTGTGAAGACGGTCCAGGAAGGGAGACACGCAGGTCTGCCCCCCTACAGGGAAATACCTTTCAATTGGATTCCTGTCAAGACGGATTAACTAATCACTGAAAAAGCATTCCTCTGGCGCCATTCAGATCCGCAGTACAACCAGGCCTTTTCTCTCTTGACGACATCCGACACGATACTGGCTCAGGCGCACGCTTCCTGGTATTGTCAATCGCCATTTGAACACGTCATCATCGCCTGATTTTCACCAAAACCGGCACCATCGAGGAACATCTAAAATGAAAAATATCCCCTCTGGCCACCTACGGCATCGCCTTCTCACACTATCTTTTATTCTGTGCCTGATGTTGCCCCTGTTGATGGTCCAGCCGCGCCACATACTTGCTGCCCACAGTCAAAATCCTGAAAAAATTGCCCCGCCCCAATCGCTGGCGGAAAATGAAGTTGCACTGAATCCCGGCGAGAAACATACCCACTCGTTCACGCTGCAAGCCAGTGATTACCTGGAACTGAGTGTCAAACAACGAGGAATGGATGTGATCCTGCGCTTGCTGGGAACAGACGGAACGGTCATCCAGGAAGTGAACAAATCAACCGGGTTGCAAGGAACCGAAGTATTGCGGGTGATTATGAACCAGGCCGGCACCTATGTACTGGAGGTCGCTTCAGTGAAAAAGACTGGTCAGGCAGGGACATATCTTTTGGAGGCGCAACCACCTCGAACCGCAACCGAGCGGGATCGAGCTACCATTGAGCTCGAAGGGCTTCACACCCAATTTGAAAAGCTCCGTCAGGCCGGAAAACTTGATGACGCGCTGCCCCTGGTAACCCAAACTCTGGAAAAAAGTGAGGCTGCTTTTGGTCCTGAGCACCGGTTGGTAGCTATCAGCCTCAATCACTTCGGTTTGTACGCTCAGGCGAAAAATGATTTTTCACAGGCAGAGTCATTTTTCCTGCGGGCGCTGGCCATTTACGAGAAAATCCTGGGTCCTGAGAGTCTGGCGGTCACTGACCCCCTCGACAATCTGGGAAATCTCTATCGCCGCAAAGCTGAGTATGCCAAAGCGGAGCCGCTGTACCTGCGTTCCCTGGCGATCAAGGAAAAACAGCTTGGCCCCGATCATCAATCAGTCGCCCAAACCCTGCACAATCTGGCAAATTTCTATCGGGACAAAGCAGACTATACCAGCGCGGAACCGTTGTACCTGCGTTCCCTGGCACTTTTTGAGAAATTACAGGGTCCAGAGCACCCATTGGTCGCAACCAGTCTTATGAGTCTGGGAAACCTCTATCAACTCACTGGTAAATACACCACAGCAGAACCGCTTTACCTGCGGGCACTGGCAATGCTTGAGAAATCACTGGGGCCAGACCACCTATCGGTTGCCACAACGCTCAATAATCTGGCCGGGCTTTATCAAAATAAGGGGGATTTTGCCAAAGCGGAGGCACTCCATGAACGGTCACTGGCCATTCGTGAGAAAGCCTTGGGCCCAAATCATCCCACCATCATTCAAAACCTCAACAACCTGTCAGTGGTTTATCTGATGAAAGGTGACCTTACAAAGGCCGAACCACTCTTTCATCGGGCACTGGCAACGAGTGAGAAAGCATTTGGCCCTGATCACCTCAATACCATCCTGAGCCGTGCCAATCTGGCTCAGTTCTATCTGTTCACTGCCGATTATGCCAGGGCGGTTCCGCTGTTTGAGCAATCGCTGGCCGCACGCGAGAAAATTCAAGGTCCTGACCACCCAAATCTTGGCCCAATTCTCAATAACCTGGCCTTGATCTACAAAACTCAGGGGGATGTGGCCAAAGCCGAATCCTTCTACCAGCGGGCCCTTACCATTTATGAAAAGGCATTTGGCCCTGACTATCGAGGCATTGGTGCGAACCTGAGCAATCTGGCGCTAATTCTGCTGGAAAAAGGAGATTTTGCCCGGTCAGAGCAACTCTATGAGCGGGCGCTGGCCATCAGTGAGAAAGCGCTTGGTCCAGAGCATCCAGATGTCTCGCTGGCCCTGAGCAATCTTTCAATGCTCAATCAGGCCAAAGGGGATCTGGCCAAAGCGATTTCCTATCAAATCCGGTGTGCCCAGGTAGATGAGCGTGATCTGGTTCGGAATTTGATTTCCGGGTCTGAGCGGCAAAAGGTGATTTACATCCAACTATCAGCCTTCAGGCAAGATCGAATGCTCACCCTGCAAGCCGACGC
>CAZXCE010000346.1:0-8694 GCA_964639175.1 uncultured Clostridia bacterium
TCCGTGTTTTCCGTGGTTAAAATGTCTGGAAATTTTCGGTAAGGTACTTAGAAATGCGAATGACCTCAATTTTGCCCAAAATATCGCCACCTTGTCACTCGGTCACCTTGTCAACCACGGGGCCGTCAATGTCTTCATCAAAGACACTCACCCGGTTCCGACCATCTTTTTTCGAACGATAGAGGGCGCGATCCGCAATGGCAATTAAACTTTCAGATGATGTTCCGTCTTTGGGTAGCACGGTGGCGATTCCAAGACTAATGGTCACAATTTGAGACGCTGCACGCTGATGTTCCAGGCGGAGTGCTTCGACTTTAGCTCTGAGTTCCTCGGCAAGGATGGCCGCCCCTTCGGCTTCAGTCCCTGGCAAAATAACGGCAAATTCTTCGCCGCCATAGCGGGCAGCCAGATCGCCGGCTCGTTTCAAGGTCGTGCTGAGCACCTGGGCAACCTGCTTGAGGCATTCATCACCCCCCTGATGGCCATAAAAATCATTGAAGGCTTTGAAGAAATCAATATCAATCATCACCAGTGACAGCGGCGCGGCGGTTCGGGTCGCTCGTCGCCATTCCTGGTCAAGGGCTTCGTCAAAATGACGTCGGTTGGCAATTCCGGTGAGCGCATCCAGGTATGACAGAGCTTTCAACATGCGGTTTGCCCGCTCAAGCTGCATATAGGATTGCTGAAGCTCCAGGTTTTTGCGCTCCATCTCTCGTTGCAGGCGCGAGATTTTTAGTTGATTTTCAATTCGAACCAGGACTTCGCCAAACTGAAACGGTTTGGTGACATAGTCAACACCGCCAATTTCAAATGCCCGCACTTTATCAATCACTTCATCGAGTGCGCTGATAAAAATCACCGGAATATCGCGGGTTAACTCATCTGCTTTAATCTGACGGCACACTTCATAACCATCCATTTCCGGCATGGTGATATCCAGCATCACCAGATCCGGCAGGCAGGACCGAATTGCTGTCAGGGCCCGGCGACCATTGATTGCTGCCCGGACTCGATAGTTGTGCTCGCGCAGCAACCCGGATAACAAATCGAGGTTAATCGGGTTATCGTCAACGATCAAAATTTCACCATTGCTCTTATTGGTGTTGTCATTCATGAGTTCAGCGTTTCGGGGTTCAGGGTTTTCGGAAGGGATGAGGGATGAAGGGTGAGGGACGAAAAGATCACCCGGTCACCGTGTCATTCTGTCAGCCTGTCGTCCGAGAAGAGTATTCCAAACTGGTCTTAGTGGGAAGGTGCCGGCTGGTGTCGTTTTTCAAATTCCTTGAGTGCGGCTTCGCTCCCAGTCAGATTCCCAGTCATCCGACGGGCTGCGGCAAGATAAAGATAGGCATCCGCCAATTTTGAATCCAATTCGATGGCCTTTTCAAGGGATTTCCCGGCTTCTTGTGGTTGTTGATTGGCTAAAGCCGCACGTCCGAGCCAGTAGTGATATTGAGCGCGGGTTGGTTCGCGATTGACCAGCTTGCTGAAAATGTCCTGTGCTGCTTTCGGATTGGATTCGGTCATTGCTTTTTGGCCGGCTTCAAACAATGCCTGATTGGAAGGCGCTGAGGTTGGGGATTTTCCAGGCAGATTGGCTGGGGTGTCAGGCTGGGGTGAACGCATTGTCTGAGATTGCTGGCCAGCCCAAAAGGCCAGACCTACCAGAAAGATTACTCCGATACCTAACCCAATCAATCGTCGTTTGAGAGCTGCTTTTTGAGCTGCCAGATGTTCTTCGAATGGGTGTGATTTGCCCGTTCCCCGTTCTGGAGGAAAACTCCGAGGTGGAGTGCTGTGCTCCCGGTTGCGTCGAAGTTCTGCTGAAAAACTATGCTCTCCGGAGTGAACCAGGACTGGATCCAGAGAGGGGATTGAATCTACCGTGACCGGCGTCGGGGACGGCGCCGTGATTGAATCTCCAGGTGGATTCAGCGCCACCACCAGTGCTGTCAGGTTATCATCGGCGCCGCGTGAATAACACAGCCGGTGAAATTCGTCACACAAAACCTGTGGGTCTGCAATGCGTCCCATCAGTTCTTCAATTTCAGCATTGGAGATATGGCGCGTAATCCCATCGCTGCACAACAGAAATCGAGTTCCTACTTCAACCGTGAGGCTTCGGGTTTCAAGTTCAATTTCAGGCTGAATTCCCAGTGCCCGCATAATGATGTTTTTGCCACGGGCGTGGACGGCTTCCTCCGGAGTCAACGAACCACGCCGGACGGCTTCCTGGACCTCGGTATGGTCTTCCGTTTCCTGGGTAAGTTTCCCTTGAAAAAAGCGATAGATTCGGCTGTCGCCTGCGTGACCGATATATGCTGTTTTTCCTTCTAAATAGAGTACCACAATCGTAGTGGCCATCCCTGCCAGATGGACATCACGGGCTGCCATTTCAAAAATATCGCGATTGGCATAATACACCGCCCGTTCCAGCCGGATTAACGGCGGGTTGTTGTCGGGTGTGTAAAAAGCATCCTGCAGGGTCTCAATTGCGGTCTGACTGGCGATTTCACCGCCCTGGCTGCCGCCAACTCCATCACACACCGCAAACACCCGGTGGTCAAGGTCGGCCCAGGCCCGATCTTGATTGGCACTGCGTCGTAACCCACGGTCACAAATGCAGGCATATTGAAGTGCATAGGGGACGGCTGATGATGGTGACGGTGTGGACATAGGCAGTCGTGACGAGGAGCGAAATCGTGAAGTCGTGAAGTCGTGAAGAAGCGAAGTCATGAAGGAGCGAAATCTCGGCGGACCAGCCAGGTCTGTCAAGACCGGAATGCTGTGGGTCGACTTGTTCGCTCGTTCGCTTGTTCGCTCGTTTACTATTTTACTGTTCGTGGGCAGTGATCGTGATCTTATACCGATTTGCCAGATTGAGCATTTCCTCTTTATCAAAAAGAAGCGTTTTTCCGGCTGTAACCGTCAGTGCTGTGGCCCCGGCGCGTTTGAGTGTGTTCATTGTGGGCAGTCCAATCACCGGAACATCAAAGCGCATATCCTGATTGGGTTTGGCCACCTTGATGACGGTCAATGGGCGACCATTGGCAAGTTCACCTGCTCGTAAGATGGTGGCATCGGTGCCTTCCATCGCTTCGACTGCCACCACCGCACAATTGCTCACCACGATGGTTTGTCCAAGATCAAGTCGCGCAATCTCACGGGCCACATGCAATCCATAGGTGAAATCGGCCAGTTCTTTTGGGTTTGGCGAGCGGCGAGTCAAGGTCCCAGGAACTGGCAACAGGTGTTTTACAAAATAGGTCGAGTCAATCAGGCGGATGCCTTCAGCTTCCAGCTCGCCGACCACCGCACCCAGAAGCGAGTCTGTATTCTTCATTGTGAGTCGGGCCAGCATCATCAGCATCCGCAAATCCGGCAGGGTAGAGCTGAAAATCTGTTTGTGTTTGACCTGCCCAGCCATCAGCGCGTGGGTGACCCCCTCGCGTTTAAAAAAGCGAATCAATTTTCCAAGTTGCCCCATTCCAAGCCATTCAACCCGTTGAGTCTGCCTGCTGATCTCTGGCAATGTTTCTTCTTTGATGGCTGCGACCACCATCTCTACACCTTGCGCACGGGCACCCTCCAGAACCAAAAACGGAAACTGGCCATTGCCTGCAATCAGCCCAAAAGTTGTATTGGAAGGAATTGAGGAAGAATCAGCCATGACATCACTCTATAGGGTGCTTTTTCAGAGAAATCAAGCAAATAGCGAATTAGATAAGAAAGTGAAAGCGCGAAGGAGCAAAAGAGCAAAGTTGTCAATTACCTGCCTCTCAAACTGGTTGAAGAACAGACACACCGGCACTCCTGCCGCATCCATTTGGTTTTACTCCTCGCTCTTCGTTCCTCGCTCCTCGCTCTTCAGTTCGCGACTTCCTCTTCCTCCAGGTTGCTTGCGTGGGCATTTCCGGATAGCCTTACAGGTTGACCGTCCTAATTTCCTTAAAGTGCAGTTTGTACCCATGAATTGGATCGAATCATTGCGCATTGCCTGGGATGCGATTCAGTCAAATAAGCTCCGTTCGTTTTTGACCCTGCTGGGCGTTATCATTGGTGTGGCCGTGGTGACCCTGGTGGCAACGGTGATCGAAGGCGCCAACGTGTATGTCTCTCAGAGTATTTCTTCACTTGGGACCGGAGCTTTGCGCATTGAAAAAGCCAGTTTTCAGGGATTCGGTAACTTTGATAAGTTCCTCAAAGCCTTTAACCGCAATCCAGATCTGAAGCTTGATGATATGCGGGCACTGAGCGAACAGTTGACAGAGGTTGTGGCGGTTGGTGCCCAGGACGGCACCAGTGCTCCGGTTCGGTATGGGAATACTGAATTGACTGGTGTGGGGGTCCAGGGCGTTACCCCAAACTTTGAATTGCTTTCAAAGATTGATGTTGAAACCGGGCGCTATTTTTTGCCATTCGACGAAGCCAACCGGCGACCAGTTTGCTTTCTTGGCCAGGATATTGTCAAAGGGCTATTTCCAACTGGAAACCCGGTTGGACGCGAGATTCGGGTTGGAAATTCGATGTACACCGTGATTGGGGTCTCGCGATCACTGGGTGCCTTTCTGGGGCAATCACAAGACAATTTTATTCAGCTTCCACTTTCATCCTACCTCAAACAATTTGGGGCGCGCCGGTCACTCATTCTCTATGTCAAACCTGAACCAAAGGCGGATCCTTTAAAAATCGAAGACCAGATGCGCGTTGTGATGCGCACCCGCCATCACCTGGCTTTGTCAGAAGAAGATGATTTCAGTATCGTCAATGACGAAGCGACCCAGGCATTTCTCAATAGTATTACTGGGGCCGTGGCTGCAGTTGCACTGCCGATTACCAGTATTTCGCTGGTGGTTGGCGGCATTGTGATTATGAACATTATGCTGGTATCGGTCACCGAACGAACTCGCGAAATTGGGATTCGCAAAAGTATGGGGGCACGGCGGCGTGATATTCTGGCCCAGTTTTTAGCTGAATCAATCCTGCTCTCTGGGTTTGGCGGAATGAGCGGCGTGGTGCTGGCCTTTGTTCTGGTCGAAGGACTTTCGTTCTATCTTGGAATTCCAGTTCACATGCCCGCGTGGGCCGTTCTCACAGCGCTGACGGTATCAATCGCCGTAGGGTTGTTTTTTGGAATTTTCCCGGCCAATCGGGCCGCAAAACTTGATCCTATTCAGGCACTCAGGTCTGAATGAAGGATGAAGAAAGTGGATAGTGGATAGTAATTAGTGGTTAGTTCTTAGTGCCTGGTGCCTGGTGCCTGGTTCTTCTTCGAAAATATTGATTTCTAACCACTAACCACTATCTGGTTCATGGTTCTTCTTTGAAGGTATTGGTTCCAAAGCACTAAGCACCAGGTACTAACCACTAACCACTAACCACTAACCACTTTTTTCATTCACCTATGCACGCACTTCTAGAAAACCTGATTCTGGCCATTTCGACGATTTTCTCAAACAAATTACGGTCACTCCTGACCGTGTTGGGGGTTGTTGTCGGAACGGCAACCGTGATTGCGGTGTCTTCGGTGCTGACGGGGCTGCGTGTACGAACACAGGAACTGGCTGAACAAACTGGCCCCAATGTGATCTATGTGAGCAAATACACCAACATTGGTCCTCGATTTAGCCGGCCATCACCTGAGGAACGGCAGCGTAAACCACTGGTTCTGGAAGATGCCATTGCGATCAATGAGCTTCCGGCTGTCCAGGCAGCCAGTCCACAACTGGTCGTTGGAAGCTTTGGTCCGAGTGCGACTCAACTCAACGTGAAATACCAGGGCCGTGAAGCCGTCCGCCCAATCATTTTTGGGGTCTGGGCAAACTACCCCAATGTGCGCCGGACTGATCTGCGCAGTGGACGATTTTTTACATCACAGGAAGTCGAGCACAAGCTCAATGTGGTTGTGATTGGGCCGGCGATTGCCGACACTTTATTTGCGGATGAATCACCACTGGAAAAAGAAATCGAGGTCGAAGGGCAACTCTATCGAGTGATTGGGGTGGTGGAAAAAGGTCCAACCGGCATTTTTGGCGATACGGCTGAAGATCGGCAGGTTTTGATTCCTTATGATAGTTTGGCCAAACGCTATGCTGATATTTTGAACGACCGTGGCATTACCATCATTGCCTGTGCCCAGGATGGCAAACTGGACCAGATGCGGGATGAAATTACGGAGTTGATGCGGCGGCGGCGAGCCGTTCGATATGATCAGCCTGACAATTTCGGTCTCAACACGCCAGATGCCATTTTCTCAACCTTTGACAACATCACCACGATTTTGGGGCTGATTGTGGTGCCGATTTCCGGTGCCGGGCTGCTGGTCGGAGGTGTTGGCGTGATGAACATCATGCTGGTTTCGGTCACTGAGCGCACCCGTGAAATCGGAGTTCGCCGGGCAATTGGGGCTCGCAAACTTGATATTTTATCCCAGTTTTTGATCGAAGCGGTTTCACTCACGGTGACTGGCGGCGGGATTGGAATTCTGATTGGATTTGCCATCAGCCTCAGTCTCAATACCTTTATGCCTACGGTGCCCTCTGTGGTGCCGCTCTGGTCAGTGGTCATTGGATTTGGAATTTCAGTTGCCGTGGGAATTTTATTTGGGCTTTGGCCCGCGATGCGTGCTGCGCGCCTTGACCCGTCTGAAGCACTTCGGTATGAGTAAGTACCCGGCAGACTGAAAAATCCAGGGCTTGGGGCAATCGAAGGGATGAGGGATGAAAGATGAGGGATGAAATAAAACCAGTTCTTCAACCCGAGTTCTTCAGCCCCCAGCCCCCAGCCCGATGTCTTTAGCCCGAAGTCTTCACCCCAAGCTGGAATCCAATCTTGAAAGCCAAAATTTATATGTCTTCTTCAGAAAATACTGACCAACGCACTCATTTTCAGAAATTAACTGATGAACTCCGTGCTCTCGAAGCCAGACTTCGACTCGGCGGAGGTCCCAAAAAAATCGAACAACAACACAGCCAGGGCAAACTGACTGCCCGTGAACGGGTAACCAGACTGCTCGACCCAAATACCTACTTTCAGGAAATTGGGTTGTTGATGGCCTATGATCAGTATGATGGGCAGGCACCAGGCGTCGGCGTGATCACCGGCATTGGCTGGTGTTGTGGCCGCGAAGTCGTCGTGGTTGCCAATGATGCCACGGTCAAGGCCGGTGCCTGGTGGCCAGAAACAATTACCAAGATGCTCCGGGCGCAGGAAATTGCGATGCGTTCACGGGTGCCAATTATCTATCTGGTTGATTCGGCTGGGGTAAATCTACCGTATCAGGGCGGGGTTTTTCCTGGTCAATATGGCGCGGCACGTATTTTCCATTACAACTCAATTATGCGTCGCCACTTGAAAGTTCCCCAACTGGCTGCCGTGATGGGGGCAATGTGTCGCGGGCGGGGCGTACCTGCCGGCGCTTTCAGACGTGATTGTAATGGTTGAAGGCACGAGCTTTATGGGGCTTGGAGGCCCAAATCTGGTCAAGGGCGCGACCGGGCAGGTGGTGGATGCCGAAACCCTTGGCGGAGCCCGCATGCATAATGAAATTTCGGGCGTGGCTCACTATCGCGAACCGAACGACGACGCCTGCCTCGAACGCCTGCGCAAGCTGGTTCTGGAATTGCCGCCTCGTCCGGCATCGGATGTCACGCTGGTCGAGTCACGGTCACCAAAACGCGCTGAAGCTGATCTGTACCAAATTATTCCAAATGACCATAAGCTGCCTTATGACATTCGCGAAGTGCTTGATTGTCTGGTGGATGCTGACAGTTTTGAGGAATTTCAGGCCGATTTTGCCAAAGAGGTCATTTGTGCTCACGTTCGACTGCGAGGGCTCCCGGTTGGGTTAATCACCAACCAGCGCGGGTTGATTAAGGGCGCCAAAGGCAAACCGCCTCGTTTTGGTGGCATTATCTATCGCGAAAGCGCTGAAAAAATCGCCTATTTCATTGAAACCTGCAATCGCCATCGGACGCCGCTGCTTTTTGTCCAGGATGTGTCAGGGTTTATGGTCGGAACGGATGCTGAGCAGTCTGGAATTATCCGGGCTGGCGCACACTTTGTCGAAGCCATGGCTACGGCAACTGTTCCACGGCTGGTACTCACGGTCAACCATGCTTCCGGGGCGGGGTACTACGCAATGGCAGGCCAGGGCTTTGATCCCGATTTTATTTTCTCGTGGCCAACTGGTCGGATGGGTGTGATGGAGGGAGATTCTGCCGTGATGGCACTCTTTTCAGCTCAACTTGACAAGATCAAGAAGGAAGGGAAGGAACCCGACGAGGCATTGAAAGCCGAAATGGAGAAAGTACGGGCCACGTATGAAGAGCAGTTGGATGCCAAGTTTGCTGCCGCTCGCGGATTTGCCGATGCGGTGATCACGCCTGAAGATACCCGCTCTGCGCTTGAACTTGCGTTGCGGACGACGCTCAACAACCCCGGCTCACACCTGGGGCCGTTTGTTTTGCCGGATGTGCGATGACCGCGCTGTCAGTACCACCTGTGTTAGCAGGTGGGCCGCATTGGGACCCACCCGCTGACGCAGGTGGTACTGACTTGAGCTAATTCCGGCTGGTTTCTTCACGCAGAATGTAGACTCGGGCATCTTCCACCAGCGACATCCCCATTTCCGAACCATAGGCAATTCCAAGGCCGCCGCCGCTATCAGCCGCGACCAGGCTGATGATTTCTTCC
>CAZXCE010000347.1:0-8675 GCA_964639175.1 uncultured Clostridia bacterium
AATATCTGAGGAGTTCCACTTCGTCTTCATTGCGGGGCGCAAAACTGGCGTGCCCCCCTTCTGAGGCTGACGGAATATGCCGGGTGCCGTTCCAAAAGAGACAACATTCTCCCAGCCCGGTCCCTGCCGAGATCAAGGCCGCATTTCCCGGTTTGGGCGTACCTTCACGTAATACATGAAATGAAGATGGGGGAAGGACTTCAATCCCCCATCCATTTGCCTCTAAATCATTGATCAGGTGAACACTCGTACACTTCAGATTTTCCCTTAAAGCTGCTGCTTCAATGGTCCAACTCAGGTTCGTAATCGAACTGATGCCGTTGTTGACAGGTCCTGCCACGCCAAAACAGGCGTTCGAAATCTCTCCTTTGGCTTCTTGAAGAAATTCTTCAAGGATTGGCCAAAGTCCTGAGTAGTTTTGACTTGGAAAGCTTCGGTTATGAATCAAGCTTAAGTCTGATTCGCGAAAAAGCGCGACATTGGTTTTGGTCCCGCCAATATCACCCGCCAATATCATGAGTGTGGTACTCGCTTTCTATTTAAGTTTTTGCCTTCGTTCGGGTCCGAGATTTCGCTTGAGATCTGGACCGGGATTTTACTTGAGATGTATTGGTTGAAGCTGAATCGGAAGTCTCTGGTTCTTCCGAGGTCGCCGGAGAGGCTGTCAGTTGGGGGGCTTCTGATTCATCTGAGGCTGCGGCGGTTGAATCTGCTTCTTCCTCAGGTGGAACTGAGTCGGATTCAGGTAATACCTCATGGGTTGTGACCTTGAGCCCGACTTCGGTTTCAGCTTCGCCAGATGGGGTTGATTCGGATTCAACCGCGTCGGATACTTCATGGGTTGTGACCTTGAGCCCGACTTCAGTTTCATCTTCACCGGGCTGGAGGTGCACCTGGGTGGGTCGCTGGTTGTGGTGTGGAACATATTGGGCCACCAGTGCCGCTCCCACAATCCCGGCGATATTGGCCATTTTCGCGGGGATAATTTCAGCGCGGACTTTGATATGGGCGGATAATTTTTCCCATTCATTACTGGCGCCACCACCAATAATAAACAAATCCGGCCAGAGCAATCGATCAAGTTCAGCCAGGTATTCGGTTACTTTTTTCCCCCATTTTTTCCACGACCAGTCATGTTTTTCGCGGGCGCTATTGGCTGCCCGGCGTTCGGCGTCCTTTTTGCGAATGATCAAATGGCCAAGTTCAGTATTTGGAAAGAGTTTCCCATCGTGAAAAATGGCGGTGCCGATCCCCGTCCCGAGGGTTACCATGATGACCACCCCGTCCCGATCTTTCCCGGCGCCCAGGTGAATCTCGGCCAATCCAGCCGCATCGGCATCATTGGCGATGGTGACGGTGCAGCCAGAAGCCTGCTCAAACAGGCGCTGGGCGTCAGTTCCAATCCAGGATGGGTGAATGTTCCCGGCGGTAAACGCGATTCCATCTTTGATGACAGCCGGAAATCCAATTCCAATTGGGCCTTTCCATTCAAAATGTTGCACGATTTGTCCGACGGTCTCAGCGACAGCCTCAGGTGTTGCTGGACGGGGGGTTTTAATGCGGAAGCGTTCGGTGATCAGTGTGCCGGTTTCGACATCGACCACGGCGCCTTTGATCCCGGTACCGCCAATATCGATTCCTAAAATTTCGTTTGACATAGTGTGCCTTCCAGTCTTTTCAAGAGTGTTACCAATTGGGGTTGGGGGGGGTTGGTCAGTGTTTGTGAATGGAGGTCCTGTTCCACCTGGTACGGCTGGTCAGAGATGGAAACCCGATGTGATTGAACCCCGTCCCACTTTCAAGCTCCAGGAATTTTACTTCTGTTTTAGCTTCTCAGCCGCCGGTGCGTCAACCATCCAGGTCAGTGTTCCATTAGCAGCGGCAATGAACTGGGATGGCAGGGTTTCGGGTTGATCGTCACCTTCCAGCACCTGAACCAGCATGTCAGCTTTGCCGGCGCCTGAAGCCAAAAAGACGATCTGACGAGCGTGGTTAATGGCTGGGATCGTGAGCGTAATCCGGTTGGTTTGAAACTTCGGGACATAATTATCGACGACTGAAAGAGTGTGTTCCTTGAGCGCTTCGGTATGTGGAAACAGCGAGGCGGTGTGTCCATCATCGCCCATTCCCAAATAAAGCAAATCAAAGCGGGGAAATTCATCCGGATCAAAAAAGTCAGCCAGGGTTTGACGATACAAAGCGGCGGCCTCCGGTGCTCCTTTTTCAGCCTGAATGCGAAAAATATTGGCGTCCGAAATCTTCAATGGTTTCAGCATGGCCTCGTTGGCCATACGGAAGTTGCTGTCTTTGTGGTCTGGTGGGACTGACCGTTCATCTCCCCAAAAAAAGAAAACTTTGGACCAGTCAACCTGGTCCCGGAAGCGATCTGAGGCCAGCATTTCAAAAAGCACTTTGGGGGTGCTTCCGCCAGAAAGGGCAACACTGAATCGATTGCGCTCAGCAATGGCTGCCCGTGCCTGTTTTACAAATTCTTCTGCGGCGTGAATGGTCAGTGAGTCTGAGTCAGGGGAAACATCAAGGATGTAGGTTCGTGCTGTCATATGCCTCACAGAGTGAAGAATGAAGAATGAAGAATGAAGTCAGTACCTGGTGCTTGGTGCTTAGTACTTAGTACCTGGTACTTGGAGCTTAATGCTTAGGAATCAATACTTTCCAGGAACCAAGAACCAGGAACCAGGACAACCACTTTCTTTATTCTCAATTCTTCATTTTTCATTCTTCATTTGGTTGGGGTCAGACCAGTAATTCAGCCTGAATCTCTTCAATCAGGCTGAGTGTGGATTTTACAGCTTCTTCATAAGCCCGATCACGGCCAAAAATTTCAACTTCATGGGCAATCAGGTCGGCATCGTGTGGGCGGTGAGAAGAAACAACCCGATCAACAGAGGCCCCGTCGGTGATGACGACGTGGGTTTCAAAGACGTCTTCTTTTTCTTTTGGTGCCCGACGACGGACTTCGAAGGTCGCCGGTTTGTCGCCGGCTGTTGACAGCGTCACCGCCGTGATGACGGTGGAGGGGAAGCTGGTGTTGGTTTCCGGCACAATTTCAAGTTGCAGCCGGGTATAAGGGGATCGGAATCGAAATTCCAGGTGTTGGGGCGAAACTTCGACGGCGTCTTTCAGTTTCCATGAGAGGCGATTGGCGAGCCAGCTGACCAGGAACAATGTGCGAATGGGGACTCCTTCAAGCTCACCATTAAAAGAGTAGGTGATGGTCACTTTGTTCATGCGTTTGAGGTAGACGTGCATTTCAGGGGCATCAAAAAAGCTGGCAATCAATTCCTCCCAAACCGTGAGACGGGCCCAGTTTAAATCGCTAAAGGCGGCTTGATGGCGGGCATTCAGGATAATCTCCGCCTGGTGACGAAATTCCTGATTGCGATGGGTTAACTGCCCGCTGTCAACGATGATGCGGTTGACCTGTTTGAGAAATCCTTGAAAGAGTGGCTGGCTCAGGGTATGAGCATCCTGCCACCAGAGGAAGGTCGGCAGGTCGGCGACGAGCAGGGGGGCAATGGTATCCGAAAGGTGTTCCAGCGCTTTTCCACTGGACGTTACCCGGATTTCCTCGCAACAGACCTGTTGTCGGTTTTGGGTCATGTGACAGTGAGACGAGATCCAGGCTTCGGTATGGCTGTCCGGGTTTTTCAGGTTTCCGACCAGTACCATGGCCCGGCAGGGGGCATGTTCGGTGACGGTGGCAATGGTGGCGCCCAGGGTGGCTGCCTGATCTTCATCCGACGTGTAAATCAGCAGGTTGAGCAGGCACACGCGGGTGACGGCCTCACCACCACCTTCTTTTGAGCTGGCAGCGGCTTTCCAGAGTTCAGCCAGTTCACGTTCAATTTTGGCGACATCGACCGGGCGCTTGCGTTCGATTTCTTCGATAATTGAGTTTTGCTGTTCCATATCTTTTCGTCCGTCTTGTTCGCGGCAGGAGGGGCCGGCGACGTGGGTGACGCAGGTTCTCAACCCCCGTCACCCGCGGCCAAACACCTGCATCCAGGTTAGAGTCGGCGCCAGGAGCGGCCTTCGAGCATCAAAGAATCGGCAGCTTCAGGCCCCCACGAGCCGGCCTGGTAGAAGTGTAGATCTTTGTCTTTGGTGGCCTGCCAGGACTCCAGGACCGGCATCATCAAGGCCCAGCCAGCTTCGACCATATCGCGGCGGGTAAAGAGGGTGGCATCGCCAAGCATACAATCGAGAATGAGTCGTTCATAGGCATCGGACGAGCGAACCCCAAAGGAACTCCCATATCGAAAGTCCATATTGACTGACCGGAGGTGCATGGCCTGACCTGGAACTTTGGCGGCCAGTTTGATGGTGATGCCTTCATCTGGTTGGACCCGGATGACGAGCAGATTGGGTTCGATCAGATCAGCCGCCGTCTGGTTAAACAGCCGATGGGGAACATTGCGGAACTGGACAGCGATTTCAGTGGCCCGCTTGGTCATGCGTTTGCCGGAGCGCATATAAAACGGGACATCGGCCCACCGCCAGTTGTCAATATAAAACTTGGTGGCGGCAAAGGTTTCCGTGGCTGATTCAGGGTTGACCCCAGGTTCCTGACGGTAGCCTGGTGCTTCGGCACCCCCAACCCAACCCCGGCTGTACTGACCACGAATGGCAAACTCGTTGACGCGATCCGGCGGAATGGGACGAATGGCTTTTACGACCTTGATGTTTTCATCCCGAATGGCGGTGGAGTCGAGCGAGGGCGGGGGTTCCATGGCAACCAGGGCCAGGAGCTGGAGCAGGTGGTTTTGGAGCATGTCGCGCACGGCGCCGGCATTTTCATAGTACCCACCACGGCCTTCCACGCCGACGGCTTCGGCGGCTGTGATTTGAATATGGTCAATGAAATTCCGATTCCAGATTGGTTCAAAAATGCCGTTGGCAAAGCGCATCACCACGATATTTTGGACCGTTTCTTTGGCCCGATAGTGGTCAATGCGATAGACCTGATCTTCATCGAAGATCCGATTGACTTCCTGGTTGAGGTGCTGGGCTGAGGCCAGGTCGTGGCCAAACGGTTTTTCAATAATAATGCGCGCCCAGCCGCCATCCTTGCCTTTGGAGAGGCCGGATTTCCCGATGTGGTCCATAATCGGGCTGATCAGGCTGGGTGGGGTGGAGAGATAAAAGACGCGATTTCCCCCGGTGCCTCGTTCGGCATCGAGCTGGTCAAGCAGGGCGCTCAGGCGCTGGTAGCTGGCCAGATCGTCATAGTTGCCGGTGCAGTAAAACAGGCCCTGGGCAAAGCTATCCCACAGCGAGTCTTCGGGTGGCCCGGTGGTTGAGAATTTGGCAACCGCCTCCCGCATATCAGTGCGGTAGGCATCGTGGGAGGATTCGCTCCGGGCAAAGCCAACCACCGAAAAGCCGCCTGGAAGCCGGTGATCACGCGCCAGGTTGTACAATGCCGGCACCAGTTTGCGTTTGGCCAGGTCGCCCGAGGCCCCAAAAATAACGACCGTATTGGGGGCGGGTGAGGTTTCAAGCCGCATACCCTCGCGGAGTGGATTTTCCAAGGTATCCAAAGTGCTCATATCTTTTTCACCTTCTCTGATTGTAAGCGAATCGTGAGTCGCGGAGAGAAAGCGAGGAGCGAGGAGCGAGGAGCGAGGAGTCAATCAGATCTGGATTCAATGTTGACATTGAAATAGATCACCGGAAAAAGGGGGGAACGCCTCGCGACTCGCCACTCACGACTCACTTGATCTGGGGCTATTTCATCAATGACTTCCACTCCGTGTGGATAAAGCCAAGGTCAGGCTGGTCAATGCGTTCATAGGTATGGGAGCCAAAATAGTCACGCTGGGCCTGGGTCAGGTTTAACGGCAGATTGGCCGTGCGGTACATGTCAAAGTAGCCAAGGCTGGCTGACATGGCCGGGATGGGGATTCCGGCGAGTGTGGCGACGCTGACCACCTGTCGCCAGCGGGGTTGGGCATCGACCACCCAGGCTTTGAAATCGGGGTCGAGGAGCAGGTTGGGCAGGTCGGCCCGGCGGTGGTACGCCTGTTTGATTTTGTCGAGGAATTGCGCCCGGATAATACAGCCGCCTTTCCAGATCCGGCTGATTTCACCCAGGTTGAGATTCCAGTTTCGTTCACGCGACGCCTGGGCCAGCATGGCCATTCCCTGGGCATATGAGCAGATTTTGCTGGCGTAGAGGGCATCGTGAACCGCATCGATAAACGCCTGCCGGTCGCCTTCATAGACATAATCGGCTGGGCCCGGGATTTGCGAGTTGGCTTCGACGCGTTCATCTTTGAGGGCTGAGAGGCAGCGGGCTTCGATGGAAGCGTGAATGGTTGAGACGGCGACGCCCATTTCGAGGGCTTCTTCAGACGTCCATTTGCCGGTCCCTTTCTGGCCGGCTTTGTCCATCACCAGGTCCACCAGAGGTTTGCCGGTCTCTGGATCAATCGCTTTGAAGATGTGGGAGGTGATTTCGATGAGGAAGGATTGGAGCGAGCCCTCGTTCCATTTGGTAAACACTTCGGCCAGTTCGGCGGCTTCCATGTTCAGAACCCGGCGCAGGATGTCATAGGCTTCGGCAATGAGTTGCATGTCGCCATATTCAATCCCATTGTGGACCATTTTGACAAAATGTCCGGCGCCATCTGGGCCGATGTAGGTCACACAGGGGCCGTCATCAACTTTGGCGGCAATCGCTTCCCAGATCGGGGCCAGATTTTTATACGCTTCCGGGTCGCCGCCCGGCATCAGAGATGGTCCCCACAGCGCGCCTTCTTCACCACCCGACACGCCGCATCCGATAAAGTTGAGTCCTTCGGCTTTGAGGGCTTTTTCGCGGCGAATGGTATCGGGGAAGTAGGAGTTTCCGCCATCAATAATGATATCGCCTTCTTCCAGATAGGGTTTGATCTGATCAATGGTCCAATCCACGGGGGAACCAGCCTTGACCAGGAGGATAATTTTGCGAGGGCGTTCAATGGATTTGACAAATTCCTCGGGTGAGTGGGCACCGATAAATTGTTTACCCTGAACCGTTTCCATAAATTTATCAACGGTGCCGGGGTCGCGGTTCCACACGGCAATCGGGAAGCCGTTGCGTTCGATGTTCATCGCCAGGTTGCGTCCCATTACGGCGAGACCGATCATTCCAATTTTGGCAGACGTTGGGGCACTGCTTGGAGTAGACATGGCACTTTTCCTCTTTTCGTAGTTATTCGTTGGAAGGTGAAACCAATTGTGAGGGATGACTGATGATTGATGAGACCGCGATGTCATTGAATATCGGATGGTCTTGTCTCATCAGTCATCAGTCATAATTCAGAATTCAAACTCAGGCTAAGGCTGCCGTCACGGCGGCCTGGAGGTTGGCCAGTCCCGCTTTGACATCCGCGCCGAGGTGAATCCGGAGGGCACGCCGGTTGCGTTCCGCCAGCACCTGGAAATCGCCTCGGGCTTGAGCCGCTTTGACGACTCCGAACGTGAAGGTTTGTCCTGGTACGGGCAAATCAGCGGCATCGTCACAGGTGATCTGGAGGAAGACCCCTGAATTCGGACCACCTTTGTATGCCTGGCCGGTTGAGTGGAGGAAGCGTGGTCCAAACCCAAGGCAGGTCGCCACTTTCTTGCTGTCGCGGACCTGGTGTCGAAGGGCCTGGAGTGGCTGGTCATGGGTTTCATTCATTTCGACATAGGCCAGAACAGCAAAATAATCACCATCGGTCAATCGGTCGAGATGAGCTTTGACAAATGCAGTGAGTGATTGATTGTCGCCGACGGCTGCGGTGAGGGCCGCGACATTGGCTTCATCACTGAAGAGTTTGATTCCATCAGCCTCAAAGAACGGTGATTCGGCTGGAAGTGAGCCGGTCTTTTCATATTCTGAGGTGAGTTTGCGGGTTGCAATCTTGCTGGCTTCGACGTCGGGCTGGTTAAAGGCATTGATTCCGATGACGGAGCCAGCGACGGCGGTGGCGATTTCCCAGCGGAACATTTCCTGCCCGATGTGATAGGTATCAATCAGATTGATGCGAACCACCGGGTGCCCGGCCTGTTCGAGGGCATCAAGCGCCGCGTCCTGGGCGGCGTCGGCCCCATTTTCTGACCGAAGGTAAGCAAAGATGCGATCATTGCCATACACCTCTGGGGCACCGAGGTTTTCACGATCCACTGGAATCAGGCCCTTGCCTTCCTTGCCGGTTGATTCAGCCAGCAACTGTTCAAGCCAGGCGCCGAAATCCCAGATGTCAGGCGAGGTAATGATCGTGACTTTGTCGCGACCAGCACGGGCCAGGGCGCCTAACACATTGCCCAGCACCACACCGGGGTTATCGCCGGTTGGCACACAGTGCGAGCAGGCGCTGGCCATTTCTTCGGACAGGTCGAGGAATTTGAGGGTATCGAGCCCCATGGCCGCGGCAGGGATCATGCCAAAATTCGAGAGGGCTGAATATCGTCCGCCAATGCTGGGGAGGCCGTGGAAAATATGGCGGAAGCCTTCGCTGGTGGCGATCTGTTCAACCTTGGAGTTGGGGTCGGTGATGGCGACAAAGTGGCTGCCGGCCTGGTCGGCGCCAACGGTTTCTTTTAAGCGTTCAAAAAAGTACTGCTTGAAGATGTTGGGTTCCAGGGTGCTGCCGGATTTGCTCGACACAATGCACAGGGTTTTGGCC
>CAZXCE010000348.1:0-8658 GCA_964639175.1 uncultured Clostridia bacterium
GGCGGTCAGGATAACGGGCTGGCGCAGGTAGATATTGAAACCGGAACGACCCGGTGGAGTACCCACGATGATCGGGTTAGTGAAAGCCTCTCCAGTAATAGTGTGACAACCTTATTGCTGGATCGGTTTGGGGTATTGTGGGTTGGCAATGGAGTGACCGGATTGGACAAATATTCTGCCTACAAGCATGTATTTCACCTGTATCGGCACAATCCATTTGATGAAAAAACAATCAGTGGAAATTATATTCGCGGCATTTGTGAAGATCAGGACGGGTTCGTCTGGGTGTGCACCCAGTTTAACGGCTTAAACCGGATTGATCTTCAGACTGGTGACATTACCCGGTTCCGCCAGCCAGTCACCAGGGGCTCGATTGGTGATGACCGATTATTTGCTATTTGTGAAGATCGTCGGAGAACACTGTGGGTCGGAATGGCTGGACCAAAGGGGTTGCTGACTTTGAATCGTCGGACACAGCGGTTTGAGCGGTCTTCCCTCATCCCATCCAATACCATTATTTATAGTTTGTATGAAGATTCAAAAGAAAACCTCTGGGTGGGTACAAATGGGGGATTGTATCAAATTGACTCAAATCGTCAGCACTCACGTCTCTACCAGCAAGAGTTAGGATTTCAACCAGGCCAGTATATGGATGTGCAGTCAGTCATGGAGGATCGTCGGCATTGGCTCTGGATCGGGCTCGATGGCGATTTAGTTTGCTACAATCCAGAAACTGGCATCAGCGTCCACTATGATCAGCAACTCAAAATCAATCAAACCGGAATCCTCGTTGGGTGTATTCGTGAAGATTCAAAAGGACAAATCTGGATCGCCACCAAAGGTGCCGGTATCTTTTGTTATGATCCAGCTCGGGATCGATTTGAACAGTTCACGACCCACGATGGATTGCCCCATAATGTAACGTACGCAGTGTTAGAAGACCTGCAAGGGAAGTATTGGATTAGTACCGACAATGGCATTGCCCGCTTTGACCCGGTTCATCGGACATTTGTCTTATTTGGGCCCGAACATGGCTTACAAGGTAAGGAATTTAACCGGGGTGCTTTCTGCCGAACACGATCAGGGGTGATGTTCTTCGGCGGTACCAATGGACTCAATCAATTTACTCCGGATTCAATCCAGCCCATTTCTTCAATTCCGCCAGTGGTGGTGAGTCAGGTTCTGGTCAACGGGATTCCGGTCCCGGTGAATGAATCAGTGACACTCGGAGATAAACAAAACACAGTTGGATTTGAATTTGCCGTTCTGGACTTTAATGCACCAGAGTTAAATCAGTATGCCATTCAACTGGAGGGTGTCAATCAGGAATGGGTTGAAGTCAAAGGGCGGCCACAGGTGGTGTATGGGAACCTGCTGCCTGAAACATATTTTTTTCGAGTCAGAGGCGCCAACAGCAGTGGGGTCTGGAATACACAGGGGACTGTCATTCGTCTTGTGATTTCACCCCCCTGGTGGCGGACTTCGTGGGCCTATGCCGGCTATCTGGTCTTGCTCGGTGGAAGCCTTTCGCTCTTTGGCTGGCTGGTTCGGTTTCGGGCTGCCACCCGGCTTCAACTCCGGGAAGCCATGGTCCTGGCCCGCGCGGCAACCGCCGAACGGGAAGTTGAACGGGCGCGAGCTGAAGCGGCTGAAATTCAAAAAAAGGCCATCGAAACCGAAAATCTCCAGCGAGCCGAAGCCGAAGCAGCGATTCGCAGTAAAAATGAAGAGTTAGGCCGGATGGTAGACCAGTTAAAAAACTCAGAGCGCCAGGCGGTCGAAGCCAAAGAGGAAGCGGTTCAAGCCAGCCGGGCCAAGTCTGAGTTTCTGGCCAATATGAGCCATGAAATCCGGACCCCGATGAATGCGATTCTGGGAATGGCCCAGCTTTTATCTGATTCAACCCTGACATCCCACCAGCGGGAATGTGCGCAAATTATCCAATCAAGTACCAAGTCATTGCTAACCATCATCAATGACATTCTGGATTTCTCGAAAATTGAAGCAGGGGTGATCGAACTCGAAGAGGTGCCATTTGATTTAGCCGGGTGTCTTGAGGATGTGGTCAAGATTTTTTCCCGACCGGCAAAGGAGAAAGGGATTGAATTGCGAATGCAAATTGACCCTGAGCTTCCGTCCCAGGTATGTGGCGATTCTGGGCGAATTCGCCAGATCCTGCTCAATCTTATTGGAAATGCCGTAAAGTTCACGCATCACGGGTGGATTGAGCTGACGGTGCACCTTGATCAAACTCCTGATGCACTGCCGGACTTGATCCGCTTTGAAGTCCAGGATACAGGTATTGGGATTCCGGCTGATCGGCGGGACCGATTATTTAAATCATTCAGTCAGGTGGATGCTTCGACGACCCGAAAATATGGTGGCACCGGGCTTGGTTTGGCGATCAGTAGCCGGCTGGTGGCCTTGATGGGAGGGCAGATTCAGGTGACCAGCACGGTCGGCAAGGGCACCACGTTTGGATTTACGCTCCGATTAAAGCGTGCTCCGGTGCTTGAGGTGACATCCCGTGGGACAGACTCCGTTTCGCCTTGGATGGCGCGTCCCGTTCAAACCCTGAATATTTTGCTGGTTGAAGATAACCAGATCAATCAAAAAGTAGCATTGAGACTGCTCGAAAAACTTGGGTACCGGGCCGATGTGGCGGTCAACGGGCGTGAAGCCTGCCTTCGGGTTGAGCAGAAACCATATGATTTGCTTCTGATGGATATCCAGATGCCGGAAATGGACGGACTGGAAGCGACTCGCTGGATTCGGGGCCGACCACAGATGAAGCAGCCCTGGATTGTGGCCATGACGGCGAATGCCTTTGACCAGGATCGGGAAGCCTGCTTTGAGGCTGGTATGAATGGGGTCGTGGTCAAGCCAGTTCGGATCGAGGAATTGGAGGCAATGCTGGTTCGGGTGCCGCGCCACCTGGGATCTGACCAGGCGAGCGCCTCGGGCATGGTGCTTCAAACCGAGGTTTTAGAACGACTTGCTGCCATTTTTGATGGTCAGTTTACCGAGATTCTCAACCATCGGTTGAAGGAACTCCGGGGGCATCTCCAGGGTATGGGCCAGGCGCTTGAGCGTGGGGACCTTGACATGCTGCATCGTGAGGTCCCGCTCATCAAAAGCAAGGGGGGGATTTTGGGAGCTGAACGACTTTCGGAACTCTGTGAGGCGGTGAGACCAGACCAGAGTCTGGTCGTTCAGCGTGAACTCTGGCAGCAACTGGTGCAGGAACTTGGTGCTTTGGAGCAGGAAATTCAGGTCTGGATTCGAGGGCGGGCTGAAAAAACGGGCTGAGGGCCAGGGGGCTGAAGAGAGAGGGCTGAAAAAACGGGCTGAAGAAGACGGGTTTTAATACCCCAAGCCCCAGCCCCCAGCCCTTGAGTTGTTCCCGGCGGTGGTTCGCCCTATTTCACCACCAGATTCAACAGTCGTTTTGGCACGATGATGGTTTTGACGATGGTTTTGCCTTCCAGGGAGGATTGAACCTTGGGATCGGCCAGAACGGTGGCTTTCATCTGTTCTTCGGTGGCTTCAGCATCAACCAGGACTTTGGTGCGCAGTTTTCCATTGATTTGAACCGGGATCTCAAGCTGAGCTTCGCGTGCCCATTCGGCGACAAAGACCGGCCATCTGGCTTTTGAGACAGATGAGGTGTGGCCGAGTGCTTCCCAGAGTTCTTCGGAAATATGCGGTGCCAGAGGGGACAGCATAACCACGAGCGCTTCAAGTCCTTCTTTGATGACAAAAACATCGGTCAGGGCCGCCTGTGAAACCTCAGTCACCGTGGCATCAAAGTCATACAGGGCATTGGTCAATTCCATACAGGCGGCAACCGTGACATTGAGTCGGAGGCCTTCCTCATAGGCATGGGTAATGCGCTGAATGGTCTGGTGGGTCGCCCGGCGAATGGTTTGCTGGGCATCAGAATAGGTCGTGGGTTCGCTGTCAAACATGGTGGTTGCGGCCAGAGCATGCCACTTACGAACCAGTCGCCAGACACGCGCCAGATACCGCATGGCACCTTCCGCGGCTGGGTATTCGACCGATACATCATGATCCGGTAACGTCAGGGTTGACTCATCAGGTTGTTCCAAAATAAACGAGAGCCGGTTCTGGTCATCAAAGGTACGGGTTCCCTTCAACACCTGATCAAACAGCGGATGTTCTGGGGCAATGACCCGGAGGGATTGTTTCCAATCCACTTCTTTTTCCGGCGGTGCGGCAAAGAGGATCGAGAGCCGGGTGGCATCGGCGCCATAGCGGTCAACCATTTCGTCTGGATCAACCACATTGCCCTTATTCTTCGACATTTTGGCACCGTTGAGGATGACCATTCCCTGGGTGAGCAGGGTTTTGACCGGTTCGCCAAATTCAACCAGACCCAAATCGCGCATAATCATGGTCCAGACCCGGGTATAAATCAGGTGCAGGACGGCGTGTTCGATGCCGCCGATGTAGAAATCAACCGGCATCCAGTATTTGACAATCGCGGGATCAAAGGGGAGTTGATCGTTGTTTGGATCGCAGTACCGGAAATAATACCAGTTTGAATCAACAAACGTGTCCATGGTGTCGGTATCCCGCCGGGCCGGACCACCACAGGTTGGACAGGAGACATTGACATATTCGGCACAACGGGTCAGCGGGGCACCGACTGAGAAATCCAGGTTGTCAGGCAATTTGATAGGCAGGTCTTCTTCACGAGCCGGCACAATTCCGCAGGTTGGACAATGAATCATCGGAATTGGTGTACCCCAGGCGCGTTGGCGGGAAATACCCCAGTCACGGATCCGGTAGGTGACAGTTGCCTGCCCAAATCCGTTGGTTTCAGCAAATTGAGCCATGGTGACCTGGGCTTCATCCGAAGGGAGGCCCGCATACTGGCCGCAATTTGGTCCGAGAAACCCTGGATCAGTAAAGGGCAGTTCCGAAAACCGAAGGGTGACATTGGCATCTGACTCGGTATACCCCCAAATCACACGCTGGATGGGCAGATGGTATTTGCGGCAGAACTCATAGTCCCGCTCATCGTGGGCGGGGACACACATAATCGCCCCGGTGCCGTATTCGGCCAGGACGAAATTGGCCACCCAGATCGGGAGCTGTTCCTGATTAAACGGATTGACGGCACACAGTCCGGTGCTGATGCCTTCTTTGGTGGTGCCTTCGCCAATGCGGTCCATCGTGCTCATTTTGCTGACCTGGTTGATAAATTCTTCAACCGGTTCGCGATTGGGTGACTGGGCGAGCAGATGCCTGACCAGTGGGTGTTCCGGCGCGATCACAATGGCGCTGGCCCCAAAGATGGTATCAATCCGGGTGGTAAAGACTTTGATTGACCTGGATGAATCGTGGGCGAGGGCAAAATCAACCAGGGCGCCTTCGCTCCGACCGATCCAGTTGCGCTGCATGGTGAGTACCCGTTCCGGCCAGTTGCCCTGCAGCTGGCCATTGATTCCAGCCAGCAGTTCCTCGTTATAGCGGGTGAGGCGGACATACCATTGTTCAAGCTCACGTTTTTCAACCGGGGTGTCTTCATGTCGCCAGCAAAACCCACCTTCCGCCTGTTCGTTGGCCAGACTGGTCTGACATTTGTCGCACCAGTTGACGGTGGCGAGCTTGCGATACACCAGCCCTTTTTTGAACATTTGAATGAAGAACCATTGGTTCCAGTGGTAATACTCGGGCGTACAGGACGCGATTTCACGGGACCAGTCATAGCTGAACCCAACGCGTTTGAGCTGGTCGCGCATGACGGCGATATTGGACCGCGTCCAGGTGTCAGGCGGCTGGCCGTGTTTGATGGCGGCATTTTCAGCCGGCATTCCAAAGGCATCCCATCCAATCGGGTGAAGCACGTTAAACCCGTTCAGGCGCTTATACCAGGCAAATGCATCTCCCAGCGAATAGTTACGGACGTGACCAATGTGGATGCGCCCGGAGGGGTAGGGAAGCATTTCCAGTGAATAGAATTTGGGTTGATTCGGATCCGGGTGGACCTCAAAGGTATGGTCCTCAGCCCACCGTTTTTGCCATTTGCGTTCGACGTCTTGCGGGAGGTACTTCTCGTTCATTGTTGTTCGATGTCCTTTTTTCGTGTCCACAGGTTCCCAAAATCCAGGGGGAGTCGCCGGGAAAGTGTGTGGACCAAAATGATGCTCAATGCAAAGTGTTGCCACCAAAGATTCACTAAAAGCAGTGAAAGAGAGCATCATCAGAGTTGGCGTGGCAGGTGTCAAGGGAAAGGGTTTGGGGTTTGGGGTTTTTCGAGGAAACCAGTCCGTACAATGGGGCTTTTCGGCGCTCTGGTCGAGAGCTGGTCATCGCCGGTCCGCCCTCAGGAGCTGGACAACCGGTTGGGGCATGCCGGGCGCGCAGGCTGGTGACGGAAGGTGTGATAGAACTGTTGATGGCGGACCAGGGCCTGACGATAGATGTGGTGCCGGGCTGGATCCGGAGTAAAAAGCGTACTGGCCGGGATCTGGGCCTGGGTCAGATCGTGCCGGCCCAACTGATGGAAGACCCACAAGGCGGCGCCCCGGGCTGAACCCTCGGCGTTTTCGAGCTGAAGAACTGGCAGGTTCAGGGCGTCACAGATGATTTGGGCCCAGGCCGGAAATGCCGTCAGCGCCCCGCCCGAAGCAATAACTTGATCAATTGGAAACCCAGCCAGGCGCAGATTCTCTAAGATCCAGGCCAGACGGAGCGCAATGGTTTCAATGGTTGCCTGGACCAGTTGAAGGGGAGTGGTCTGAAACTGAAGGCCTGCCACCAGACCGGAGGTATCAGCGCTCCAGCCTGGGCTGCGTTCTCCGGCGAGGAAGGGGAGGCAACTCAAGCCATGAGAGTCAGGTGTAGAGTCTGATAAGAATTGGTTGATCTCGGCGGCTGATGGAAGGTTAAGGACCTCTCGCAGCCAGCCCAGCAGATTTCCAGCATTGCTCAGCGCACCACCAACTAAATGCCATTGCTGGTCAATCCGATAATGCCAGAGCCCCCCGGTGAACAGTTGCTGGGCAAGGGCCGGTGTTTTGAGTTTTTGGAATGTTTCGGGGATGCTCAGTCGCAGGGCCGCCGAGGTGCCAAGGTTGAGAATGGCTGACGTCTCGCCGAGTGGGCCACTTCCAAGATTGCTGCAGGCCCCATCCCCAAGCGGAAGAAACCATTGCGCTGATGTGAGTCTGCCCAGATGCTCCTGGTATGGTGCACACAGCCTGGCCCCTGAAAAACACAGGGTGTCAGGGGCAATCGTTGAAAGTTGTGACTCTGTCAGGCCACACAGAGCGAGGGTTGGTGGATCCCAGTTGCCCCTTTCTTGATGAAATACCCCAGTTCCTGAAGCCATTGAGACACTCACCACCCGTTCCCCAAACAACCGGAGTCCCAGATATTCGGCAAATGACATCCACCACAGGGCAGAGAAGTGGAGTGATGGCTGGCTGGCTTTGATCCAGCGTATTTTGGCTGGCCAGTAGGTGGTATGAACCCGGCAGCCAGTCCGGGCGAAAAGCTCAGCTTCCGCTTCAACTTCTTTTATCTCATCAATCACCCCGCGTGATCTGGTATCTGCCCACAGGTACACCGGGGTTGCTGGTGCCTGGGTATCGGGTGTAATCCCGACCAGCGAGTGCCAGAAACAGGAAATCCCCACCCCGATGACATCAGTGGCTGTAACTTGAGCCTGGCAGCTTGAGATAGTCTGAAGTACCCAGGAAAAAAGTTCGTCGGCTGGTATTTCACAGCCGCCATCTGAAGTGTAATGGACCTGGTAGGCTCTCCGGGCTTCAGCGCCAGGTACCGGATATCCCTGGGCATCAAACAGGACGGCGCGCACTGAGGATGTCCCAATATCGATTGCCAGAACAGAGTGGGTATTTTTCATGATGAGTAATAGTGTAACGATATTATTGCGGTAATTCTTGTGGTGGATTATGTAATTACCGTTCTGGTTTTTATTGTAATTTACAGTTGAGTTGGGAGAAAGCAAACTGCCTCTGAATTGATTATTATTCAATCCAGAGGCAGTTGAGAGATTATGGATTATGGATTATGGATTATGGATTATGAGCAGATATTTGAGAGGGTTGGAAATAACTGATCACTTCATAATTCCATTCCTGGAATTCCGCCGTGCTACTCGCCTTTGAGCTGGGCAAATCTCGCGGCACCATACAGCGCGGTCTGGCTATCCAGGATAATTTTGACTGGAATCTCTTCAAGCATTGAGGTAAATCGGCCTTTGGCTGAAAAAGAGTCCAGAAAGCTTCCTGAGGTCATCCAGTTCAGATTTTTAGGGGCTATTCCTCCACCGATATAAACCCCTGCCACCGCAATGATTTTCAATGCCAGATTACCCGCTTCCGCACCATAGAGTGTAAAGAACATCTCCATCGTCTTCACCGCAATATCAATGTCCTGACTGGCTGACTGGCTGATAATGGCCGCCGGGTCGCCAGCTTGAATTTTCGCGGCCAGGTCGGAAGGTTCAGTGGCTCGTTGTGTATCGCGATAAAAATTGTAGATATTTTGAAAGCCCATACTTCCAGAAACCACCCGTTCCCAACTGACGTGGGAATATTGGTTCCATAAATATCTGAGGAGTTCCACTTCGTCTTCATTGCGGGGCGCAAAACTGGCGTGCCC
>CAZXCE010000349.1:0-8655 GCA_964639175.1 uncultured Clostridia bacterium
ACCAAATCCGGTGGTGGCGCGTTCAAAGCCACGCTGACCACCGGCTAAACTTGCTTCATCCTTTCAGGATGAGAACCAAAAACCTACACGTGAAAGATGTGGAAGCCGGCTATTTTCCACCACCCTGCGGGCGAAAACCAATTTCATTCGATCAAAGAAGCAAAATTCCATCCCTGATTTATGGGAACTTGTACTCAGCAACTTGCTTGCCATGGTCGTTTCTTGTGCCTACTATGTCCTCATCCAACAACATCCTGAAAGATTCCTCACTACACCTGTTAGACGACGCTGAGCCGGAACACACGCTCAATAGACCTGTTATGTGCGATTGAGACGCCTCATCAATGGTTCGGTGTCGCAGGGCAACCACTCCCCACCTTTCGTTAAGGAAAAGACCATGAAAAAGTATACCGCGGAATTCTTAGGCACCTTCTGGCTTGTGTTAGGCGGATGCGGTAGCGCTGTGCTTGCAGCCGCATTTCCACAAGTCGGAATCGGGCTGCATGGCGTGTCACTCGCTTTCGGTCTGACCGTTCTTACCATGGCATTTGCCATCGGGCACATCTCGGGCTGCCACCTCAACCCGGCAGTCTCGGTCGGGTTGTGGCTTGGCGGACGCTTTCCAGCAAATAAGCTGGCGCCGTACATCGTTGCACAGGTCCTTGGCGCCATTGCCGCCGGTGGGGTGCTCTACCTGATCGCGAGCGGTGCTCCCGGCTTTGACGTCGCAAAGGGTTTTGCCTCAAACGGGTATGGTCCACATTCACCGGGTGGCTACTCTCTTGTGGCGGCAATGGTCACGGAAATTGTCATGACGATGTTCTTTCTGATCGTCATTCTTGGTGCGACAGACAAACGTGCACCTCAAGGCTTTGCACCTATCGCCATTGGGCTGGCGCTCACCCTGATTCACCTTATCAGCATTCCGGTTACAAATACTTCAGTGAATCCAGCTCGAAGCACCGGCGTGGCGATCTTCGTCGGTGGCTGGGCGATTGCGCAACTCTGGTTGTTTTGGCTGGCACCAATCGTTGGCGCGGGCATTGGCGCGCTCGTTTATAACTTCATCAGCCAAGACGAAGCCTGACTCTCCGCTCAAACAGAGCGCCAACGGCAGGCCACCAGGCCCGGTCTGGCGGTACGCGGTACATTTTCGCCAGCCTGGCCTTATAGCGGTTTTCAGTTGAACAAAGTATACAAAATTCTTGAGTTTAAATGACTTCCAGAGCATATCCGGTATTTGTCCATTCGAAAACCGCGACAGTGACCTGCCGGGTGAAAACTGACCTTTCTGCAACGGAGAAAAAGAGAAAGGTAAAGGAACGCCTTCTTTTTCGATTCCAAACCACAACGGTTGAGTTCACAAGCATGACGATCTCTCATAATTCACGAATTACAATCCATATGGTGGCAAGCCTCGACGGCTTTATCGCTCGAAAGGACGGGAGCGTTGACTGGCTCGAAACCTCAGATGAATTCGCCGACGGAGACACCATAGACTCCGAATTCGTCGAAGCATTCCTCAAGACAATTGACTGCTACGTCATGGGGTCTCGAACCTATGAAACCGCGCTTGGTTTCGAAGCCAAAGGGTTGGGCTGGTCCTATGGGGATAAACCTACCTTCGTCCTGACCAGTCGCAATCTTCCACGGAATCGGGATACCGTAGAGTTCTACTCAGGTGACCTGACACAGTTGGTAAATGAGCGCCTGCGGCCCGCGTTCAGGAGCATCTGGTTTGTCGGAGGTGGTACCGTTTCAAGCGAATGCCTTCGTCTTGGGCTGGCTGATGAGATTCGCTATTCGGTTGTGCCGGTCTTGATTGGCAATGGAATAGCCTTCTTTGAGAAGCTCGACAAAGACATTGCCCTCCATCTGGTAGAAGTCAAAGCCTACAAGAGTGGCATGGTGGAACTTTGTTACGAAGTGCAGGGGCATAGCAGTACGTCACCAAACACCATCTAATCACAAAAGGCAACAGACAATTCTGAGTTGGAAAATCTGCTCAATCCGCCTGTTACGCGCTATCGAGAGGCATAATCAATAAGTTCGGCTATTTCGCAAAGACTGGCGAAAACCTTTCCCTGTCATCACCGAATCAAGGAGCAGGAACCAGCGATGGGTATAATCACCGACGTGTTTGTGGCAACCTGCACTGAGGCTCTCAGTCTCAACATTGAGGATGAACCCAGCAATATTTTCCCGACGCTTCTGTCAAATGGCGGCGCCGGAGTCGTGGAGTTGGGCACGCTTGAATCGCTTCTGACGGATTGCGATGTGCAGGAGGCGATTGCGGCACACCAACTGGTCAAACAACTCAGTGACGAAGGCCCCTGGATAACACAGGTAACACTGTCGCTACAGCAATCTCTTGCCAACCTCAGTGAGGACGAAATCGCCTCAGTTGGCCGAAAGTGGGCGCAGAGCGAGGAATTTGAACTCTCTGGCTGGGAAGAAGCCGATGTGCTTGGGGTACTGCGCGAACTCGTAACACTCGCCAGGCACGCAACCGAAGAAAACAAATTCCTCTTCGTCAGAAATGCTGTCTGACTAGCGCTGTCAGATCTGCCTGGTTATCCTTGTTGTGGGATCACTCGCAATGGAGGCGTCACTATTCTTCGTCGCCTTAAAATAGTCTCAACTCTACCTAAAAGTAAGTCACCAAAGACTTTTTGAGATTCTGGATTCTACCACGCAGGTCAGGACAATCACCGTTGAAGCGCGGAATCACGTGAACATGAACGTGGAAAATGGTTTGCCCCGCCGCTCGACCGTCATTGACGCCAAAGTTGTAGCCGGCAGACTTTGGCGGCAAGACAGAATCCTGAATTGCCAGGCAGTCTCTAAGAGAGAATTTCAGATAGAGAAACCACGGGATACACGGAATATACAGAAAATAAATCCAATCTTTTCAATAGTTTCTAAAACTTTCCATCATAAAAACTCAGGAAATACTTATCTACACCGCTCGCGCAACAAAATTTTTTTGACCTTAAAAGCGACGACAGACCACCTTCTTCTGGAGAAATCCATGACCAATATGCAACGGCTTTTTTCAGCGCAGCTTGCAGCCCTGATCCTCTCTCTTTCTTGCAGCGCACAAATCAATGTCCCTCCAAGACTTTTCAGTCCATATCGAATTGCCGACCTTCAATCTGAGAAATCTTCCTCCGCTCAGTCTCCTCAATCCTCCCTGGAGGCCAACGCCCAACGGGCCACACAACACCTTCAGGCTTTTATGGGGAAGCGGCAAATCCCTGGCCTGTGCATTGCCGTAGGTCACCGCGGTCAATTGGTCTGGAACACTGCCCTTGGCGTTTCGGACCTGCACAGCAAAACACCCCTGACCCAGGACTCTGTTTTCCCTATTGGGAGTACCTCCAAAGCGCTCACCTCCGTGGCTCTTGGTCAACTTCTTGAACGCAAGAAGCTCCGTTTGGATACCCCCATCCAGAAGTATGTACCATATTTCCCGGAAAAGGGGCACGCCATTACGGTACGCCTGCTGGCAGGACATCTATCGGGCATCCGGGACTATGACATGAAGGCTGGGGAATATCACAACACTCGCAGATTCAAGACCAGTCGGGAAGCGGTGGAGGTCTTTATGGAGTCCCCCCTTCTGTTCGAGCCGGGGACTGATTATGCGTACTCGGCCTATAACTTCGTGCTGCTCAGCGCCGCTATCGAATCAGCCTCTGGACAGGACTTCCTCTCCTACATGCAGAAAATGGTCTTTTCACCTTTGGGCTTGACGCGAACCGGCCCCGATTGGCGGCCCTCCCCCATGCCCGGTCTGGTAACCTGCTATAGCGCGGGTTTTATGGGCATGCCCTCGCTGGCCAGTCCCCTGGATGTCAGCAACAAATGGGCGGCTGGGGGATTTGTATCCACCTCCACGGAGATGGTCCGTATCGGCAACGCGTTGCTGAAAAACCGGCTCCTGAAGTCCGACACCTTCCGGTTGCTCACCACGCCACAGAAATTGAAGAATGGAAAGGAAAGTGGCGCCGGCTATGGAATGGGATGGCGTAGCGGGCGAGAAAAGCTTCCCCTGAGCGGGCGAGAAGTCCAGGTCGTGCACCATGGTGGGACTGCCAACGGGGCGATGTCCTTTTTTGTACTTTTCCCCGAAGAGGACCTGGTTGTCTCCATCAACTGCAATTTGTTATTCACTCCCTTTGGGGAATTGGCGACTGAGGCTTACACCGTGGCCGATCTGTTTCTCCAGGAAAAGTAGTCACCACACGACTCTTTCTGCCCGTTGTAAGCGATGAATACCATCTGGCTAATCCCCTCAACATCTGGAGTAGTAAATGGCTATCAGCGACAATCCTGATTCACAAACGTACTACCACGGCACAAAAGCCGACCTGAAGGTCGGTGATCTCATCGAACCGGGCTATGCTTCCAACTATGGCAAACGGAAACAGGCGGCTTTCGTTTATCTGACGGCCACACTGGATGCGGCTATCTGGGGAGCTGAGCTGGCCGTTGGCGCAGGCTCTGGCAGGATTTACATCGTGGAACCAACCGGATCCATTGAAGATGACCCGAACCTCACGAATAAACGATTTCCCGGAAACCCTACGAAGTCATACCGTTCTCGGAGTCCATTTCGCGTCATCAGCGAGGTTACGGAATGGCAGGGTCACTCCCCTGACCAGCTCAAAGAAATGCACGATCACCTTGAGAATCTCAAGCAACGTGGGATTGAAGCAATTGAAGAATGAGCCTGGCTTGACCAACTCACACTTCATTCAAGCCGACGTTGCTTCCCAGCCCGGCGAATGCAGGCATTGGGCAAAACCCAATTGATGACCTCAAACTTCAATTCAAACACCAAACCCTCGAAGCCGTCGGACGTTGATAGAAAAGCGGCGTCAAGCCGCCGCACTCCGAAAACTATTCGTAGTGGAGCGCAATCGTTGGGCTGGTGCGCATGGCTCGAACGGCTGGAACCAGGCAGGCCACCAGCACTACCTGGGCAACGACCAGGCCAGAGCGAAAACGTCGGCGGTTGTGGCGCGAACCAATCCCGCCGCCCGTCTGGGCATGTGAGCACGTCAATCACATTGAGCTTTGAGATTTCAATTGACGGGAAAATCCCACCAAAATGATATAATAAACTTGGCAACCACAATTCTGACATTCAGAGTTGCCCTCGATCAGCCGTCATCCTTTCATTCCTAACTCCATAATGCCTGCCATTTGTCAGATTCAAGGCGCTTTTCATCCGGCATAACTTCAGCTCTGATTTAAAATTGAAAGGAATCTGCTCCATGAAATGCCTGCCGTTTCGGGTGCAACCCTCTTCTATCTTTATCCTGATCATCATCGCAGGTCTGCTTTGCATCAGCCGCCTTCCCAATTCCCAGGCTGATGACCTCACAACTTCGGCACCACTCGCTCCGACGAAGCGAAAACTCAAGGGTGGCGAAAAACACAGCTACCAGTTCACATTAAAAGCTTATGATTCCCTGAAACTGGTCGTAATCCAGAAAGGGATAGAGGCAGTCGTGCGCTTGCTGGGGCCAGATGGAAAAGTGGTTCAGGAGGCCACAACTTCCAGAACTGACACCCAAGGCAAAACCTCGCTTTCCTTCATTTCACAAAAAGCTGGTCAGTACACACTTGAGATCGAATCGTTGAATAAAACCGCACAGACCGGCAAGTATGAACTCAAACCAGAAGCAGTCAGACCAGCCACGGACCAGGAACGGGCTCAGATTGAGATTGAGAAACTCGATGCGGAGGCGAAAAAACTGTATCGAGCCGGAAAATATGATCAAGGCATCATCCTGGCCCAGCAAGCGGTGGACCAGAGCGAAAAAATCTTTGGCCCAGAGCATACGCTGCTGGCAACCAGGCTCAACCTGCTGGCCAATTTCCATCGTGCCAAAGCCGAATTTCAGAAGGCTGAAACGCTCTATCAGCGAGCTTTGACCATCCAGGAGAAAAGTTTTGGCCCAACTCACCCAGATGTTGCGACCAGCCTCCATAATCTGGGGCTGGTCTATCAGGCCACGGGTGACTTTCAAAAGGCTGAATCACACTATCAGCAGGCCCTGACTATTCAGGAGAAAGTACTGGGTCTTGAGCATCTGGATGTGTCTATCACCCTCAACAATTTAGGGACCCTCTACCGAAACACAGGCGACTATCAGCGAGGCGAGCCACTCTATCAGCGGGCCCTGGCGATCAAGAAAAAAGTGCTTGGCGCTGAACACCCAAGTATCGCTACCAGCCTCACCGGGTTAGCCAATCTGTACCTGGAAGAAGGTAACTACAAAAAAGCCGAGCCGCTGTACCAGGAAGGGCTGGCCATCCGGGAAAAAGCGTTGGGGGCTAATCACCTGGATGTGGCCAACAGTCTCACCAATTTAGCGCTTCTCTATAATGAACAAGGGGACTATCAGCGAGCCCAACCTTTGTATCATCGGGCACTGGCCATCTATGAGACATCACTGGGCCCTGACCATCCAAAGGTCGCCACCTGCCTCAACAACCTGGGCAAACTTTCCTGGGATCAGGGCAACTACCAGCAAGCGGAACACTACCTCCAACGGGCGCTGGCCATTCGGGAGAAAGCCCTGGGGCCTGACCATCCGGATACAGCCTTCACGCTCCATAGCCTGGCCACCCTCTACACGACCAACGGCGATTTTCAGCGAGCCGAACCGCTTCATCAGCGGGCGCTGGCCATTCGGGAGAAAGTGTTGGGCGCTGAACACCCGGAGACAGCAGGCAGCCTCAACAATCTGGCCAACCTCTACTGGGCCAGCGAAGACTATCAACGGGCGGAACCACTCTACCAGCGGGCCCTGGCGATCCGTGAAAAAGTGCTGGGGCCTGATCATCCGGAAGTTGCTGACGTGCTCAATGATCTGGCGAATTTGTATTGGACCATAGGAGACTATCAACGCGCCGAACCACTCTACCAGCGGGCGCTGGCGATCCGGGAGAAAGTGTGGGGAGCTGACCATCCAGCGACAGCCAGCAATCTCAACAATCTGGCGAATCTCTTCAACAGCCTGGGGAATTACCAGAAAGCTGAATTACTTTACCGGCGGGCCCTGGCCATCCGCGAAAAAGTACTGGGACCTGACCACCCACAGGTTGCAGTAACCCTCAACAATTTAGCAAATATGTTTCATGCTGCAGGGAATCTGTCACAGGCCATTCAATTTCAGATTCAAGCCAATGACGCCAGCGAAAGAGATTTGAAGCGCAACCTGGTCGCAGGTTCTGAACAACAGAAAATCCTCTATCTCAAACAAACAAGCAGTTACACCGATGTGATCCTGGCCCTGCATCTTCAATCGGCGCCCCAATCGCGTGAGGCCAGACAGGCAGCGTTGACCGCGCTGTTGCGTCGCAAAGGACGGGCACTGGATGCCATGACGACGGCTATCGAAACCCTGCGGCAACAGCAAACACCTGAGACTCAACAACTGCTGGAGACTTATGCCAGCCTGGCCGGTCAAATTTCGGCGCTGACGTTGCGCGGTCCTGACAAACAAACACCCGAAGAACATCTGGCCTATGTCAACGAATTGGAAACCCAAAAAGACAGGCTGGAAGCCGAAATCAGCACTAAAAGCACTGAATTTAAAACCCAGGTGACGCCAATTACCCTGGAAAACATTCAGAAACAGCTTCCGGCTGATGGGGTGCTGATTGAATTTACCACCTACAAATCCTATACCCCCAAAACATTTCAATTTGGAACACAGCGGATGGCGGTCTACACACTGGACTACGCGGGGACAATCAGGTGGGCAGATTTAGGCGAGGCGGCCCCGATTGAACAGGCCGTGATGGCCTTTCGCAAAGCAGTGAGCACCCCCAGGACAGACCAGATCAAAGACGTTGCCCCAGCCGCCCAGGCGCTGGACAGGCTGGTGATGAAACCAGTCCGGGCGCTGGTCGGAAATACCCGGCACCTGCTGATCTCCCCTGACGGTGTATTGAATTTGATTCCCTTTGCTGCCCTGATGGATGAACAGGGAAAGTTCCTGGTCGAAACCTACATGCTGACCTATTTGACCAGCGGGCGTGACGTGCTGCGACTGGCGGTCAAAAACGAAAGCCAGCAACCGCCGTTGGTAATCACTGACCCGGATTATCTGGATGGAACCGGACCACAAATGCTGGGCCACCAGCTTGGTCGGCTGACACGACTTGCCGGAACCCGAATTGAGGGTGAACAGCTCAAAACCATCTTTCCGAACGCGGTTTTGAAGGTGCGGGCTGAAGCAACCGAGCAAGACCTGAAACAGGTCAAGCGACCAGTCCTGGTCCATATTGCCACCCACGGCTATTTTCTGGAAGATGCGCCTCAACCGTCGGAAACGACTCCTTCTAACCAACTGAAGCGAAACATAGAAAGAGCCACTTTCAATTTTGAAAAAGAACAACAGGCCAATCCCCTGCTCCGGTCAATGTTGTTTTTCGCTGGTGCCAATCAGGGCGGCACACAAGATAACGATGGCGTGATGACCGCCCTTGAAGCCGCCCAACTCAATCTCTGGGGCACGAAACTGGTCGTGCTCTCCGCCTGTGATACCGGGCTGGGTGACGTGAAAAATGGCGACGGCGTGTATGGTCTCAGGCGCGCGCTGGTTCTGGCTGGAAGTGAAGCCCAGATGATGA